>NZ_JACJEV010000014.1:0-105635 GCF_014164235.1 Pseudoalteromonas sp. SG44-17 | reverse complement strand
AATCGACTTAAATATTTAACCATTCTAGCGAGCTAAATAAAGCGCTAACTGCGTTATAATTTTTTCAAGTAGAACAACTACATGTCAAAATTTACGCCTTGTTATCACTGTATTTATCTGTCGCTGTAAATGGTCAGTAACTTAACACGATTGGTATAATACATATTCATAATGCTACCTTTACAGAGCGATTAGGCTTCTTAAGCACTTGTCACTAAACGGCTATTTTTATCTTATCAAATGAGATTTAGGATCCAATATAGGTATAATTCTGCCATTGCTGCTTTATTTTGCATTACTTATCGATATGATAATTAGTCTCACTTGCATGATTGAATAATCGGCGTAAAATCAGCGCCATTGATGTATTAAATGAAATGAGATGGCATGTTAACGTTAGACAAATTAGTAATTGGCCAACATGGCTCTGTTGTAAGCATCGATCCTAATGCGAGTTTGTTGCGCCAGAAATTACTTGCAATGGGTTTAACGCCAGGCGCTCCTGTCCACGTATTGCGCTTTTCTCCATTTGGCGATCCGATGATTGTTAAAGTTCGCGGTACCGTGCTTAGTCTTCGTAAATCCGAGGCACAATCAATTAATTTGGAACTCGCAGTATGAATCCAAACATTGCCGTAATAGGTAACCCAAACTGTGGTAAAACTACACTATTCAACGCGTTAACCGGTAGCAAACAGAAAGTAGGTAACTGGTCAGGGGTGACCATCGATAAGAAAATTGGTCAATTTAAAGTGGCTGATCAGACTGTCGAATTAGTTGATTTGCCTGGCACTTATTCTTTAGATGTAAATGCACAAACCCCTTTAGATGAAAAAATTGCGCGTGACTATGCCCTCAGTGGTGAATCACAACTGATCATCAATATTCTTGATGCATCAAATCTTGAACGCAATTTATACCTCACCGCTCAGCTGCTTGAGATGAAAGTACCTTTACTTGTCGTGCTAAATATGGTCGATGTGGCAAAACGAAATGGTTTAGTAACGGATCCAAAGGCGCTAGAAAAGCAACTTGGATGCCCTGTGATTGCCTTAAGTGCAAATAATAAAACAGACATTACAGGTTTAAAAGAGTTTATTGCACAAGGGCTTAAACTTAAAAAAGTATCAATGCATACCCCTAGTTATGAGCAAAAAATAACGCAAGCGGCCAACAACATTGCAGCCAGTTTTACTGCCAATAATAAACCGATAGAAAACATCGACACTGATTGGTTGTCATTGCGGTTATTAGAGCAAGATGAAAGCTGTTTTGGCTATGCTGGTAAACAAACACTGGCAGTGGCAAAAGCTGAATTTGAACAGTTTGCCGATCACCATGAACTTGATGTGCTTTTTGCCAATGGTCGTTATGAGTTTGCCCATCAACTGGCTGAACTTGCTCAAAATACTAAAGGCATCGCCTCTGAAACCATTAGCGATAAAATAGATGCGGTAGTGATCAATCGTTTTTTAGGGATCCCAATATTTTTAGGGATCATGTATTTAATGTTTACTGTTGCGGTAAATGTTGGCGGCGCATTTATAGACTTTTTCGATATTGCTGTAGGCGCGATTTTAGTCGATGGCTTTGGTGAAATATTAACTTCATTAGGCGCACCTGATTGGCTACGCGCATTGCTTGCGGACGGTATAGGTGGTGGTATTCAGCTTGTTGCCACCTTTATCCCGGTGATTGGCTTTTTATACTTTTGTTTAGCCTTTATTGAAGATTCAGGTTATATGGCGCGTGCTGCTTTTATCATGGATAGATTAATGCGCGCCATTGGTTTACCGGGTAAAGCGTTTGTGCCTTTAATTGTTGGCTTTGGCTGTAACGTGCCATCAGTAATGGCAACTCGTACTTTAGAAACCCATAAAGATCGCTTACTGACTATTGCCATGTCACCATTTATGTCATGTGGCGCGCGCTTAAGTGTGTATGCCTTGTTTGTCGCTGCCTTTTTTACCACTAATGGCCAAAACTTAGTATTTGCACTGTATATTTTAGGTATTGTTATGGCGGTATTAACCGGTTTGGTACTTAAAAATACCTTGTTTAGTCCAACGCTTACCCCGTTTATTCTCGAATTACCTGCGTATCATATGCCAACGGCAAAAGGCGTACTTTACAAAGCATGGGAGCGCTTAAAAAGCTTTTGTATGCGCGCCGGTAAAACTATAATTGTGGTGTTTGTTATTTTAAAAATATTAAGCTCCATAGGTACTGATTTTACCTTTGGCAATGACAACACAGATAAATCGATGCTCAGTGAAATTTCAAAAATTGCAACACCGGTGTTTGCTCCTATCGGGGTAGAGCAAGATAACTGGCCTGCCACGGTCGGTATTTTTACTGGCGTATTTGCTAAAGAGGCAGTAGTTGGTACTTTAGATAGTTTATATTCAAATTTAGATGGCGCAGCGGCTGTGAATGAAGAGCCAGTTAATGTCATCGATAAATTGGCTGAGGCGTTCGCGAGTATTCCTGCAAACCTAATAGACGTATTCGGTAATTTACTCGATCCACTGGGTTTAAATGTCACTAATGTGAGCGATCAAAGTAGTGCGGCCATTGATCAAGAAGTGAATGTATCGACCTTCGCAACCATGGAAAACCTATTTAGCAGTCAACTTGCTGCATTCAGTTATTTAGTTTTTGTATTGCTTTATACACCGTGTGTGGCGGTGATGGGCGCTATGTACCGAGAAGCTGGAATGAAATGGATGCTATTTGTTGCAACTTGGTCAACAGGGCTTGCTTACATCACAGCCTCTGTGGTGTATCAAGTGGGTAACTTTAAGCAATCTCCGATGTTTTCGGCATTTTGGTTACTCGGGTGCGCTGTCGTTATTGCATTGGCAATAAGCTCTATGCGGATTTATGGTAATAAAATGGCTGCAAAGAGTCGTTTAATCCCTGTTGTTAATATAATTTAGCGAGTGAATATAGTTTAAAAAAGAGTACCTTGGTACTCTTTTTTTTGTTAATTTTAAAGCAGTTAACAATTCAATGGAGTTAGTCATGACGCCAGCCACACAATTATTAAAAAAACACAAGGCCACTTTTGAGCTGCTCAGTTATGAGCATAACTCAAGTACACATAGCTTTGGTTTAGAAGCTGTTGAAAAGTTAAATCTAGCCGCTGAGCAGGTTTTCAAAACCTTGGTATTTGAAACCAATGAATTGCAGTTAGTAGTGGCAATTACGCCTGTGAGTCAACAAGTTAACTTAAAGCTCTTAGCAAAAGCATGTGGTGTTAAAAAAGTACATATGGCCGCTGCACAAAAGGTAGAAAATAGCACCGGATATATTCTTGGTGGCGTAAGTCCATTAGGGCAAAAAAAACGCTTAGCAACTTACCTCCATAGTAGCGCAAAGCAGTTTGATATTATTTATGTAAGCGCTGGTAAACGCGGCCTTGAAATTGCACTTGATCCCAATACATTAATAAAACTATGTAATGGCAAATTAGCCGACTTTTAGTGGTGATTAACAGTGTTAGTTAACAGTCGATAAGCTTACACTACTTACCTTGCACAAACTTTAACATATCTTTATTTTCCCTCATTTTGTTTCTATTGTTGCTGAGGTTTAATTATTTTAGCGTTTTTTAGTAAAAAAAAATCAACTAAATACTTTTCAGCGTACAAGTGTTAGCTCTTTTTATTCAATGGCTTAGATAGCCTAAAAATAAATAAATTGAAAAAACTGTTAAAAAATTGCTTAGAGTAATTGATCTAAACCATTTTTTATGACGTAATGTAGGTATTATTGTCTGGTCGGATGAGTTGATTATGAGTTTACGTACAAAATTAAAAAAAGTATTACCAAGTATTTCTATCACTGAACAAGAAGCCCTTGATGCGGGTGATGTGTGGTTAGAAGGCTCTATTTACCAAGGTAAGCCTGACTTCAACGCACTTCGCGCAGTCCCTGCTGCTGTATTGAGCGCAGATGAACAAGCATTTATCGACGGCCCATTACAAGAGCTATTGGGTATGATCGACGATACAGAAATTCAAAATGGCATTCATTTACCTGAATACATTTTAGATTTTCTGAAAAAGGAACGTTTCTTTTCACTGATAATTCCTAAATCATTTGGTGGTTTAGAGTTTAGCCCTTACGCAAACTCAACTATCGTTGGCACAATCGCCACTAAAAGTTCTGCTGTTGCAGTAACCGTTATGGTTCCTAACTCGTTAGGCCCTGGTGAGTTACTACTGCACTTTGGTACTAAAGAGCAGCAAGCACATTATTTACCACGCCTAGCCAATGGCCGTGACATTCCATGTTTTGCACTCACAAGCCCAGAGGCTGGTTCTGATGCCGGTGGCATTCCAGATTTAGGTACTGTGACTAAAGGCATGTACAACGGCGAAGAAGTACTTGGTCTTGAGATCACTTGGGACAAGCGTTATATCACCCTTGCGCCAATTGCCACCGTACTTGGTTTAGCATTTAAAGTGGTTGATCCAAATGGCTTGCTAGGTGGTAAGGAAAACCTCGGTATTACGTGTGCACTTATTCCAAAAGAGCACCCAGGTGTTGAACTTGGTAATCGCCATGATCCAATGGGGATTCGTTTTTACAACGGTACTACGCGTGGCAACAAAGTATTTGTACCAATGGACTTCATTATTGGTGGGCAAAAGAACATCGGCCGTGGCTGGCAAATGTTGGTTAGCTGTTTAGGCGCTGGCCGTGGTATTTCATTACCTGCATTAGGTGTTAGTTCATCTCAGGTAGCATTTAAAGGTGCGTCTGAATATGCTGCGGTACGTGAGCAATTTGGCTTAGCAATCGGTCAATTTGAAGGTATTCAAGAAAAACTCGCTGATATTGCTGGTAAAACATACCTACAAGAAGCAATGCGTGTACTTACAACCGAAGGTTTAGGCATGGGCTTAAAGCCATCGGTTGTGACTGCAATTGCAAAATATCACATGACTGAAATTGGTCGCGACGTGCTTGACTCAGCAATGGATATTCAAGCTGGTAAAGCAATTCAGAACGGCCCGCAAAATACGTTAGCAAGCGGCTATGTTGCACAGCCAATTGCCATCACGGTTGAAGGCGCCAACATTCTTACACGTAACTTGATGATCTTTGGTCAAGGTGTAATGCGTTGTCACCCATATTTACAATCGATGGTTGAATCAATCCACAGCGAAGATAAAAATGCAGATAAAGAATTTAACCGCATTCTGCGTAAAACAGTGGGTTATAGCGTAGCAAACAGTTTACGTGCATTTCGTTTAGGCGTATTACCATTTACAGCAGGTGCTAATTCACCACTTCCAGAAGTACGTGAATATGAAAAAGCAGCTCATAAATTATCAGCTAAATTAGCAGTATATGCAGATTTTTCGTTACTGGTACTCGGCGGAAAACTTAAACAAGCGGAAATGCTATCAGCCCGTTTAGGCGATGTAATGAGCTTCTTATATGCGGCAATGGCATCAATTAAATATTATGAGCAAAAAGTGGCAAGCAGTGAACGCGAGCAAGCAGCGCCATATTTCCACTACGCAACACGTTTTGCATTACAAAGTGCCGAACAAGCATTGCATAAGTTTTTAGACAACTTCCCTGCAAGTGGCACACGTAAGTTTATGCGTTTTATTTCCATGAACTATTCGACTAAAATGCCAAAAATTAGCGATGACTTAATTCGCGAATTAGCTACACAGGCGCAACTTGACACGGCATTTAAAAAGCAAATCACACACTTAGTTAAACCTATTGAAGGTGATGGACATTACATTAACGAGCAAGCGTATAAAGCGAAAATGGGCTGTTTAGATTTACTCGCAAAAGTGAAAAAAGCCTTGCGTGCTAAAACAATCAAACCAGGTATTCGTTTTGCACTTACTCTTGATAATGCACTTGTAGCAAATGTAATCACTGAAGAAGAATACGCTAAACTGATTGATTACAACAAAAAACGTGAACGCGCAATTCGTGTTGATGAGTTTGATTTTGATATGAACTTATTAGACGAAAATGCAAAACCGATAAACCCACTGAAAAGTGTTGTTAATCAGTAATATTTTTTAATTCAACAATGTAAGCGCCCAGAAGTTCGGGCGCTTTTATATTTAAAGCCCATACAGTTTTGTATGGGCTTTTTACGTAATTCGCTACTTGTTCTTAATTTAATGCCTAAGAATTTAAATTAACCATCTTGTTTCGCTTGTTTTTCTAACTCTATTATTTGTTTGTCTATTTGATCGGCTTCAAAGGAGAGTTCTGAGTATTTGCGTATATCGCCGTTACGTTGGGCATGCATTGCTTGTTCTAGTTTTATAGAAAGCTGCTTATGTAACTTTTTAGTTGGGTCTTTCTTAAAGAATGAAAACATATATTACTCGTATAGTAACTGGTGCAGATTGATACGTTTCAATTAATGTATTGGTTTACATTGTGTTGAAATAGTAAGCTGGCAAAAGATAATGATTGCTAACATGTAGTTAAGTAGTGAGCTGTGTTGTCTATAAGCGCTTTAATCTTAAAATGTTTATGTCATACTAGGCGCTGGCTTTATGGATATTGGTGCGTATGTCTTTTTATCTGCCATTAATTGGTCTTCATTATAAAAATATTAAAATCACTGAAACAATCACTGCTTTATGGAGTGGCTGTGGTGAAATAGTGCGTTGTCGTTTAGACGGTAAAGTCTGCGTCATTAAAGCGATTAGTGTGCCCGATCACATAAATCATCCGCGAATTTCGCAAACTGAGTTTGCAATTAACCGAAAGCGTCACTCTTATGAAGTCGAATTTTATTGGTATCAGTATTATGCGTCGCGATTACCATCTAGAGCAGGTGCTTTAAGGTGTTTTAATGCCATAGAACATGAGCAGCACAAAGTCTTAGTGTTTGCTGATTTTACAGAGTGTGGCTTTGTAAACGCAAAACCAATCCATACACATGTTACAGCCATTATTAAGTGGTTGGCGAATTTTCATGCTTTTCATTTTCAAGTCAAAGCTGATGGCTTATGGTCGCAGGGGGGTTATTGGCATTTAGCCACTCGACCAGATGAGTATGAGAAAATGGCAGATTGTGCTATCAAGCAACAAGCACACAGCATCGATCAAACTATTAGGGCATGTCCGTATCAAACGCTTATTCATGGTGATGCAAAAATAGCGAATTTTGCTATTAATAACGCGACACTAAATGTTGTCGGATATGACTTTCAATATGTTGGCGCTGGAGTAGGTGTTATTGACGTTATGTACTTTTTGGGTAGTTGTTTAAATGAACAGCAATTACAACAAAGAGCTGATGATTACTTAGCCGACTACTTTAAATATTTTGCCAACGCCATGCACATATTTGATAAAAGCGTATATAGCCATGCTGCTATTAACGAATGGAAAACCTTATGGCCAGTTGTATGGGCTGACTTTTACCGATTTTTAATGGGCTGGAGTCCAGAACACGTAAAAATTAATGCTTATATGCAATATCAAATTACAAAAACAAATTTTGGGGTAACGTAGAATGACGAAACAGATCCGTTGGGGAATGATTGGCTGTGGCGCTGTAACCGAGGTGAAAAGTGGCCCTGCGTATAAAAATACGAAAGGTTTTGTGTTGCAAGGCGTTACTCGACGAGATACCGCTCTTGCTGACGATTACGCAAAACGCCATAACGTGCCTATGGTATTTAAAACGGCCGATGAATTGATTGTAAGTTCTGATATTGATGCCGTTTATATCGCAACGCCTCCCGATAGCCATATGGAGCTGGCGCTAAAAGTTGCTGCTGCGGGCAAACCATGTTGTATTGAAAAACCACTGGCGCCTACATTGGCTCACAGTGAAGTTATTCTTGAAGCTTTCAGTAGTAAAAATATTCCTTTGTATGTCGCGTATTATCGACGTTCTTTACCGCGCTTTAATAAAGTGAAAAGCTTGATTGATGCCGGTGAAATCGGCCAAGTACGGCATATTAATTGGCACTTGAGTAAAGCCTCCTGCGAGCAAGATAGATCAGGTGCCTACAATTGGCGTACCGATAAAACTATTGCACCAGGAGGTTATTTTGATGATTTAGCCAGCCATGGTCTCGATTTATTTGGTTACTTATTTGGTGATTATGAACAAGTGAAAGGACTGGCGACAAACCAGCAAAACTTATATGGCGCTTTTGATGCAATCACAGCGTGTTGGCAGCATAAAAACGGTATTACCGGCTCAGGAAGTTGGAACTTTGGTGGTTTTTCTCGTTTTGATGTTGTTACTTTATACGGTGAAAAGGGCGAGATCAGCTTTAGCGTATTTGATGAGCAAGCAATTACGGTTATTAACGAAAGTGGTCAGCAACAACTAAGTATCGAAAATCCGCCTCATGTTCAACAATATCATGTGCAAAATATGGCGGCGTCATTACTTGAAAATATTACACATCCGTCAACAGGTCATTCGGCCGCACATACTAGTTGGGTGATGGAGCAAATTTTAAACAACTAAATCAGCGTGCGGGTATTGCTACGTTAAAAGCATCTTGCAATGCGCTTAGCATTAGCGCCTGCTCTGGCGGTGAAAATATTTGTGCGTGGCTCTGAAGAATAATTTGCTGGACTGCCTGTGTTTGCAATGCTTGGTCAAATAGCGTAATTGCTTGTTTGCCTAGCTCCGATTTCGAGCATGCAATATAACCAAACACAGCTTGTTGGGTTTTATCAACACTAAGATAACGTATATTGGCGATTCTGGTATCTTCTGAGTGACGCGAAATAAACACCGCACTGTATTCAATAATGGCATCGAACTTATTTTGAAATAACATTTGGCTAAGGCGATAAGCGCTCGTTGTGCCGCCTAAAACCATAAATGATTCGTTATGCTTGGCAATATAGTCATCTATTTTGTGACCATATGAACGTCCTGAAGCAATGCCGATGGTGAGATCATATTTATTTACGGCATCATTTAAACTAATATTTTCAGGTAGTTCTGGATGATTATACACCACTAAGCGATTAGCTGGAAAAGCCATAATTGGGTATGTACTAAATAATGCATTTTCAAGGCGTTCAGGTGTTTTGGTTTTATTGTACAAACACACATTTTTCATTGTGTGCAATTGTTGCCATTCTCTTAATCTACTCGCTGAGATAAAGTTTAACGCGATGGCACCATTGAGCTGTTTTTCAATATCAAGCATAAATCTAGTGGCTATGTTTTGTGAATCGTCATTAATCTGTGGTGCAAAGTCGGTCATTATTTGCACCTTTAATGGTTTTTTAGCCATCGCAAATGAAGGCATTATTGCAAATAAAATACCTATCAGGATCCCAACAGCAAACTTTGACATAAAACCTTTGTGAGCAAATCTTCTATAGCCATTATTATAGTTTAGTTACTTTAAAAAATAATAATAATTGCGTTAAATGAAATAAAAGCACTGTATCAGAGTGATAAAATAATACTTTTATTGCACAGATCATGCTTTTTTAAAGTCTGATGGTTTTTTTTAAGCTAAAATAAGCGCAATTTATTTTTCTTTTAGGCGTTTTTATGACTATTCATGTAATTAATCACCCACTTGTTCAACATAAACTTGGTCTTATGCGAGAGTACGGCATAAGTACTAAGAGTTTCCGTGAGCTTTCGTCTGAAGTCGGTACATTATTAACCTACGAAGCGACTAAAAATTTGCCACTGGAAAAAGTAACAATCACTAGTTGGGATGGTAATCAATTAGATGTTGAGCACATCAAAGGTAAAAAAATTACTGTTGTGCCAATTTTACGTGCTGGCCTTGGCATGATGGATGGTGTTATGCAATTACTGCCTGCTGCAAAAGTAAGCGTTGTGGGCCTGCAACGTAATGAAGAAACGTTAGAACCAATCCCTTACTTTGAAAAGTTAGTCGGTAAAATTGATGAGCGCTTGAGCCTCGTTATTGATCCAATGCTCGCAACTGGGGGCTCGATGATTGCGACTATCGATATGCTGAAAAAAGCTGGCTGTAAAGAAATTAAAGTGATTGTATTGGTTGCCGCACCTGAAGGGGTTGAAAAAACCCTTGCAGCTCATCCTGATGTAGAGATTTTTACAGCATCATTAGACAGCCACTTAAATGAGAAAGGCTATATAATTCCTGGTCTTGGTGATGCTGGCGATAAAATTTTTGGTACTGTCTAACAGTGGATCACTCTACCTTTTCAATCAAAACAATTTTAACTGGGGCGCAAATGTTATTTGTCGCCTTTGGTGCCTTGGTGTTAGTTCCTTTATTAACGGGGCTTGATCCAAATGTGGCACTTTTTACGGCTGGTATTGGTACCTTGCTGTTCCATTTGGTAACTAAAGGTCAGGTGCCGATATTTTTAGCTTCATCATTTGCGTTTATTGCCCCTATTATTGCCTGCGTGCAGCTATGGGGTGTGCCTGCCACAATGGGGGGCTTAATGGCTGCAGGCGGGGCTTATATGTTGTTAAGTCTATTAGTGAAATTAAAAGGTGTAGCTACCCTGCATAAAATATTACCACCAGTTGTGGTCGGTCCGGTGATCATGGTAATTGGTTTAGCACTGGCACCTGTTGCAGTTAATATGGCAATGGGTAAAAGCGGCGATGGTTCAATTCAGTTGATTGCGTATCAACAAGCCATTTGGGTGGCGGCATTTTCGTTGTTAGTGACGCTAATTTTCGCGGTATGGGGCAAAGGTGTATTTAAGCTGATCCCTATCTTAGCTGGAGTCATCGCAGGTTACAGTTTATCGCTATATTTAGGGATCGTGCAATTTGATGCTGTTACTAATGCACAGTGGTTTGCAATGCCAGCTTTTACTTGGCCTGAGTTTAAATGGCAAGCAGTGTTATTTATGGTGCCAGTGGCAATAGCCCCCGCTATTGAACATATTGGCGATATGATGGCGATTAGCCAAGTCACCAATAAAGACTATTTGAAAAAACCGGGCTTACATCGCACTTTGTTTGGTGATGGATTAGCTACTACTGCAGCGTCTATATTCGGCGGGCCACCTAATACCACCTATTCAGAAGTCACCGGTGCAGTGATGCTTACGCGTAATTTTAATCCTAAAGTGATGATGTGGACTGCCATTATCGCCATTATTTTAGCGTTTGTGGCTAAAATGGGTGCTGGTTTGCAAACCATACCAGTACCTGTGATGGGGGGGATCATGATTTTGCTGTTTGGCTCAATTGCTGTGGTGGGTTTAAATTCGTTAGTGAAAAGTGGAGAAGACTTAACGGCTCCACGTAACCTCAGTATTGTGGCACTCATTTTAGTGTGTGGCATTGGTGGTATGCATATCGGTGGCAACGAATTTAGCTTACAAGGCGTGAGCCTATGCGCTATTTTAGGCATAGTGCTTAATTTAGTGTTACCAAAGGCTGATAAGCCAACGTAATATTTTGCACATTCAGCTAATAATTTGCACCAAAATAGCGCATTTAATATGCGCTATTTTTTTAACTAACTAAAAAATATAAAGTTATAAAACTGGTCTAGTAACTGCATTTACCTCATTAACAGTGCCATACTGATCAGGAGCGTTTAATGCAAGAGACAAACATTGTGGATATCACCCCATTTTTAGCAAAACATCAGCTGCCACTCAAATATCAGTATTTGAGTGAACAGTATTTTGTCCCACTCGCTGAAGATATTCTCCACAGCAAACCAACCGATCGTCCAATGCTGGTGGCAATCAATGGTTGCCAAGGCTCAGGTAAAACGACATTAGCTGATTTTTTAGTTACTTGGATCAACTGTAATACAGCGTTTAATAGTATTGCGATGTCGATTGATGATTTTTATCACAGCCACGCACATCGTCAACAACTAAGTAAAGATGTACATCCTTTATTTGCAACGCGCGGTGTGCCAGGTACACATGATACAGCACTTATGCAGCAGACTTTTACCGCGTTACTTGCAGGTAAAGTAGGGGTGCCTTTGCCACAGTTTGATAAACAAACCGATGATCCAGTTACGCAAGCGTTATGGCCTACTAATAAACAGCCTGTTGATATCATTTTTTTTGAAGGTTGGTGTGTTGGTAGCATAGCGCAACAACCTTATCAATTACATCAAACAGTTAATCAATTAGAACAATATGAGGATCCTGAAGGTATTTGGCGACGCTGTGTAAATAGTTGTTTAGCGAATGAATACCAAGATATTTTTGCAATGATTGATTATACCGTGATGCTAAAAGCACCGTCATTTGCCGATGTATATGGGTGGCGATTAGAGCAAGAGCAAAAATTACTGTCGCATAAAGGACGAGGCCAAGGAACGTTCGATGAGCAACAATTAGTGCGATTTATTTCTCATTTTGAACGTATTACGCGAGAAAATTTAACTCAGTTACCAGAGCAGGTCGATGCATTACTGAGCTTAGATAAAGTACGTGATATTAGTGCCATGAAACTTCGCGCTGATGATGTTGCAATGCCACTTATTTTCACTGATTTAGACGGTACGTTACTTGATCATAACGATTACCAATGTACTGAGATTGCTCCGTTTTTAAGCCAATTGAGTCGCGCAGGTATCGCTGTAGTTTTTAATACCAGCAAAACGTTTGCAGAGGTAATCGCACTGCAAAAATCACTTGGGTTAAACCAGCCGTTTATTATTGAAAATGGCGGGGCTGTATATATCCCAAAAAATTATTTTTCATTAAAACCAATTGGCTGCGAAGAGCTGGATGAACATTGGCGTTATGCGCTGTCGCCAACCAATAAACAGTTGTACAGTGAATTACTTGAATACGGTAGCGAGTTTAGTGCTTATTACCGTTTGTTCAGTCAATTATCAGCGCAAGAAGTCAGTCAAATAACAGACTTGAGCCTAGCACAAAGCGAACTTGCCCGTATTCGTGAATATTCAGATCCGCTTTTTTGGCAAGGCACAGAGCAACAGCTACTTGACTTTTTAGAAGCAATAAAACCGCTTGGTTATGAAGTGTTAATAGGCGGGCGTTTTATTCATTTAAATCGCAGTACCAATAAAGGTAAAGCGCAAAACTGGTTAGTAGAGCAATTTAAAAAACATTGTCGTCATGCTTTCACCACTATTGCACTGGGTGATAGCCAAAATGATATGGCGATGTTGGATGCCGCAGATATCGCGATTTTAATTAATAATCCTGCCAGTAAAGCCAAGGCAAAATTATCCCACAAACCATGGCGTGTTAGTGAACACCCAGCCCCACAAGGTTGGCTCGATGAAGTAGCAGATCTAAGTGTTATCAAAGCGCAATTAGCGTCTAAACAGGAGCAATCACATGGCTGATTTTTACCAAAATGGCATCATAACAACATTACATAATATTGCCGACCGTCCGCTGGCTGATCTAGAAGCTGAACTCGTTAGCTTTTCAAAACAACGCCCAATGGGCTTGATTTTACCCTCCCTGTACAGTGAACTGGAGGGCCCTGCATTACAAAATATTGTGCAAGAATTGAAACATGTTCCTTATTTGTCGCAAATTACGATTGGCTTAGACAGAGCCGATGAAAGTCAGTATCGTCATGCATTACAATTTTTTGCAGAGCTTGACCAACATCACCGCGTGCTTTGGAACGAAGGGCCACGTTTGCAAGCACTCGATAAAGAGTTGCAAGCGTTAGGCGTCGCGCCGCGTGAACTCGGCAAAGGCCGTAATGTGTGGTACTGCATGGGTTATAAATTGGCAACGGCAAAAGTTGAGTCAATAGCGCTGCATGATTGTGATATTTTAACTTATGACCGTAGTTTATTAGCGCGATTAATTTATCCAGTTGCTCATCCGCGCTTTAACTATGAATTTTGTAAAGGCTTTTACCCTCGTACTGCTGATGGCAAGATCAATGGCCGTGTATCGCGTTTACTCGTTACTCCTTTATTGCGTTCATTTAAAACCATTTTAGGCAGCACTGACTACCTTGAATATATGGATTCATTTCGTTATCCGCTGGCGGGGGAATTTTCGTTTCGCCGTGATGTGCTCAACGATATTCGTATTCCTAGCGATTGGGGCTTAGAGATTGGCGTACTGTCTGAAATGTATCGTAACTACTCACACAATCGCTTGTGCCAAGTAGATATTGCAGATAACTATGATCATAAACACCAAGCGCTGTCACTGGATAATCAAGCGGCTGGCTTATCAAAAATGTCGATAGATATCACCAAAGCGCTGTTTCGTAAGTTAGCCACGCAAGGAGTGACATTTACCACGGAGACCATTCGGTCACTTAAAGCAACTTATTATCGTATCGCACTGGATTTTATTGAAACTTATCATAACGATGCCATGATGAACGGCTTAAAACTCGATATTCATCAAGAAGAAAAAGCAGTCGAAATGTTTGCGCAAAACATTATGAACGCAGGTGAGCATTTTTTACAGTATCCAATGGAAGCGCCATTTGTGCCTAGCTGGAACCGTGTAGCCTCAGCAATGCCTGATGTGTTTGCGCGTTTAGAGGAAGCAGTAGAGCTTGATAATAAAGAGTTTTTGTCGTGAATTTGGGGAGCTTAAATGACTAGAGAGTTATTACAACAACGTGTTGAGCAGCATTTAGAGACGATTTACGCAAAAACGGATCTTGGGGTAAATATAACTCGGCTTGCCAAAGAGCTAATTTCTACCATGCTAAAAGAGGATGCGGTACGAGATCCTACGCCGCATAAAAATCGCTGGGATGAGCAGGATATTATTTTAATTGCGTATGGCGATTCGATCATGCAGTTTAATGATGTTACTGATGCTGTACCAAGCCCGAGTGAGCCACCACTGCATACTTTACATCGATTTATTAAAACGCAATGTGCGGGGTATATTAACGCTTTACATATTCTTCCTTTTTATCCTTACAGCTCCGATGAGGGTTTTTCGGTGATGAATTATGTGCAGGTGAATGAGTCTTTGGGAAGTTGGCAAGATATTCAAGCCATAACTAAAGATGTGAAACTCATGGCTGATTTAGTGATTAATCATTGCTCGAGCCGTAGTCGTTGGTTTGAAAACTTTTTACAGGGTAAGGAACCTGGTGCCAGTTATTTTAAAACCGCAGCGCTTGAAGATGATTTATCACAAGTTGTTCGGCCTCGTACCTCGCCACTATTAAATACAGTGCAAACGGCTTTGGGAGAGCGTCATGTATGGTGTACGTTTAGCCATGATCAAGTGGATTTAGACTTTGAAAATCCGTTGGTGTTAAATGAATTTGTGGGGATCATCCGTCACTATCTTGATAACGGAGTACGCATTTTTCGCCTAGACGCAGTGGCTTTTTTATGGAAGCAGCTAAATACCTCATGCATTAATTTACCTCAGACACATGAAGTGATCCGTTTACTGAGGACCTTAATTGAGCATGTTGAGCCCAGTGTTGTGATAATCACTGAAACTAATATACCTAACAGGGAAAACTTATCTTACTTTGGTAACGCTAATGAAGCCCATTGTATTTATAACTTTTCGTTGCCGCCGTTGTTATTGCATACCTTGCTCAGTGGTGACAGTGCAGCACTAAAGAATTGGATGATGAGCATGCCACCGGCACAAAACGGCACGGCGTACTTCAATTTTATAGCATCACATGATGGCATTGGACTGAGACCAATTGAGGGATTATTAGATCATAATGAAGTGGCTAAGATGGTCAGTACGGTTAGTCATTTTGGGGCAAAAATATCGATGCGCACCGCTGAAGATGGCACCAGCTCACCGTATGAATTAAATATAGCGTTGTTCGATGCCTTGCAGGGTACTCATAAAGGCCTTGATAAATGGGGAGTGTCACGCTTTTTGTGTGCTCATGCAATTATGTTGGCCCTTGAAGGGATCCCCGGACTGTATATTCATAGTTTAATGGGCACTACTAACGACTATATTCGTTTAGAAAATACCCAGCATAATCGCTCTATTAACCGTCATCGCTGGCAAGAAGCCGATCTACTCAATAAACTAGCTGACAAAACCAGTCATTATGCGCAGGTATTTAATAGCATGCAAAAACTGTTAGCAATACGCATTAAACAGCCAGCTTTTCATCCTAATGCAACCCAGTTTACTTTGCATTTAAGTGGTGCGCTGTTTGGGTTTTGGCGGCAAAGTATTGATAGAAGCCAAAGTATATTTTGTGTCTATAACGTCAGTGATGTACCGCAAACTTTGCGATTAGCGGATTTAAATTTAATCAACACTGAATATTGGTATGAATTGATTATGGGTGTGCAATTAATGGACGATATACAAAGCATTGAGCTCCTACCTTATCAGGCGCTTTGGTTATCTAATCAGACTTAAATTTATCACCTAAAAATAGTCGGCTTTGAGTCGTAATGTTACTGTATTGCTTTGAGTAATTTGTATCATGGCAGTATATTGTAATAGTGAAAGCTTGTAAGTACTGATTCTAAGTCGATGCAAGTATTGTAAATTATTGACTTGTAAGCGCATTGTAAAGGGGCTTTACAGTGCGTTTTCGATCTCTTTGGCTAGGTTATCTACAGTAAATTTCAATGGGTGTGCTTGGCTGCGAGAAAACTTTGAAAAATCTATTTTATGTAATTTCCCTTGGTTAATGTGTTCAATTAGTTGTTGGGCTTTTGGGGTTTTTTCAGTAAAAAAGGTCAGGTCTTCATGCTTTAATGAAAACTGCTGCGGTTTTTTTATTTCGTCAGAAATAGCTATCATGGCATACGCCCCTAGTAATACATGTCCGCCCATAGAGACGTCTAAGTTCATATTAGTTAACGGTGCTTTATCCCAGTTGAAACCGCCGACTACAGCACTTTCTCTTCGTTGTTGTGTGTTTAAAGCATTAATTGCGCCAAAGCCGATTGCATCATTTGCACACCAAATAGCATTAACATTAGGAACTGCATTGAGAAAAGCTAATGTTTTTGAAAAGCTTTGCTCCATAGACCAGTTTGCAACATCTTCGGCAACAATTGTTACGTCAGGATGTGTAGCTAAAAAGTCATCTAATCCTGCGCGTCGTTTTATTGCTGCGGGTGTGGTGTGATCACCTAATAATGCGAGGATATTCATTTTACCCACATGACGCTTTTGATGTTGCTGATACAGCGCTTGTGCTAATTTATAACCGCCATCACGATTACCGGATACTACGCTACCAATAACATCAATGTTATGTTGCTTTAACATGCGTAATTTTACTTCATCGGGTCTGTTTAATAAAAAATAGATAGGAATATTATTGGTCTTAATGCTGACCAGATAATCGCTGAGTACTTTTTTTTCATCAACGAGGATTAAATAGTCGGGTTTTGATTTTATTGCTTGAGCAATCAAGGCTTTCATTTCGATATGATTACGGCTTGCGAAATGTATGGTGAGGTTAATATCTAAATCATTTGCAGCAGCTTGCATTGAGCTGGCTACTTTATACCAAAATTCACCGGTACTATTCACTGAAGTATCGTGCTGCTTGGCAAAACCAGGATTTATAAATGTAATATTCAATGCGGCGAAGCTACCAGGGCTAACTATTAAACACAATAATAAGACCAGCCAATAAATTTTTAATAGTTGCATTAAACCTAAACCTAAAAAGAGTCACGCCGTTAAGCAGCGATTATAACATAAAATCATTGTTATCCTTACACCGCGTAAGGTTATATTCATTGCCGCTGAGGTGTATAATGATTTTTCATTTTTTGAGTTGTAACTGTTGGGATTATTATGAAAGTATTTCTGTGTCTTGTGGCACTGCTGTTTGTTCCGAGTTTATTTGCTAACGACGATTTAGATCTTGAAGCCAACATGAAGAATATGGGGCTTGCGTTCAAGCATACTGCTGAAGCAACACAACTACAGGAGTTTAATACCGCGATCGATGAATTTATGATATTGGTTAAGCGAAGTAAAACAGCCACTTTTCACAAAGAGGCTGAGCAGTCACTGCAAGGTTTAGATAAAGTGATCGCAAAAGCTGAACTTGCAAAAAAATTAGCGAATGAGCAAGGACTCGATGCAGCCAAAGGACCGTTAAAAGCCATTGATGGGCTCCGTAAGCAATACCATAAACTGCATGAGCCACCAGGGTTTTGGGAGTTGTTGTTCGGTAAGTAGTGTTAGATTGTATTTAAGTTTAGCCTTATAGACTGTACGCCTATATCAAGGTGTACAGTCTGTGATAGTTGTTTATTTTCTTCCTTTCTTTTTCATACCTTGCACGGCTTTAAAGCGTGGATTGTCTTTACAGATCACAAAAACGCGTCCTTTGCGTTTGACAATTTGACATCCCGGGCGGTTTTTAGCACTTTTCAATGAACTCAAGACTTTCATGATTATTTGCTCCCTAAGTTTTTAAAGCGGCGATTAAACGCTGCAACTCGACCATCTGTTGCAACAGATTTTTGCTTACCGGTATAAAATGGATGTGAGTCACTTGATACATCAATAGGTACGTAAGGGTATGTTTTGCCATCTAACTCAACGGTTCGATCAGTTTTAATTGTTGAACCAATAATAAAGTAGCTATCGGCGGCCGTGTCATGAAAAGCAACCGTTTGGTAATCAGGGTGAATATTAGGTTTCATAAATAGCCTTTTACTGGAAATTAATGTTATGTGATATTATCACTATAATTTATAGTAAATAAGAATTCTTTGCAAATACTATTTTTGAGTTGTTGGTAAAGTAGCTGATTTGATGTTTATTCACACAAACAAGTTAAAAAATCAGCAGTTGATTTAAAAAAACTAGCTATTGGGAATTAGCCTGTTATAAATAATAAGTAATCAAGAATAGGAGTCAGATTATTATGAGTGGATCAGCCCAGCAACAGCATAGTAGTGAACAAAGTCAGGAAATAGATCAGGGCGTTATGGAGACATTACGTAGTCGTGATCATAGTGTCCTAGCACAACAAATAGACCCATTAAGCTGCACCCATAATGACATTGTTGAATTGCTTGCACAGTATTTGGCATTAAGTGATCAAGAAGATGATGAAATTTTTGATGCCTGGTTTGATGGCCTTAGTAAAGCGCAACATACGGTTTTAAAAGTATTTGAAGTATATCGCGGTCAGTTTGAGCATCAATAGTAGAGCAAAAAGTCGTTTTTTAAAGTGCTAAATTTTCAAGCGAAGCGACTGTTTTAGTATGTAATTGGGCTTCTCGGTATTGTAATGTTTTACAGATAAAGGCAATACATTACATGCAAGCTTCAGTAAGTCGCCTTGCGGCCTTTGTGTATACTAAATTAAGCCCTTCTTAGGGGCTTGAGCAATCCTCGAGTTTTTAGTTGTCGCTCACTTTACTGATAAATCATATTTAAGCACTAGTGCATCAATATAACGGGCACGAAGGGTATGTTGTTTTTCGTGTTCTGCACCATGACTAAGCGCGCGATTTAATAGTTTTAAAGCAGGGTGTAATTTGCTTCGCTCTGCTTGTGTGAGGTTTGGCTTTGTGCGTAATTCGGTTATATCATCTACAACTAAGCGACCAATATCAACGGCGGCGATTTCTTCAATTAAGCCATTTTGAGTTAGCACACCGTATTTACTGCATAAAAATTGTTGCCATACTTGTTGTAGGTGCTCTTCTAATTCACAACCAAATAGCTCTTCGTTAAATTCAAATCCTTGTTGAGCTAGCTTCGTTAAACTTGCACTGTATTGTTGTGCAAAGTAGTTGAAGGCTTGACTGGATGAATCAATTTTTTGCTTGGCTAAGCCTTGTCCCCAGTTAACGCATCCTCTTGGATAGAAGTCGTCGTATTCTTCGCATTCATATAAACCAGAGTAAGAGCTACAACTAAGCTGATTTTTAATACAGTAACTGGGTTTTGGAAATAACCCGTTTTGTTGCCAAATTGCAAGAGTATCTTCATCGATTGCTAAGGCATGACAAAGCTCTTCGCTGTGATAAAAATGGGTTGCTAAAAATCGTGATAAACGCATAAAAGTGCACTCAAGGTTAGAAAATAAATATACTGTTTATTTATACAGTTGTTTATTTTGGACTAAGCACCTCTACAACACAAGTAATTTAATTAATTAGTTATGCAACACTCGGAAAACGCCTGCTTTTATGTTACAACTACGGCAAGTTTTTTTAAGATTAATTTTTTATGCGCACCCTAGAACAAATTAAACAAGCAAGCCTCATCACAGCAATTAAAACGCCTTATTTAGCCAGTGGTGAAATTGACTTAGCCACCTATGATTATTTAGTTGAACAGCAAATCGCCGCCGGTGTTGATGGTATTGTGGTCGGTGGAACCACAGGTGAAGGCCAGTTAATGAACTGGGAAGAGCATTTAATGCTGATTGCGCACAGCGTTAATAAGTATGCAGATAAGTTGGTGATTGTTGGTAACACTGGCAGTAACAATACCCGCGAAGCCGTTAAAGCGACTGAGTATGGCTTTGCCAGCGGTATGGACGCAGCACTACAAATTAACCCTTATTATGGCCGCACATCGATTGCCGGTGTAATTGAACACTTCAAACGAGTGCTGGCAATTGGTCCTGCGTTTATCTATAACGTAGCAGGGCGCACGGGGCAAGATTTAACCCCTGATATAATTGAACCGTTAGCACAACACGAAAATTTTATAGGTGTTAAAGAGTGTGGTGGTAATGAACGCATTGAGCACTACGAGCAACAAGGCATTGCTTGTTGGTCTGGTAATGACGATGAAGCACATGATGCTCGCCATACTTATAAAGCGCATGGCGTGATCTCGGTAACCTCTAATTTAATTCCTGGCTTGTATCGTCAATTAATGGACAGCAAAAGCGATGCGCTGAACGCGTCATTACAACCTTTGATCAGTTGGTTGTTCTGTGAGCCAAATCCAATTGCAATTAATACTGCATTGATGATGACAGGTGCAGTCAAGCCTGTATTTAGATTACCTTATGTGCCATTAAATGAGCAGCAGCAAGCGCAAGGGGTTACGTTGATCAATCAACTTGATGATGTTGCTGTTGTAGGTGGCTCTAAAGCCACACCATTAAATTTAGAAAATACAATTATTCTGCCATAATTTAGTTTGGGCTTTAAAAGATCGCCAACCATTGTTGTTATTGCTTAGCAAAGTATGCTTTGAAAAGGTCAAACACAAAAATGGCTGTAGAAGAGAAAAGGTAATTCTAGTTGGTTTATATATTTAAAAACTAACTGTTTGCCTTAAATTGCTGTATAATTTGCGACCCTTGATAATGTGGCCGCAGGTTATACAGCATGAATTTTAAATCTTTTAGTTTTGCCCCTGAACTTCTTCAGGCGTTAGATGAACTTAACTATCACACCCTTACGCCCATTCAACGTAATGCTATTCCAGCAGTACGTAAAGGCAAAGATGTTTTAGCCAGTGCCCAAACAGGCACCGGTAAGACAGCTGCTTTTGCTTTACCAATTATTCAAAAATTATCTGAAGTTGAATACACAAAAACTAATGCACCACGTGCCTTAGTGCTAGCACCAACCCGTGAGCTTGCAGAGCAAATTGCAAATAATTTTACTGATTTTGCAAAGTACACCAAGCTTAAAACTGTGAGTTTATTTGGCGGTGTTAGTACGGTAGGTCAAGCTAATGGCTTAAAAGCGGGTGTCGATATCGTAGTCGCAACACCGGGTCGTTTACTGGATCATATTCGTTTAGGTAATCTAAGCCTTGCTGACGTACAACATCTTGTGCTCGATGAAGCTGACCGTATGCTTGATATGGGCTTTATTGGTGATATGCAAACAGTGATCAATGGCTGTGCTGAAGATCGCCAAATTTTGTTGTTCTCTGCAACATTCCCAGCGGCAATTAAACAGTTTGCTAGCAAAGTACTCAAGCAAGCTGAAATTGTCCGTGTTGATCAAACCAACAGCACTGCTGCAACCGTTCATCACGTGGTTTATCCAGTTGAAGAGCGCCGTAAACAAGAGCTGCTTTCTGAATTGATCGGTAAGAAAAACTGGCAGCAAGTGTTAGTGTTCGTCAACATGAAAGAAACGGCTGATGAGCTAGTTAAAGAATTAAACTTAGATGGTATCCCGGCTGCTGTGTGCCATGGTGATAAAACCCAAGGTAACCGTCGTCGTGCATTAAGTGATTTCAAAGCGGGTAAAGTACGTGTGCTTGTGGCTACAGAAGTTGCCGCTCGCGGGATTGATATTGATGACCTACCACGTGTAATTAATATTGACTTACCATGGCTTGCTGAAGATTACGTACACCGTATTGGTCGTACAGGTCGTGCCGGTAAACAAGGTCAAGCAATCTCATTTGTTAGCCGCGAAGAAGAAAATATGTTGTTTGAAATTGAAACCTTAATCGGTCAAAAAATTCAGCGTGAATACTTGCCGGGTTATGAAGTAAGTAACCGTGAAGTACTGATTGATAAAATTGGCAAAAAACCATCGCATTTGCGTCGTAGCCATTCAAATAAACCATCAGGTCAAGCAACTGGTGAAGCGCGAGCTAAAAACCGTTCACGTATCTCAAACGTACGTAAAACCCTCAAAGGTGCCAAACTTTCGTTAAAGAAATAATGGTATAAGTTAAGTCATTAACACCAAAAAGCCTCAATAAATGAGGCTTTTTTGTGAACAGTGAAAAACTACTTAGCTATTTTTCTCAAGCATAGATAACGCTAATGCTTCAGCGGCCTTTATACCGTCAATGCCTGCGGAAAGAATACCACCTGCATAACCCGCACCTTCACCGGCAGGGTATAGGCCTTGGGTATTGATACTTTGCATGCTTTTATCTCGTTTAATGCAAATTGGTGATGAAGTACGGGTTTCAACGCCAGTTAATAAGCCATCGTTTGATGAAAAACCACGAATTTGCTTATTAAATGCAGGAATTGCTTCACGAATGGCATCAATTGCATATTTAGGTAACACATTTGCTAGATCAGTGAGTTTGATACCTGGTGTGTATGAAGGCTTTACATCGCCTAAGTCACTTGAATCTTTACCTTTTAAGAAGTCGCCAATTAACTGTGCTGGTGCATCGTAATTACTACCACCTAGTTCAAAGGCTTGCTCTTCTAGTTTTCGCTGCAGATCAATACCGGCTAATGGATGACCTGGGAAATCTTCTTCAGGAGAAATCCCCACAACAATGGCACTGTTAGCGTTGCGTTCGCTGCGAGAATACTGACTCATGCCATTCGTTACCACGCGACCTTCTTCAGAGGTTGCTGCAACCACAGTACCGCCTGGGCACATACAAAAACTGTAAACAGTACGGCCGCTGTGACAATGGTGAACCAGTTTGTAATCTGCAGAGCCAAGAATCGGGTTACCAGCATTATCACCAAAACGGCATTCATCGATCATAGATTGTTTGTGCTCAATTCTAAAACCAACTGAAAACGGTTTTGCTTCAACGTAAATCCCTTTATCGTATACCATTTTAAATGTATCACGTGCGCTGTGACCTACCGCAAGCACAACATGACGGGTATCAAGTTGTTCACCGGAGGATAATTTCAGTCCTGTTACTTGGCCATCATCAAGTAGGATGTCATCAACGCGGGTGCTAAAACGAATTTCACCGCCGAGCGCTTCAATACTTGCACGCATTTTTTCAATCATCGTAACCAGCTTAAAAGTACCAATATGCGGTTTGCTGACATACATAATTTCTTCTGGTGCGCCCGCAGCTACAAATTCAGTGATTACTTTACGACCATAATGCTTTGGATCTTTAACTTGGCTGTAAAGTTTTCCGTCAGAGAATGTTCCTGCGCCGCCTTCACCAAATTGCACGTTTGACTCGGTATTTAGAGTACGTTTTCGCCAAAAACCGAAAGTGTCTTTGGTACGTTCACGTACTTCTTTACCACGTTCTAAAATAATGGGTTTAAATCCCATTTGCGCCAGTATTAAACCAGCAAACAGTCCACAAGGGCCAAAGCCTATTACTACAGGACGTTCTTGAATTGTTGCTGGTGCTTGAGCAACAAATTTATAGCTGGTGTCAGGGGCTGGTTTTACATGTTGGTCTTTAGCAAACTGAATTAATAATTGCGCTTCATTATCAACCTCAATGTCGAGGGTATAAATAAGTAAAATGGCGGTTTTTTTACGGGCATCGTAACCACGTTTAAAGACATTAAAGCTATGGAGTTGGCTGTTATCAATGCCAAGTTTAGTTATAATTGCTTGCTTTATGGCATCTTCGCCATGATCAAGTGGCAGCTTAATTTCTGTTAAACGTATCATATTTAGTCTCTGTTAGGTGTCTTAGCAGTCGCTGACGCGAGTTGCTCACAATAACGGACTATTTTACGTTAATTTATGCCTCGATGGCAGCGATTATTTATTGTATTTTGGCTGTGGTTGGGTATGATCTCCAGCTGTATTAAGATATGTTAGGCAAACGTTAAAATGGCATTTGTAGTAACTGAAAACTGTATAAAGTGTAAATACACTGACTGTGTAGCAGTGTGTCCAGCAGATGCGTTTTATGAAGGCCCTAATTTCTTGGCGATCAGTCCGATTGATTGTATTGATTGTGGTTTATGTGTTCCAGAATGCCCCGCTGAAGCAATTTATCAAGAAGATGAATTACCTGATTCGCAACAAGAATTCACCGAACTGAATGCCGAACTTGCTCTTATTTGGCCGCGTATCACTGATGTAAAACCAGCCCCTGAAGATGCCGATACCTGGAATGGTGTGGCCGATAAATTAAAGTTAATTGAGACCTAAAATCTCAGCTTTTTGTCTTGATTAGTTAATTAAAATAACATTTTTACAATCAAACTATTAACAAATGTACCTGCGTGAATTACAATTGCTACTTAACTTACTCATCCGAGTAACTGAGTATTAAATGGATGTTTATGCAGTATATAAAATTAATAACGTTACCTGTCTGGGTTTTAGCTTTCGCTTTATGTAGTACGTTTGCACACGCTGAGCAACAACAATTTAGTTTAGCGCACATTGATCAAGGTATTGATCTTGATGGTGAGTTGAGCGAACCGCACTGGCAACAAGCCACTTTAATCCCTTTACGCTATCAAAATGAACCCAACGAAAAAGGCATACCACCTGTAAAAACAGACGCTTATATCTATGAAGATGGCAACTATTTATATCTTGGTTTTGTTGCTTATGATAATGATCCCAGTCAAATACGTGCAGCACTTCGAGATCGCGATACATTATGGTCGGATGATAATGTCGCATTGATGATTGATACTTTTAACGATGAGCGAACAGGTTATGAGTTTTACGTAAATCCACTCGGTGCACAAGGTGATATGCGCATGACCGATACCGATGGCTGGACTGAAGACCCATCGTGGGATGCGATTTGGGACAGTGCAGGGCAAATAACTGACCAAGGTTATACCGTAGAGATGCGCATCCCGTTCACTGCATTGCGTTTTCCTAAAAATAAAGCCGATATGACATGGGGGTTTGCGCTGTGGCGTAATTATCCTCGAGATGTTTTATATCAATTATCCAATGTAGGTTTTGACCGCGACGTGAAATGCAGTTTTTGCCAGTTTGATAAAATAACAGGCTTTAATGCCATGGAGCCGAGCAAAAATATTCAATTAACACCGACCTTGACCGCTCTTCGCAATGATGTGAAAGAGGCTGTACCAGGGGATTGGCAAAATGGTGATATTGAGACTGAAGCTGGACTCGATTTACGTTGGGGGATCAGCCAAGATGCGGTTATTAATGCCACAATTAATCCCGATTTCTCGCAAGTAGAGACCGATAGTTTAGAGTTGGATGTCAATACCACATACTCTATTTATTATGCTGAGAAACGCCCGTTCTTTTTAGATGGTGCATCGTATTTCAAAAGCAGTTTATTTGAGCTTTTATATACTCGTACAATTGCCGAGCCTGAAATTGGCGCCAAAATAACCGGTAAAACAGATGCACATAGTTATGCTTTTATGTATGCCGATGATGAAAATACCAGTCTTTTTTTACCGACTAACCAAGGTTCTGGCTTTGCTAATTTAGCTGAAAAATCAAAGTCAGCGGTTGGCCGATATCAATACGACATTGGCGAGCAGGGCACTATTGGGGTGATGAGCACCCACCGTGAAGCGAATGACTATCACAATACCGTACTGTCGGTAGATGGTAGTTATTGGTTTAATCAAACAGATAGTGTGTTGTATCAAGTTGCTACCTCTGATACTAAAAACTCCGCTTTTTTAACTGATAATTATGGCTTGGAGAAAAATCAATCTGATCAAGCTTATAAGATCGAGTTTGCTCGCGAGAAACGGGATTATAAGCTACTTGCCAGTTACGAAGATATTGGTGAGGATTATCGTACCGATGTTGGCTATCAAGGAAAAGTAGATTATAAAAAAGTGTTACTAGGCGGCGGGCAAACTTGGTACTTAGACGCAAGTGAGATGATAACCGAATATTCTTATAATGTTGATTGGGACAAAACCTGGGCGCAAGATGGTAGCTTGCTTGAAGAAGAGTACGAAGGGTATATTTTTTTAAAAGGCCAATTACAGTCATCCTTAGAGTTTGGTTTGATCCATCGTAATGAGAGCTATAAAGATGATTTTTATAATCAAAATATCGGCTTTATTTATGGTGGTTTTAACCCAAGCAAAGATTTACGTATTACGCTCTATAGTGAGTTTGGTAGTAAAATAGATTACAGTAATGAGCAGTTAGGTGATTTATTTACTCTAGAGCCAGAACTTACCTGGGACATCAATGATCATTGGCAACTACAGCTTGAACACAGTTATAGCCGTTTAGATAACCCACAAGGTGAAAATGTATTTACAGCGAATCTAACCGATTTACGAATTTATTATAAATTTAATATGCGCTCGATGCTGAAACTGATTTTACAGTTTGAAGATATCGACCGAAATCAAAATGCTTATTACTTTGCTGTAAATCACATCAACCGAGATTATGGCAGTCAGCTTGTTTACTCATATAAAATTAACGCACAAACATTATTTTACTTGGGTTATTCAGATAAAGGCTATCAAGATGACTCATTAAAAAGTATAGAACGCGATCAACGTACTTTCTTTACTAAATTAAGTTATGCATGGCAGCTTTAAATTACATTTTAAAAAAGCCCTTAGTATTTAACTAAGGGCTTTTTTTATTGCTATAAATTACGAAAATATGCATCAACAAACTGTTGTTGGTTTGGTGCTTTTGGCGCTGTAGTAAATTTGATTAATGAGTCGGTATGACGCAGTTTTAGTTCATTACTAAATTCACAATCAACCTGATTAAATTGTTGTACTTTAGCTTTAAATTTAGCTGATTGTTGGCATTGCTTTGCTAATGAGTTGGCTACTTGTGCACAATATGCGCCAACGGCATAAGTTTGTAAGGTTTTATCATCAAGTGCTTGCCAATTTACTGAGGTGGCTATGTCTTTCTCACACTGTAAATTTAGCTCTTTACTAGCGTCAGTAAGTGCGATTTGTGATTGTTTAATTGCATTATCGCGATCAAACTTAGCTAGTTTTAACTGAATATCTTGCTCAAGTTGGCTTATATATTGTGCATAGGTATCTTCGCTTATTCCTTTTGCTCGCTTATCTTTTAGTTCACTCAAATAAATTGCTTGGCGGCTATTTGGCAAATATAGTGTGTAGCTACAACAGCTATAACCTTGCTCTTTCGTGACGAGTGCTCGCTGTTCCCCGTCAAACGTGTATTTGTAAGCTTGTATACTTCCGTGAGGTTTCAGAGCGGTTAAAAAAACCACTTCGTCAATAGGACTATTTACCCCAACGACTTTGACCAATGCTTGGCTGTTATCAAGGGTATTAATAATAGTCACTTGCTCGCCACTTGATGACTCAAGTACAAGAGGATATTTTTGTAATTCTATCGCGTAGCTACAAGTGCAGAATAAACTGAGTAACAGAAAGATATTTTTCATTGTTAAATCCATTTAAAGTTAAACAAAATAGTTAAACATTTTAACATAGCTAACGTGTTATTTTAATGCTCTTTTATTTTATAGGTTGCTATGGCGTCTCTTACCACAGGTTCAAGACCTTGTAAGCCCCATTGCTTACCTGTTTCAATCGCTTTTTCAATTGGTTGGTTAAGCTCTATTGCGTTATAAAGTGCAATCAGTGCACCAACTCGGTTACCACTTGCACAATGCAGTAATGTTGGGCTCTCAGATGCTTGCGCTAATAATTGCTGCAGCTTTTTTGCATTTTCAATATTGATATCGGCTCTTGATGAAATGGGCAGTGAAAAGTATTGCAGTCCTAAATTGGTCACTAAAGCCTGTTCATCCCAATTATTTTCCCCATCCCCGCGTAAATTAATCACATACTTTATACCTTGCTTTGCAAGCTGCTGAAATTGCTCTTTAGAAGGTTGTCCTGCAGTATAGATGTGTTGTTGCGGGTTCGCATAATTAGTTAATGCAACGGACTTTATATTTACTGATGGGAGTGGCTGCGCATAACTTGTTATGCTGATCAAAGAACATGCTAAAGTGATAATAAAAAATACTATTTTCATAATTTTAGATCTCGTTGAAGTTGCTAGTAATGTGGCAATTGTATAAGTAGTTACTATTATTAAAGCAGATAGTTTAGTTTTTCAAACAGGTTAGAGTTACTCAATAATAATGCCAGCAACAGCTGGCATTATTTATCGGTTATTAAGGTGTGTAATAAATTGGTGAGCCAGGCCCTACTGGCAGACCAAATACAAACACCCACAAATAAAACAGAGCAACCCAACCGACAAAGAAAATCATACTATAAGGCAGCATGGTGGCGACTAAAGTGCCTATTCCCATGTCTTTTTTATATTTAGTGGCAACGGCGAGGATCAAGCCAAAGTAACTCATCATTGGGGTGATCAAGTTCGTGACAGAATCACCAATCCGATAAGCCGCCTGAATGGTCTCTGGCGCATAGCCAATCAACATGAGCATAGGTACAAATATTGGCGCAGTGATTGCCCATTGTGCAGATGAAGAACCTAAGCTTAGATTAACTAATGCACACATTAATATAAATAACACAAATACTTCAGGACCAGTCAGATTGAGGGCTTGTAACATAGCAGCGCCATTTATGGCTAAAATAGTCCCTAAGTTAGTCCATTTAAAGAAGGCAACAAACTGCGCGGCAAAAAATACTAATACAATGTACATGCCCATTGAGCTCATACTTTTGCTCATTGCGTTGATCACGTCTTTATCATTTTTCATGGTGCCTACTACACGGCCATAAACGAAACCTGGTATACCAAAGGTAATAAAAATAAATACCACAATCCCTTTAGAAAAAGGCGAGTGGGCAAATAAGCCTGTTTCAGGATGGCGCAAAATGCCATCTGCAGGCACGATTGTCCAAGCAAGTAGTAGTGATACTAACAATAAAGAAAATCCAGCCCATTTTAAGCCTGATTTTTCTTTAGCAGTTAAGCCTTCTATATTATTCTGCGCCAGATCAGCACTGGCATCGTCGGGGTTGTATTTTCCAAGGCGGGGTTCAACAATTTTTTCAGTAACGATGGTGCCTAATACGGCAATCAATAAAACTGAAATCATCATAAAATACCAGTTTGCTTCAGCGCCAACTTGGTAAGTTGGATCAATCATTTGTGCTGCCGGAGTCGTAATACCTGCAAGCAATGGATCAATCGTACCTAACAATAAATTAGCACTGTAACCACCTGATACACCAGCAAAAGCCGCGGCTAAGCCGGCTAAAGGATGACGCCCTAAACTATGGAAGATCATTGCGGCTAAAGGGATTAATACAACATAACCAAGTTCAGATGCGGTATTAGATAATATAGCGGCAAATACCACCATAAAAGTAACTAAGCGTTTTGATGCCCCCATTACCATGCCACGCATTGCAGCAGATAATAGCCCTGAATGTTCGGCAACGCTGACACCTAATAGTGCAACAAGCACAGTGCCTAAAGGGGCAAAACTAGTAAAATTAGTAACAAGACCGGTGACGATACGTTGTAAGCCTTCAGCACTTAATAGACTCACAACTTCGATAACGCCGTCAGCTTCACGACCTGCGGAGCCAATTGGGCGAGGATCAATTGCAGTTAATCCAAACCAATCAGCAATACCACTGAAAACAATAATGGCCACACAAAATAGGGCAAACAAGGTGATTGGGTGGGGTAACATATTCCCCAAAAACTCAACAGAGGCTAAAAATCGGTTAAATAATCCCGATTGTTTTTCTTCACTCGATGAGTCGGCAGTGTCGACGGCTTTTGACATAGCAAGGCTCTTAAAATTTAAAATTTCCGCAATCTATCATTTTTAAGCATTATTATCATCAATAAACGGTGGTTTACCAGATGGGTACGATAAACTGTCAATTAGGCTATAGAATTCCTTTGAAAAGTAATGGATAGCGACGTAATCGCTGGCCAATATAGTCATCCGCTAAGATTTGCTGACAAATATCTTCAATATTATCAGAAGCTTCAAACACCCAGTCGAATCGTTCGATTGCAGTTAAAAACCCTCGCTTCAGGAACCGTTGTTGCCGATACTCCTCAAGATTACCTTTAATTATGGCAAGCTTACTTTCATCGTCGCGTAATTCTTGCACAACCTTGGCTATAAAATCTGTATGTTGGTTGTGCTTGTTAGCTGGGCGAATGCGGGGTTTGCTGTTATACACAATTACACCTCATTGATTATATTTTCCAGCTTTTTAAGGAAGTCATCTTTATGCTTCTCATGTTCATAATCGAGATGATAGGTGTTGTGAAAACCAAATCTGAGCAATACGCCACTGCCTTTAAGATAAATGGTATAACCATCAATATCTGAAAATGCGGTTAATCCTTTATAGTGTTTCCCTTCATTATTTATCTCACCATGTTGGATGATCTGCTCATAGACAGCTAATATTTGTTTTCCTTCGATGTCATTTTTCATCACTACTCCAAAAGTTGCTTTGATAATTAAATTGATACGAAACCTAACTCTATTTAGTTTATACCATGTAATGATAAATGATCGAAAAGTTCACCGATGTCGCAAAATTACAATCTGCTGAGAAAACGACCATGCTAAGGTGAATTTATTTTAGGGATAACAATGATGAAGTCTAAATATATTAAGCTGTTGTGGGTCTTTTTGTACTTTTCATGCAGTCAACATTTGTTAGCAAATGAGTCAAATTTGGTTTTAAAAAACCAACAGGGTGAACTGTTCGAGCTGAATAAAATCGTTGGCAAAAAGCCTGTGTATTTAAAATTTTGGGCGACTTGGTGTAAACCGTGTATGGAGCAAATGCCACACTTTCAGCAGGCCTATGAACAGTATGGAGATACAATTGATACAATAGCGATTAACATTGATCTAAATGATGATCCTACTGCTGTTGCAGCTGTTAAAAAAGAGTTTAATTTAACCATGCCGATCATGAGTGATCATACCGCAAAAGTTGCTCAGCATTATCAATTTATAGGCACTCCTTTTCATGTATTACTCGATAAAACGGGCAAAGTTATTTTTCAAGGCCATGAAGCAGATAAAGCACTTGATAATACAGTGCGATTATTATCACATGACGGCGTGGTGGCAAAGCCACGCTTGTTAGATGAAGGTAATAAGCAAGCTGCGACTGCTTTAGTTATTCCAGAGCATGGCTTAAAGGCAATATTATATACGGCAACGTGGTGTGATTGGTATTTAGCTGACACTCGCCCGAAGATGGCAACAAACTGTGCCGCAGCTCAAAAGCAAATCAATCTATTAACCAATCAGGGAATTGATACTGAAGCTAGGGTTAGCCAATTATGGACAGATCAAGCAGCTGTTGATGAATATATCGAAAAATTTAAAGTCATACATCCGGTGTACATTGATCACGGTAATGATTTATTTATTGATAATAAAATCAGTAGTGTGCCTACCTTGGTCATTTATAAAAATGGACACATGGTCAATCGTATCAGCGATTTTTCTAGCCCTGTAAATTTGCAAAGTAAGTAATAATTTGCTTTGAAAACGAGCAAATCTAGCCTATCCTCTAGGCTCATTCATCAGTGAGCTTAGAGCATGATAGATAAGGCGTTATTACTTAAAACTCGCGAGTTATCAGATCGATTAATCGCCCTACAAACCCCGATCCGCATCTTAGATGCGATAAATTGGGATAAAAGCATAAAAGAAGAGTTTTTTAGACAAAAATGTCAAAAAAACCCACTGGTTGATAAAGCCTATTATCAGCAACGGGATCTAGGTTTTGTACCTAGCGAGCTACGCCAAGCATTTTCTGATCTAAACCGTAATATCATTAGCCAGCTTGGGCAACTCAATCCTATCGCTCAATATATGAGTAAAATGTGCAGCGAGTACAAAACGGTATTGAGTATGCTTGAATACCGTGGCACTGCTGAATTTCATGATTTATCTGTAGAGTTGTTTGGTCATCCAAAAGATTTATTTCATGCCGGTGAGCCATCGTTATCAGAGCTTGCAAATATGCTTGAGTTACCGCTCAAAAATCTATTAGCGGCCGATATTTTACCTGATGATCCTAAAAATATAGATGCTGATGAAGCCGTTCGGATTCTAGCTGAACAAGTACGTTTAAGCATGCCAGGTATCGATGTTGAAGTGGTCATTAGTGATGGGATCGTCAGTGATGCAGCTGCTGGTGCTAATAATATTAAGCTAAATCAAGATGTAAAGTTTTCTCAACGAGAGCTTGATATTTTAGAAGTACATGAGGGCTGGATCCACGTCGGTACAACGCAAAATGGTTTAGCTCAGCCATACTTAACCTGTTTAAGTAAAGGCACGCCAAGTTCAACAGTGACACAAGAGGGGCTGGCAGTACTAACCGAAATCATCACCCTTAAATCAACACCTCGACGTTTAGCGAAGTTAGTAAATCGTATTCAAGCGGTGACCAAGGTAATTGATGGGGCTGAGTTTGTTGATATATATCGTGATTATGTTGCCCAAGGCTTGAGTAAAGATGAGAGCTATACATTGGCCCAGCGAGTATTTCGTGGCAGTACCGCAACAGGGTTGCCATTTACTAAAGATATCGCTTATATCAAAGGGTTTGTATTGGTTTACAATTTAATTCGGGTTGCGATACAACTTGGCCGCATCGATCAATTACCTTTGCTGTTAGTGGGTAAAATCTCGATTGATGACTTTAGACTAATATCGCAATTACATGATTTAGGTGTAATTGAAGACCCTAAGTTTGTTCCACCACATTTTAAAGATTTACGTGGTTTAGCAACGTGGCTTAGTTTTGGCCGTTTTATTGGTGATTTGTCATTTGAACAGTTAGAAAACGACTATAAACCACTATTTATATAGTGACTCATAATCCTAGTATAAAAACAATAAAAACGCAGTTGTTCATTACAACTGCGTTTTTTCTATCGTACAGCTAAGTACTTTATGAAATCAGCCAGTAAGCACCCAGCTTTAAACACATGCACTTATGATCTGAATCTAGATTAATTAACGTGCATTGGTGCTTTCAAAGATTTTATCGGCCGATGCAGCAACGAAACCGGTATATAGTTCACCATCAGGTTTCGCATAACGCAGGGCAAACTCATAAAAACAACTAGGTACGCTCATCGTCGTGTCACTAAACTCTACGGCAAAGTCATCGGCAAGGGTTGATGATTGCTCAAGTAATACCTCAGGTGAGCCTTTTACTTCACCGCCTGAAATATTAAGGGCAAAACCGGCATCTTTAAGCGCTTGGTTAACGTCTTCAATTTTATCAAATTTGGCAAGTTCATTAATGTTCACGGTGAAATGATTAGCACGGTAACCCCATGCTGACATCCACGCTGCATATTCGCTTTCAGCGAGTAACTGTTTATAAGTTTCAGAGCTTACTTGCCAATGGGTGCCTGAGTATAAGAAGTTTTCTGCGGTTACGGCATCTGCATCTATGCTGGCAACCAGCTCATTAACGATGGCTTGCAGTTGCTCAGAACATTGCTCTACAAGTAATTCAGAAATAAATACTTTTGGTTGCTTTGGATCGCTATGCTCATAATGTTTAGCATACAATTTTTTAGCTTCAAAATGATATTCACCACATTCTTTATAACCGACGGCTAAGAAATGGGCGGCTAACTTTTCCAGACCAATTTTTTCATGATTGAAAGTGCGTAGTGCAATATGGTCGTTGATCACATCATCTTGTTGTGTCGAGCCTAATAGCTCATGAACTTTTACAGCTGACGGTGTTACCGCTAGGTAGTTTTGCCATAAGTTGTCAAAAAGGGCATTTACATCTGTGTGCATTTTTAATTCCTTAATTTAATTTCTGCAGCCGTTAAGCTGCAGACTGATTATTCAATAATTAAGCCCGGCGCAAGGGTACTTGGTAAACTAACGCTTGGTGCTTCAACAGAGGCTACTGGGTATGAGCAGTAATCTGCGGCGTAATAGGCGCTCGCTCTGTGGTTACCACTGGCACCAATACCACCAAATGGCGCGGCACTTGATGCACCGGTAATTGGGCGATTCCAGTTAACAATACCGGCGCGAATATGTTTTAAGAAGTGCTCATAATCTTCACTTGAGTCACTTAAAAGCCCAGCCGATAAACCAAATGAGGTATTGTTCGCTTCCACAATTGCACTGTCAAAGTCGCTATAGCGATAAATTTTAATTAATGGGCCAAAGTGTTCTTCATCTGCGATGCTGGCCACATTTGTTACATCGATAATACCAGGGCTTACAAAACCAGTGCCTGGTTTTAAGTGTTTTAGTTCAACTAAAGGTTCAGCTCCCATATCAATCAATTGTTGCTGAGCGGCGACCATCCCAAGCGCTGCTTTTTCGCTGATCATAGCCCCCATGAAAGGTTGTTCTTCGCTAAAGCTGTCTGCAACTTTAATACTTTTAGTTGCGGTGATCAGCTTTTCTAAAATAGCATTACCATTAGCTGTATTTGCAATAAATACCCGACGGGCGCACGTACAGCGCTGGCCAGAAGTTATAAAGCCGGATTGGATAATATCATGCACGGCAGCATTTACGTCAGCCACATCTTTAACTATGAGCGGATTATTCCCCCCCATTTCTAGCGCTAAAATTTTACCTGGATGTCCAGCAAACTGCTTATGTAATAAATGACCTGTGTTTGAGCTGCCAGTAAAAAACAACCCATCGGTATCTTGGTGGCTAGCAAGTGCAATACCGGTGTCAACTTCACCCTGAATAAGGTTGATCACCCCAGCTGGCAGGCCTGCTTTTAACCATAACTCAAGTGTGTATTGAGCAACAAGTGGGGTTAGCTCAGATGGTTTAAATACGACGGTATTACCCGCTAAAATTGCCGGTACTATATGACCATTAGGGAGGTGGCCTGGGAAATTATAAGGGCCAAAAATAGCCACTACTCCATGCGGCTTATGACGAATAAAAGCTTTAGCGCCGGGCATTGGATTTTCAGTAGTGCCTGTTCGTTCATTATGAGCTTTTATTGAGATCGCCACTTTGCCTGTCATAGCACCCACTTCGGTGCGTGTTTCCCATAGTGGTTTACCTGTTTCGCGGGCAATGATAGTCGCAAACTCTTCGCTATTTTCTTTTAGCTGGCTGACAAAACGTTCAAGAACCGCAATACGCTCTGTAATTGGGGTATTTGCCCATGTAATGTGTGCCTGACGAGCTGATTTAATGGCTGCGTCTACTTGTTCTTTACTTGCCGCTTTACCTTGCCAAACAATGTCCCCGTTACTTGGGTTTATTGAACAGAAATCATGACCTAAGCCAGTTTGCCATTGGTTATTGATTAATTGGATGTTGTGCGTATTAACGCTCATAGAAACTCCTACAGAGGTTTACAGACGGAAAAACCGCGCTGCATCTCCTTGTTTTAATTTAAGTGCTTTTGCAACTTCACTGCTAATAATCAAGGTATGTTTAGCATGATTATAATGTGCATGTTTTGTGAAAGTGGCTCTGAAGTCATTCACGCCTTGATTACAAATAGCTAAGGTGTCGGAACTTTGTTGATTAATATGATCAAGTTCACCTATGGTAATAGGGCATACTTGAGATTCACGGATGCTACGTATATTGCCAAGTTTGGCTTCAACTGTTGGCCCAGCATCAAATAAATCAACGTAACCTCGATGCTCAAAACCTTCTTTTTCAAGCAATTTTAGTGCAGGTTTAGTGTGCTCGTGTACTTTACCAATTACAGCTTGCGCTTTTTTGCTTAACAGGTTGGCGTAAATAGGGTACTTGGGCATTAATTCACTAATAAATACTTTATCGCCTAAGCCGACTAAATGATCGGCTAGTGGGAATTCAATACTGAAAAAATGTTCTTCAAGCCATTGCCAAAATGGAGAATGGCCGTTTTCGTCACTAACGCCACGCATTTCTGCAATGATGGTATCGGCAAAACGCTCACTGTGTTGAGCCATAAACAAAAAGCGTGAACGCGATAAGAAACGTCCTGTTAGCCCTTTGCGGCTATCTTCACGTAAAAATAGTGTGCATATCTCTGAGCAGCCGGTGTAATCATTACACATGCTGAGAATATCAACGGTGTTATATACGTTAAGAGTGCGTGAATGATGAACCGTTTTACCTAAATGATAGTGATACAAAGGAACGTTCATACCGACCGCCGCTTCAATCGCGGTAGTGCCAACGACTTGACCTGTTTCACTGTCTTCTAATACAAATAGGTAGCCCTCGTCTTGAGGCTTATTAATGTTTTTTGCAAAGCTCCTTTCTGCTCGTTCAATTTTCTCTAGCAACAAGGCATCATCAACAGGTAATGATGTAAAACCATGGCCTGACTCTATTGCTATTTGTTTTAGTGAGTCAAAATCATTTGCGGTTATAGGACGTAATACTTGCATTTAAAAGTGCTCCATTAACGCCCTAAACAGGGCGTTAAATTAGGTTAACCGTTTACAACGTCTGCTACGGCTTTTTCAAAGCGCACTAGACCTTCTTTAATGTCCTCAAGTGGGATCACCAGCGAAGGCGTAAAACGAATAACATCAGTACCAGCAACTAAGCTCATTAGCCCTTGTTGAGTACTTGCTACTAAGAAGTCGCGAGCGCGCCCTTCAAACTTGCTGTTTAGTACGGCGCCTAATAATAGACCTTTACCGCGTACTTCACTAAATACGTCGTATTTTGCGTTGATCGCTGCAAAACCATCACGGAAAAGCTGTTCACGCTGTTTAACGCCGCTTAGCACTTGTTCGGTATTCACGGTATCAAATGCCGCTTCTGCCACTGCACACGCTAACGGGTTACCGCCATAGGTTGAACCATGCGTGCCCACTTTAAGATGTGCTGCAATATCAGAAGTGGTGATCATCGCACCAATAGGGAAACCGCCACCCAACGCTTTTGCTGTTGTTAAAATATCTGGTGTCACGCCTAATTCTTGGTATGCGTATAGTGAGCCTGTACGGCCTACACCCGTTTGTACTTCGTCAAAAATAAGCAATGCATTGTGTTTATCACACAAAGCACGCACACCTTTGATAAATTCATTATTTGCAGAGATAATGCCGCCTTCACCTTGCAGAGGTTCCATCATTACGGCACAGGTTTTATCGCTGATCAGTGCTTCAAAAGCAGCTAAATCATTGTAGTCACAATGATCAATTGCGGCTGGTTTAGGACCAAAACCGTCAGAATATGCGGTTTGGCCACCCACAGTTACGGTAAAAAAGGTACGACCATGAAAGCCTTTGTTAAATGCGATTATTTGGCTTTTATCAGCACCATGTACATCCAATGCGAAACGACGTGCGAGTTTTAGCGCTGCTTCATTTGCTTCTGCGCCTGAGTTTGCAAAGTAAACTTTGTCTGCAAATGTTGCGTCGGTGATTTTTTTAGCTAATCGAAGTGCTGGCTCATTAGTCATGACATTGGATAAGTGCCAGATTTTTTCGCCTTGCTCTTTTAACGCATTAACAAGGGCTGGGTGACAGTGACCTAAACAGTTGACCGCAATACCGCCAGCAAAGTCGATATATTCTTTATCGTTTTGATCCCAAACACGAGAACCTTGGCCACGCACCGGAATAACCTCTGATGGGTTATAGTTAGGGACCATTACGTCGTTGAATAATTCTCTTGTTACTTGCATTTGTTACACCTAATTCTGGCTTAATATGAAAAAAACAAATTGCATTTGATGGGTTAATCAAGCCCTTATTACCCTGCAATAATGTGCTTTAATAATTTTTCTTATTTACTACCGCTATTATCTGAGTTCAAAGCTTAAATTTGCAGTGCTATTTTGTGAAAAATGATTAAAATAAAATACAAAATGACGAGGTTAATAATCAATATGATAACTATACAAGACGAAAAGCTACTTTCTATACTTCGCACGAATGCCAGAGCGAGTATTTCTGATCTTGCCAGGGCACTTAACTTATCACGCTCAACGGTACAAAGTAGGATGTTAAAGCTAGAAGAGACTGGAGTGATAAAGGGCTACAGTGTTGACTATGGCGATGCGTACTTAAGTGCCATGGTATCGGCCCATGTATCGATTAAGGTAAAGCAAAAACTAACCACTAAAACTAACCTCGAGCTCAAGCAGATTGATGCCATCTCACAATTGTATGCTATCAGTGGTGAGTTTGATTTAATTGCAGTTGTGCAAGCACAAAATCTAGAAAAACTCAGCCATTTACTCGATGATATTGGTAATTTAGATGGAGTTGAACGTACGACTTCTTCTGTTATTTTAGAAACAAAATTTAAACGCTAAGTTGACGATAAATACAGAATGTCATACTTTCTATTGTGACTAAACAGTATTTACACACTACACTTACGACTAGCACTGGGTTTTCTTACTCGTTAATGTAATTATGAGAGCAAAATTTATTGACGTTTTTGTTTGATTTATATTTTTATAATCTTTTATACGGGTAATTAGTCATAATAAGAATGTTCAGTTATTTGAATACAGGATCCTTATGGAAGAAAACTTATTAAATTCACTAATTAAAATAACCAAAAACCGTGATGTAGATTCATTGGAATATAGCTTGATCTCGACGATCCAAGAATTTGTTGGTTGTACAGAAATTGTAGTTTATAAGGATTTAGACGTGCAAAGTGATTTAACGATTGAGCGCAGTATATCGTTAAAAGTAATCAATGGTAATCAGTTTGAGTGGGCGCAACGTCAAGTTGTTGATTCACCAGAGCCTGAACTGTTGTCATGTTTGCGCTCAGCTTGCATTATTACTGTACAGTCTGCTGATGGTATCGAGAAACGTTGGTTACCAATATCTTTGCAAGAAAAGCCGATAGGTGCAATTGCTGTTGTTTGCAAAGGTTTAAAAAGCTCGGATCAGGTTTTGCTTAATGCCTTTTGCCGTATTTATGAAAATTATTTATTTATCTTGCATGAGAATGAACGGGATCAACTGACTGGTCTGTTAAATAGGCAAACATTTGATAAAAAAATAAAGCAGCTAATTGAAAAGCAAGTAATTAAACAGCATAAAACTGTTAAAACGGATGATAATCGCAAGCGAAAGCTCAGTTCAACATCTTGGTTAGCAATGCTTGATATTGATCATTTCAAAAAAATTAATGATAGCTTTGGTCATGTTTGTGGTGATGAGGTTTTATTGTTACTTGCACAAAAAATGCGTCACTTCCTGCGTTCAACAGACTTGATTTTTCGCTTTGGTGGTGAGGAATTTGTGATAGTGTTTGAACCTACTAACTTTGAATCTATCGAAAAGAAAATGAATGAGTTTATGGAGATGATCAGAGACACTCATTTTCCATTTGTTGAAAATATGACTGTAAGTATAGGCATGTGTCGTATCAGTCCTTATGATTTCCCTATTACTGTATTGGAAAATGCGGATAAGGCACTTTATTATGCAAAAGAAAATGGTCGCAATAGGCTGTGCTTTTATGAACAGTTAATGGAAAATAACTTAATTAACTCAAACGACAAAAGCACTGATATAGATTTATTTTAATCTGACGCCGTTGGTATTTTCTTAATGATGGTTTTTTTTACTTCATCGAGTTTAATGACATAGGCGTTACCGCCAATTCCTTTAAATTCTTCATCGGTAAATACAATGGTATTTTCATCATAAAATGTAATCGCTTCTTTTTGAGTCACAATACCCAAATCTATCCGCGATACGTCTCCTGAGAAAAACTTATCACCAGTAAAGTTTTCAAATAACCAAATGCTTGTTGAATCTAGTAATACTAACTTTGTACGATCGGGGCTAAGTGCCGCTGAAGTTATCCAACAGAGCTTTTCCATCGTTGTACAAGTTTTAAAGGAATCTATTAACTGCGCATCAAAATTCGCTGCATGATCGCCAACTTTATACAAATTTGTAATCCCATCAAACGGTTCCGTACGGTTTTTAGTAAACAAATATAAGTGGCGGCCAAAGGCTACAAATGCTTCTAGGTCAAAGTTTCGTTTATCTGGAGTGATAGGGCTACCGTCGAGTTCTGGATAAGTGAACTTGATAATTTCAGCTTCGGTGGTATCAGTTTTAATGTCGATGGGATTTTCTATTTTATAAATAGTGAGCCATTTACGTTCTTGATTATTATTACCAAAGTCTCCTAAAAAGAAGTGCCCAAAATCATTCTGAGTCATATCTTCCCAATCAATGTTTTTCGCATTAGTAACCAGTACCTCTTTGGCAATAGAGCCGTCCTCGTTGAGACGATAAAGTTTTGCTTCATTACCGCCATCATTTATTGCCCATAAGCGCTTGAATTTATCAAATTCGATCCCCGATATTTCTTTTAGTTTAGGATCAACACTGAGTTTCTTTTTGCTGTATAAGGTATAAATTGACATGCTAGTAAGAATAACACTAACTAAAATTACGATTGAGATTAAGGAAAAGAGACTTTTTTTAAGCATGTAAGATGGGGGATTGGATACTAATTATTAAATATTATTATCTATTTTTAGCTAGATTTCCATGGTAATAAAATTTTAAATGACAAATCGTTAAGTTTCGAGGTTCCAAACGCCAGTGCCCGTCGCGGCGATATGATTAACATTCCCTTGTAGTACCTTACTGCCAACATTCACAGATGACTGCGGACGACTAACTAAATACCCTTGTACGCTGCTAATTCCCATGCGTTTCACTAATTCAAACTGGGCGATTTCTTCAACTCCTTCAGCAACGATTTTAAGCCCAAGCTTAGTACCTAATTCACTGATTGAATTTAATATTTTGTTATATTTCGGGTTTTCATTAGCTTGCGCTATGAATAATCTATCAATCTTGATTACGTCAATAGGTAGATCAGCTAAGGTACTTAATGAGCTAAAACCGGTACCAAAGTCATCTATTGCAATAGTGACGCCTTCTTTACGCAATTTCTCTAATTCATTAATGATAGTGTTGCTAGCGGTGATCAATGTCGATTCAGTGATCTCTAACATCAATGAAGTGGGCGGTAGCCCTGTCTTGGCTAGTTTTTTCATTACCCATTCATGAATTGGGCGATGTTTGAGTTGAATGCCAGAGACATTAACTGAGATTTTAACTTTGCGCATACCAGCATTGTGCCAAGCTGCCATTTGTCGACATGATTCTAGCATTATCCAATCACCAAGCTCTAATATAAGGTTTGATTCTTCTGCAATCGGAATAAACTCCACTGGAGAAATAGCCCCCTCAACAGGATGGTCCCAGCGCACTAACGCTTCGAAGTAATCAATGGCGCAATCTTCAACATGCACAATAGGCTGAAATGATAAATGAAAATTATGACACGCAATGGCTAAACGCAGCTCTTCGAGTAAGTAATGGTAGCGACGCATTTTATTACCCATTTCTGGCGAATAGACTTTAAAAATACCACGCCCATCGGTTTTAGCACGATACATAGCAACATCCGCCATTTGCAACAAAGCATGGGGAGTTGATGCACTTTCAGGATAAACAGCAATACCGACACTGGCACTGATCTTAATTAGTTTATTACCCAGAACAAAGTCCCGCTCTATTTCGTTTAGTACATGCTGTGCCACATCTAAGCTTTTAGAGTTGCAATCAATATTATTAATGAAAATAGAGAACTCATCGCCCCCTAAACGCGCTAAATTTTGCTCTAATAGACTGGTGGGATTGATATCATTAAGCTTATGATGGCGTAATACGCTAGCCAGACGTTCGGCTACTTGAATCAATACTTCATCACCAAAACTGTGGCCAAAAGAGTCATTCACTTGCTTAAAGCCATCTAAATCAATAAATAACAAGGCACAGTGAATATTTTTTAGTTCAGCACCGTTGAGTTGGCGGTCTAGGTGCTCGATATAAGCATGACGGTCAATCAACAAAGTCAATTTATCTTGGCAAATGCTGGTTTGAGTTTCACGGGCATAATTAGCTACATGGCTGGTTAATGCATTAATTGCTTGGCTTAAACGAGTTACTTCTGTCGCATGCTCAAGTTCAGGAAGTTGAATATTAAATGATTCGATAACTTTTTTTGTTTGTATATTAAGTTGTTCTATCAGCTGTTTTTCACGCTTTATGTTTAATTGTTTACCAAAATACCATGTTAAAAATAAACCTATTAAAATCAGTAGAATAAAGTTTACAGGTGATAAAATAGTGGCATTGATGATGGATGATGCTTGAGCGGTAATAAACTGTGTATCTGTTGCTCTAATTAGTAAGTAATCAGTACCGTCTTTGCTAACTATATAGTGGCCATTTAATATCGGGTTATACCAAGAGGGCATCGTTAGTTGGGTGGTAGCAGTATCAAAAGCGCGAGTGGCAATACTAGATTGTTGCGGATTAATGGTATTGACTTGTTTCGTTAATAAAATATTCATGCTAAAGCAAAAAATAAATATAGCAATAAAGGCAATACTGAGTAAGCGAAAAAGTTTAGTCATTCCATTAAACCATTTTATCCTAATTATATGAATTTGTTATTAGGTATTACACATTTTTTTCAGTATATAGTTTGTAAGACTAACTGACAAAACATTTCTTTAATAACGCCCCTGAATAAGGAACGTCTTTTCAGTTAGATGTTATTTTATCAGTATTTTTTGAGCGTTTACTCAATTCAACTATTAAATAAATTCACTTTACCAGTGGTTATTTGTTAACTACTTTAAAGGTCACAATTCAGACAGTGATTAACTTGGTTTAGTTCTTGCTGTCATTAAGATGGTAATCATAAAGTGAGTGTTTTTTGCTTCATTTGCACACATTTGGTGCAATATTTATTTAATCGCACTGTCATAAAGCATAAATATAACTTTGTTTAACTAGAGCGTGTTTATTTTTTGAGTTTACTTTTACCGCAGTATGTTTGGTTTTTATGCTAGACAGAGCACATAGTAGTGTTTTATCTACATAAATTGTGCGATAACGTAGTATACCGATCGAACACACAGCCTAAAGGTTGAAGATTTTGACTCTGAAAGGTCAACACGCACTAATAATATTTTACAGCCCTGCGTATGTTGAGTAGTTGAACGCACTTCTGTGGCAAGGATTAATTGACCTTAAGGTTTAGTTTGGAGCCCAATATGTTAAGTAAACGATTTTTTAAAACTAAAAACGAAGCTGAAGTAACATTTGAATTTCAGCATCCTCAGGCTGAGCAAGTTCAGTTAGTCGCTGAATTTACTGATTGGCAACCTGTTGCAATGAAGTTTAATAAAAAAGAACAATGTTTTAAGCTCAAGCAGCGATTACCGAACGATCAACAGTTTCATTTTCGGTATTTAGTTAATGGTACTATTTGGGACAATGACCATCATGCCGATGGATACATAGCAAACAGTTTTGGTACAGAAAATAGCATAGTCAATACACAACGTATTTAAGGCGTGGTAAATGGAGTCTCTTTCACAGCTTTTTTATCTACATGGTATTGGCTATGAATACACCAAGTATACCGGTGAACACGTGGTTTTTAGCGATGCAACCCGCAGTGCGGCACTCAGTTGTTGTGGTGTTGATATTACGGATCACGCCCAAATTTCTCATTTAAATATCAGCTTAGATGCCAATAAATGGCTGCAATTAGTACCCGATTGTAGTTTGGTATGTGCTGAACAACCAGCCGTTAAAGTGCGTATTGATAAGCGTATGTTAGGGCAACAATGTACAGTCTCATTTGCGCAGCTTGATTTGCCCAGCATTACTCACCAATTAGCTGATTTACAATGCAGTGGCGATTATTTGTTTAACGACGTCACTTATTTAGAGCTCATTTTCCCGCTTCCAGCATTGCCTACTGGTTATCATGATGCAAGCATTAATGTTGCAGGTTTAACGGCTGAAACTCAACTGTGGGTGACACCTAAATATAGCTTTCAAGTGACGGATAAAAAACAAAGTGGGCTTTCAATTCAACTTTACAGTTTAAAAAATAATGCAGCACTAGGGATAGGCGATTTTGCCGATTTATTATCGCTGACAGAGCAAGCAGCAAGTCATAAACTGGATTATATTTTACTCAATCCACTGCATTTATTATTTTCTGAGCAACCAGAGCGAGCAAGTCCATATAGCCCGAATAATCGTGCATTATTAAATCCACTCTATATATCAATTGATTTATGCGATGACAGCATTAATAACCCCAATATCACTGCGTATTTACAAAGCAACTATGCGAGTGACTTTAAAAAGCGGACTCTGCAGTCGCAGTATATTAATTACAGTGCAGTGAGTGAGTTCAAATACGCAGCCTTTAACTTGCTATACCAGCATTTTTGTATGCATGGGAGTAAGCACCGCAAACAACACTTTAGTGATTTTTGTCAACAACATGGTGCGACACTTGCGACCTTAAAAGTTACTGACAGCGACTTTGCTTACTACTTGCAATGGCAAGCATATGTGCAATTAAAATTATGCCAAACTACCGCCCGAGAGCAGGGAATGAGTATTGGTTTGATCAATGATTTAGCGGTGGGTTGCGCCGGCGATGGTAGCGAATTCCTCAATCAACAATCGTTATTTACCGATTCTGCTTATGTAGGCGCACCGCCTGATCCATGGGCAGAGCATGGCCAGAACTGGGGATTGCCAGCACTGAATCCGATTAAGCTCAGTGATAATAATTTTAGCTACTACCGAGCATTGATCCGTGCAAATATGGAAAACGTCGGTGGTTTGCGTATCGATCATGTTATGGCAATTCGCCGTTTATGGTGGTGTTTCGAGCATCAACAGCAACAAGATGGTTGCTATGTGTATTATCCATTTGAGCATTTATTAGCGGTACTGACAATAGAATCCCATTTGAATCAATGTATTGTCATTGGTGAAGATCTTGGGGTTGTTCCACCAGAGGTGAAAGCTGCACTTGCAGATAAAGCAATATTTTCAAATAGCTTATTCTATTTTGAAAAAGATTATCAAGGTGAATTTTTAGCGGCCCAGTCATTTGCGCCACAATCATTGTTAATGGTTGCAAACCATGATGTACCGCCTTTCTTTGGTTGGTGGCAGGGGCTTGATCTTACTTTGAAATTAAAATATCAATTAATTGATGAACAACAGTTAACTCAACTGCGTGCAGACCGAGATATTGAAAAACAACGACTACTGCGTTTTCTGTCAGGATGTGCAGCACACACCTTGTTTTTAGATAGTACAGCAAGTGATGTTTATCAGGCGCTGACCTTAGGCTTGGCCGCTGCACCAGCGCGGTTATTTACTATCCAGCTCGATGATTTAGATGAGCAAACGTTACCTGTAAACATTCCTGGAACGGATCAAGAATATCCTAATTGGCGTCGGGTATTAACGCATTCAAGTGAACAAATATTCACACGTCACAGTGCATTCCTCAGTGCTATTAATTCCATAAGGACTAATTAAATGAACAGTATTGTTCGTAAAACCGCAAAGTCACAGCACTATGATCAACAAGTTAATGCTTTAAAGCGTGGCTGTTTTAAAGATCCGTTTAGTTTTTTAGGCGTACATGCAATTACTGACACGCACAGTGAAATACGCTGTTATATGCCCGGGGCAACAAAAGTAACGATAAAACTGCCTCAGCAAATGATTGTTAGCACACGCTATGGTGATTCAGATTTATTTATAGCACAGCTTGATAATCAAGATATTTCAGCTTATCAGCTAGTGGTAGATTACAGCGATTGTCAGGTTATTTGTGAAGATGTGTATAGTTTTGATAGCAGCCTAGATGATAGTGCTATGTACTTATTTAATGAAGGCACATTAGAGCACGCATATCGCCATCTTGGTGCCCACTTTATTGATTTTAAAGGTGTTTCAGGTGTACGTTTTAGTGTTTGGGCACCTAATGCTAGCAGTGTTTCAGTTATTGGCGAATTTAATCACTGGCAGCAAAGCCAACACTTTATGCGTTTTAACCCTGCGTCTGGAGTCTGGGACTTATTTATTCCAGAGCTCAGTGAAGGTCAGTGTTATAAGTTCTCTATAACAACTCTCAGTGGCGAAGTGCTCGAAAAGGCTGATCCATTTGCATTTAAAATGCAGCAAGCACCAGGCACTGCTTCAGTACTTCAAACTCGGCCCGCAGCAATTAAACTAACTGATAAAATGCAACGTCAGCGTGTTAAACGCAACGCGATTGATGCACCTATCTCTATCTATGAAGTGCATTTAGGTTCTTGGCAGCGAGAAGAGGGAGATCGTTATTTAACTTATCAAGAATTAGCACAGCGGTTAATTAATTATGTCACTGAACAAGGCTTTTCGCATATCCAACTTATGCCGATCAGTGAATTTCCATTTGATGGTTCTTGGGGGTATCAGCCAGTTGGCTTATTTGCACCAACGAGTCGGTTTGGCGGTTTGGATGATTTTCGTTATTTTGTAGAGCAATGTCACCAAGCTAACATTGGTTTACTCATTGATTGGGTTCCAGGCCACTTCCCAAGTGATCCGCATGGCTTGCATCGTTTTGATGGCACACATTTATTTGAACATGCCGATGTGCGTCAAGGTTTCCATCCAGATTGGAATACCTATATCTACAACTATGATCGCCCAGAGGTCCGCAGCTTTTTAGTTGCTAATGCAATGTATTGGTTAGAAGAATTTGCCATTGATGGATTACGTGTCGATGCTGTTGCCTCAATGCTGTACCTTGATTACAGTCGTGAAGATGGACAGTGGATCCCGAATAAGTTTGGTGGGCGCGAGAATCTTGGTGCTATTGAGTGTTTAAAGCAAGTTAACTTACGTTGTTATGCTAATAACCCCGGCATTATGATGGTGGCTGAAGAGTCAACAGCGTGGCCTGGTGTTACCCGTCAGGTGAATCATGATGGCTTAGGATTTGGCTACAAGTGGAATATGGGCTGGATGAACGACAGCCTTCACTATATGCAACGCGATCCATTATATCGCCAACATCATCATCATGAATTAACTTTTTCGATGGTGTATGCCTATAGTGAAAATTATATTTTACCTTTGAGCCACGATGAAGTGGTGCACGGTAAAGGCTCATTAATTGAAAAAATGCCTGGTGATGATTGGCAAAAATTTGCAAATTTACGCGCGTACTATGCATTTATGTGGGCGCATCCGGGCAAAAAATTACTGTTCATGGGCGGTGAGATTGCCCAGCGTAGCGAGTGGAATCATGATCAATCAATTGATTGGCATTTGCTTGAGCATCTATCGCATCAAGGTGTGCAACGAACTATCGCGCAGCTCAATAAAGTATATCGCGAACTTCCAGCTTTACATCAGCTAGATACTGAATCGTCAGGTTTTAGCTGGATCGATAATCAAAATGCTCAACAGAGTATTTTTAGTTTTATTCGCTTTGCTAAGAAAGCAAGTAATTACGTGGTTGTGGTAAGTAACCTCACACCAACGGTTTATCATGATTATTGTATTGGTGTGCCAAGCTCAGGTGAATTTGAAGTAATTTTAAATACCGATGATGAACAGTTATTTGGTTCTGGAGTACAAGTGTGTGGGCAATCAGCTAAAACAACTAGTACAGCAACTCCATGCCACGGGCATCAACATAGTATTAAACTCTCACTGCCAGCGCTTGCGACGGTTTATTTAAAAAGGGTGGCTGATGAGTTTATCGATTGAATTAAATAAAGGGCAAACTTTTCCGCTGGGAGCCAGTGTATTAACAAACGGTGTAAATTTTGCCGTTTATGCGCCATTGGCTAAACAGTTGTATGTGTGTTTATTTGATGCCAGTGGTCATACCGAAGTTTTAAAGTTAGCAATGAATAATAATGAAGGGGGGATATGGAGTTTACATATAACCCCACTGGCTATGGGCACTTTATATGGTTATCGCGCAGAAGGTGAATATCAACCTAAAAAAGGATTGTTTTTTAATAGCCAAAAATTGTTAATTGATCCCTATGCAAAAGATTTATTTGGTGAGTTTACCTGGAGTGAACGCCACTATGGGCAAATGCCTAAAGGTACTTTGAGTACGGTAAATAACGCCATTGATATCCCTAAATCTAAAGTCACACAGCTGCAGCCTTATCAAGGTAAAAAACCGGGCCATAGTTGGGGAGAAACGGTTATTTATGAATGTCACGTTAAAGGCGCCACAGCACGACATCCCTCTATTCCAAGTCAGCTACAAGGTACCTATTTGGGCTTGAGCCATCCCAGTTTTATAGAGCATTTACGTACACTTGGCGTAACCACTTTAGAATTGTTACCGGTACATAGTTTTATTAGCGAACAGTTTTTAACCGCCAAAGGCCTGCAAAACTACTGGGGTTACAATACATTAAATTTTTTTACACCAAATAAAGATTACTTAGTAACTGATGAAATTGGTGAATTTCAACAAATGGTTACTAAACTTCATCAAGCGGGTATTGAAGTGATTTTAGATGTGGTTTACAACCACACCGCAGAGGCTGGTAGCGACGGTCCTTTGTTATCTTGGCGCGGCCTAAATAACTCTGGTTATTACCGTAGTGTTAACGATAACCCTGAAGTTTATATCAATGACACTGGGTGTGGTAATACCTTAAATATAGACGACCCATTTAGCTTGAAAATGGTACTCGATAGCTTACGTTATTGGGTAGAAATAATGGGTGTTGATGGTTTTAGGTTTGATTTAGCAACTATTCTTGGACGGACGCCGCATGGCTTTAGCCAAACCCATAGTTTTTTACAAGCAATCAATCAAGATCCAGTGTTAAGCCAAGTGAAATTAATTGCTGAGCCTTGGGACATAGGCCCTGGTGGTTATCAATTGGGAGCATTTCCTGCGCCTTGGCGTGAGTGGAATGATAAATACCGTGATGTTGTTAGGCGCTTTTGGCAAGGGCAGCACAATATGCTGGCTGATCTTGCAAAACGTTTACATGGCTCTTTTGATTTGTTTGATCATAATCACCGTGGGCCATTAAATAGTATTAATTTTATAACCAGTCATGATGGCTTTACTTTAACCGATTTAGTGAGTTACGAACAAAAGCATAACGAAGCAAATGGTGAACAAAACCGCGATGGGCACAGTGCTAATTATTCGTTTAATTGCGGTGTTGAAGGCTTTACTGATGATTTAAAAGTTACCTCCATGCGGTTACAACAACAAAAAAACTTTTTACTTACCTTACTACTTTCCAAAGGGGTGCCTATGCTGTCATCAGGCAGTGAAATGGGGCACTCGCAAGGAGGGAATAACAATGCTTATTGTCAAAATAACCGCACTAGTTGGCTGGCATGGAAAGACTCGCAGCGTAGCCACAGCCTCATTCGTTTTATTGACGATGTATTGACCTTACGAAAGCAACACTGTGTGTTTAAACACAGTGTATTTTTACACGATAGCGATAAGCGATTTAGTGTTGATTGGTATACCGAGCAAAGCCAAGCCATGCAAGAAAGTGACTGGCATGATGGTTCAAAACAGTTTTTGATGTATAGCTTAAAAGATACACAACTAAATACGGCATTACTCATTATTTTGAATGCCAGTAATGTGGCAGTTAAATGTCAATTACCTGCTAATCACGATTTATCGGTATGGCGTTTAGCGCTTAGCAGTGTTGATCAAGCAATGGTTAAAAATACAGAACAGTTTGAGGTTGCTGCACAAAGCAGTTGGGTTTTTACAGCCAATTTAGAGGACGAATGTAATGGCGAATAATGGTGAACAAATGTGTGTTGCTAAAGGTTGGCAAGATGCCCCTTTAATAGATGAAAGTACGCTTGAAGATGATTTATCACGCCATTTCTATTATACCCTTGGGCGCGATAAGGTCGGAAAGTCTCAACTGTATTTGTATAACGCACTAGCGTTGACAATTCGCGATCGATTAGTCGCTCGTTGTCGAGCAACAAAACAGCAAATGCACAGTGAAAAGCGTCGTAAAACGGCTTATATATCACTTGAGTTTTTAATGGGCCGAGCACTAGGTAATGCCATTTTAAATTTAGATTTAGAAGAGCAAGTCAAACTTGCACTTAATAATTATTGCGCTCACATTGAACATGTTGCGCAAGCAGAGCATGACGCTGGGTTAGGTAATGGTGGTTTAGGCCGCTTAGCTGCGTGTTTTCTAGATAGTTGTGCGAGTTTAGCATTACCTGTAACCGGTTATGGTATTCGTTATGAATACGGCATGTTTAACCAGTCAATCGAAAATGGCCATCAAATAGAGCAGCCTGATAATTGGTTACGTGAAGGGCATCCATGGGAGTTGAGCGCACCAGAGCAAGCCAAGCGTGTTAAGTTTTTTGGCCATGTTGAAAGTTATACTGATAAGAACGGACGCATTCATCGACAATGGTTAGACACTGAAGATGTATTAGCTGTCCCTTATGATGTGCCGATCCCTGGCTATAAAAATGACATAGTTAACACCCTCAGACTCTGGAAATCAGAAGCCACTGATGAGTTTGATTTAGGTGAGTTTAACGCCGGTAGTTACTCAGAAGCCGTCGCGCATAAAAACCTTGCCGAACAAATCACCATGGTACTTTATCCTAATGACAGCAGCGAAAATGGTAAAGAGCTACGTTTAAGGCAGCAATACTTTTTATCGTCGGCGAGCTTACAAGATATTGTTGGTCTATGGGTATCACAGCATGGTGAAAAGTTTAGTGATTTTGCTGATTTTCATGTTTTTCAACTTAATGACACCCACCCAAGTATTGCTGTTGCAGAGTTAATGCGATTGCTGATTGATGATTATGACTTGGATTGGGATGCTGCATGGCAGATCACCACAAAAACCATGGCTTATACCAATCATACGTTGCTTCCAGAAGCGCTCGAAAAGTGGTCTGTGTCATTATTTGCGCGTTTATTACCGCGTATTCTTGAAATAATTTATGAAATAAATGCGCGCTTTCTTGCTCAAGTTGCGTTGGCATGGCCGGGTGATGTTGCAAAACAACAAGCGTTGTCTTTAATTGAAGAAGGCTCAGATCCACAAGTAAGAATGGCGTATTTAGCCATTGTTGGCAGTTTTTCAGTTAATGGCGTAGCAGCATTGCACACAGAATTACTTAAAGAAGGTTTGTTTAAAACTTTTTATGAATTGTGGCCTGAAAAATTCAACAATAAAACTAATGGTGTAACGCCAAGGCGGTGGATAGCTCATTGTAACCCTAAACTAACCCAGTTGATTGGTGAAAAAATTGGTCAAGATTGGGTGAGGGATTTTGCGCAAATTAGCCAGCTGCGTCGCTATTATGATGATGTTAAATTCCATAAACAATGGCAAAGCGTCAAACTTGAAAACAAACAACGGCTAGTTGATTTAGTCAAAGCACGTTGTGGTGTTGAATTTGATACTAGCATGCTATTTGATGTGCAAGTTAAACGAATTCATGAGTATAAGCGCCAATTACTGAATGTATTACACATTATTCACCTATATGACCGTATTCGTCGTGGCGATACCGCCAATTTAGTGCCACGCTGTGTATTACTAGGAGGCAAAGCAGCACCGGGGTATTACATGGCTAAGCGCATTATTAAGCTAATTAATAATGTTGCAGATGTGATCAACAAAGATCCACTTGCTCAGCCTTATTTACGGGTGGCATTTTTACCAAATTATAATGTTACAGCAATGGAAACTATTTGCCCCGCAACAGACTTGTCTGAACAAATTTCAACCGCAGGTAAAGAAGCATCTGGTACTGGTAATATGAAGTTTATGATGAATGGTGCGCTGACAATTGGCACTTTAGATGGTGCTAACATAGAAATTCGCGATGCAGTAGGAGCTGATAACTTCTTCTTATTCGGTGCACAAGCTGAGCAAATTGAAGGAATAAAACAAAGCTATAACCCATTACATATTATTCATAATACACCTGACTTACTGAATGTTATGCAATTACTTGAAAGTGGGCACTTTAATTTATTCGAACCTGGTTTATTTGACGACATTATTGGTGCAATCAAAAGTCCTCATGATCCTTGGTTGGTTGCCCACGATTTTGATAGTTTTGTACAAGCTCAAAAAGCTGTTGAACACGCTTATCAAGATCAACAGCATTGGACGCAAATGAGTATTTTAAATACTGCGGCCAGTGGTACTTTTTCAAGTGATAGAACGATCAGCCAATACAGTGATGATATTTGGCATTTAGAAGCATTAACAACATCTAGTTCGGCCGACACAGCCGTAAGCAATAGCAAAGATTAATACGGAGATAAATTATGCCAAGTTATGCAAATCGCTACATAAGTAGTCTGACACGAGAAACCTACGCACTGATTTTAGCAGGGGGCAGAGGTTCACGCTTACATGAATTAACAAATTGGCGGGCCAAACCGGCGGTTTATTTTGGTGGCAAACATCGTATTATCGATTTCCCGCTATCAAACTGTATTAATTCAGGTATTCGTCGTGTTGGGATTGCAACACAATATAAATCGCACTCGCTGATCCGCCATGTTAACCGTGCATGGGGTCATTTTAAAAAGGAACTGGGTGAATCTGTAGAGATATTACCGGCATCACAGCGTTATGGTGATGAATGGTATTGCGGCACTGCAGATGCGGTGTTTCAAAATATGGATATTATTCGTCATGAGTTACCTAAGTATGTAATGATTTTATCTGGCGATCATGTGTATCGTATGGATTACGGCGGCTTATTGGCAAAACATGTAGAAACTGGTGCGGACATGACAGTGTGCTGTATAGAAGTTCCCTGCGAGGAAGCCGCAGAAACATTTGGTGTGATGACGGTAGATGAAGAAAAGCGAGTGCGTCGTTTTGACGAAAAACCGAAAATGCCAAGTTCAATTCCTGGTCGTCCGGGGACTTGCTTAGCATCAATGGGTAATTATGTATTTAATACTGAGTTCTTATTTGAACAACTAAAAAAAGACGCAGAAAACGAAGGTTCAGGCCGTGATTTTGGCCATGATATTATTCCGGCAATTATTGAAGAGCATAATGTATTTGCTTTTCCATTTCGAGAGCCTGGTCATGACGGCCAACCTTATTGGCGCGATGTGGGTACACTGGACTCATTTTGGGAAGCAAACATGGAGCTGGTGATGCCAGAACCACAGCTGGATTTATACGATCCAACTTGGCCTATTTGGACCTACCAAGAACAACTGCCACCCGCTAAGTTTATTTTTGATAATGACGACAGACGTGGCATGGCTGTAGATTCAACCGTATCAGGCGGCTGTATCATTTCAGGCTCGGTGGTTCGTAAATCACTGTTATTTTCTAATGTACACATTCGTTCATACTGTGAAATTGAAGAGTCGGTGATATTACCAGGTGCAATTATTCAACGTAATTGTCGCATTCGTCGTGCTATTATCGACCGCGGTTGTGAAGTGCCTGCGGGTGTTGAAATCGGTTTTGATCGTAAGGTCGACGAGGAAAATGGTTTTAGAGTGTCTAAAAAGGGCATAGTATTAGTGACTCGTGAAATGCTCACAGAACTTTCCAAAAAGCTTGAGCGCCAAGAGCGTGAGAGTAAACAGTTAGCTTAAATATCATACAGTTGTAGGAAGTAAGAAAAAGATGCATGTATTAATGGTTGCGGCCGAAAATGACGCTTTACCAAATGCCAAAGTGGGTGGTGTTGCAGATGTACTACGAGATTGTCCCAAAGCATTAGCGGAGCTTGGCTTAACCGTTGACGTGGTTATTCCAGATTATGGTTTTACCGCGTTAGAGCGTGTGCAATTAGGCACGCTCCATGTGCCCTTTGCAGGATATATTTATGATGTTCAAGTGTCGCAAGTATATGTAGATCAGCAGCAAGTCAGGCAATTAGTAATGTCACATCCGTTATTTAGCCAGCACCATGGCGCTGTATACTGTAATGATGATGGTGACCGACCTTTTGCCACTGATGCCACTAAGTTTGCATTATTTAATGCTGCAGTGTGTGAAGCGCTATTGCAAGGTGTTATCACCCGTCCCGATGTGTTGCATTTGCATGATTGGCACAGTGCGTGTGTGGCGGTATTGTTAAAGTTTGATCATCGGTTTGCATCTTTTTCTTCTTTGCGTAGTATATTTACAGTACACAATATTGCACTGCAAGGGATCCGCCCATTCAAAGGAGATGATTCAAGTTTAGAAGCATGGTTTCCGGCGTTAAGTTATAACGGCGAGGTATTATGCGATCCGCGTTATCCTCATTGCTTTAATCCGATGCGCAGCGCTATCAATTTAGTTGATAAGATACATTTAGTATCTCCAAGCTACGCACTAGAAGTATTGCAAGCCAGTGAACCGCATAACGGCTTTTTTGGTGGCGAAGGTTTAGAGCGCGATTTGAATAATGCGATGGCAAACAATAAAGTCGTCGGAATATTAAATGGCTGTGAGTACACTGAGCACAATCAAAATGCGCAGATAAGCAGTACGTTATCACAATTATACTTTGAAATAGAGCAGGCATTGTTTGCTTGGATGGCTAAAGAAGTTAACCTGCAAAGCAGTTACTATATAGCTCATCAGCGGTTACAGCAGTTTATTGAGCAGCCAGTTAAAGGGCCTTTAGTCACCAGTGTTGGACGCCTAACCGATCAAAAAGCTTTGTTACTGCGCCAACCCTACGAAAACCAGCAAGTGCTTGATGCATTGTGTGAAAAGTTAAATGAACAGCAAGGACGTATGATAATTTTAGGTTCCGGTGACACGGCTCTTGAAGATGTCATGACAGCCGCCATGGCGCGTAATAGTAACCTATTGTTTTTAAAGGGTTATGGTAATTACGTTGGCGAATTACTGTATGAGTTAGGAGACTTATTCTTGATGCCAAGCTCCTTTGAACCGTGCGGTATTAGCCAAATGCTAGCTATGCGAGCTGGACAGCCTTGTTTAGTGCACCAAGTTGGTGGCTTAAAGGATACCATTACACATATGGAAAATGGTTTTAGTTTTAGTGGTGACACATTACAAACACAAAGCGAGGCGCTAGTAACGTGCTTTGCTAATACTCTTACTCTGAAACAAGAACAACCTAAACAATGGGTCGAAATTGTCAGCAATGCAAAGGCTGCTCGCTTTACATGGTCCCACGTAGCAAAGGACTATATTAGTAAACTTTATAATTAATACTGCTATTTATCATCTTACTAGCTATAATGGATTGTAATAACATTATGATTTAGTTACTTAGTATTGTTTTTTATTTTGTAACTAACCATCAATAGTCGAGTTTAAGGGTGAAAAAGTGCAAGTATTTGTTGCGCGCCAAGCAATATTCAATCGTCGTCAACATGTAGTTGCCTACGAATTGTTGTTTCGTAATAGTAGTGATAATTATTTTCCGGATATTGAAGAAAGTGTCGCAACGGCGAAACTGATCATGGAAAATCAGCTTAATTTTGGCACTCGACATATTACTTCTGGTAAAAAAGCACTGATAAATATCGGTCCTGATTCTTTAAAAATGGATTTATGTGCATTTTTGCCTTCGCAAGATGTGGTACTTGAGTTGCTCGAAACAATTGAGCCGACTGAAGAAAACTACCAGCTATGTCGTGCGCTGTTTCATAAAAACTTTGTGTTAGCACTTGACGATTTTGTATATGAGCCTAAGTGGGAAAGGTTTTTAAAACTTGTTAAATTAATCAAATTTGATATTCAAATAACTCCTTTGCAGCAAATTGAACCGCTTATTCGACGGCTGCAAAAATACAAAAAGCTAAAGTTGCTTGCCGAAAAAGTCGAAACTATTGATGATTTTAAAATAGCTCATAAGATGGGCTTTGATTATTTTCAGGGTTATTTTTTTGCCAAGCCGGTAGTCATTCAACAAAGAGACATTGATATAAACTATGCATTAGCCTTGACCATCTATGCACAAGTTATGAAAGAGCATCCTGATATCAATGCGATTGCGCGATTGTTTCAATTAGATACAGCGTTAGCATTTAAGTTATTAAGATTGATCAACAGCGGTGTGTTTCCTGTCCAAAAAGAAATAGAGTCACTCAAACAGGCTTTAGTTTATTTAGGTCATGATCATATAAAGAAGTTTGTTAGCTTGATTATCACCGCTCACGTTGCACAAACGAAACCTAACGAATTGATCAAAATGTGTATCATTCGGGCCCGATTTTGTGAGCTGATAGCGAAAAAGATAGCGCCTTCGCAAGCGAATAGTGCCTTTTTAACCGGTCTTTTTTCGTTGTTGGATGCAATATTAGATCGCCCAATGGAGCAATTACTCCTTCGTTTACCATTTCCAGAACCAATCAAAGACGCTCTAATGGAAGAAAAAAACACCCTGTATTATATCCTTGCAACAGTAAAAGCGTATGAATCAGGTAGCTGGTGGGCTATGGAGCAAGCAGTTGTATTTATTAACATAAATAGTGATTTACTACCGAAGTTTTATAGAGATGCGCTAGACTGGTCAAACATACATAAGCACAACTAACAAGTCGAGCTCAATAATGCGTAATCAAAATATGGATGTTATTCGTGGTGTTGCTGTGCTCGGCTTAATGTACATGAATGCCTATTCCTTCGGTTTATTTGAATTTGGTTACGTACCATTACAGTCCCCGCCTTTTTCGGATCATGTTATTCAATGGGTGAGCCTTAGTGTTATTGACGGCCGCTTTCGCAGCTTATTTTGCTTACTCTTTGGTGCTGGATTATATATTCAGTGGCAGCGTTACCAGCAGGTTGAGCAATTGCAAAAACGCTTAAAAGTATTAGCCGTGTTTGGTTTACTACATGGCTTTTTGTTGTGGGCTGGTGATATTTTGTTTATCTATGCATGCGCAGGGTGGTTGGTCATACAATACCTTGATGCGAGTGACGAGATGTTATTAAAACGCGGTTGGCAATTTCTATCACTAGCCGCAGCGATAACGTTTTTGATAGCCTTAGTTGACCCCACACTGACTATCTATCGAGATTCGGCCGATTTTTTAGCAAGTTATAATGCTTCACGAGGATCGGCATTAACTATTTTTGTCAATAATAGTGTGATGTTTATCGTGATGCTCATTGCACTTCCGCTGATCACTTTGTGGATGGCTGCAGGATTAATGCTATTCGGTATTTATGGCTATAAAAATAAACTGTTTGAGACTGGTTTAACTAAATTAAGCAAAATCAGAGTATTGGCAATTGCGCTACTGTTAAGTGCGATTAGGATCAGTTTTGAATATCAATCTAGCTTATTTATTAGTGCATTAAAAGAACCCGTAAGCTGGTTTGCAGCATTATTCACAGCCCTATTAATTATTCATTTTGTGGTAAGGCTGACGACAAAACATGACTTTCACTTTATTGCATTGCAGCGTGCAGGAAGGCTCGCATTAACTTTATATCTAATGCAAACTATTTGCTTGTTAGTGTTGTTTAAAGTTTTTTATCCGCACTGGGTGCTCAGCTTTAATCATTTAGAATATTACGTATTAGTGAGTGGTTTAGTCATTTTTCAACTTAGCTTTAGTGTGATTTATTCGCGTTATTTTAAGCAAGGTCCAATGGAATTTATTTGGCGAAAGTATACAAATGCTGCTTGAGTTGAAGCTACTGTAAATAGTGTGGTAATTTTTTCTCTGTCACTGTAGGTTAAAATTAGCGCAAACCTACATACCGTAAAACAGAGCAATCGTTTAAGTATAAACAAACCAATTAGGTGCTTGCTGTGAAAAGGCTAATAGTTGGTTTAACAGCGCTTTATACTGCGTGATTAATTTTAACAAGTGGCTTCTATTGTTTGCAATCTGTGCCTTGTCTAAATCGCTTTTAAATTCAACTGCGCTCGCATCTTAAGGTGGTTTGGGTATACAATATCGGCCTTTAAAATTAATGTGAATTTGGCTCATGACAGACTTAAAACGATTAAATAAATTTATTAGTGACACCGGTTTTTGTTCACGACGCGAAGCGGATAAATATATTGAAGATGGTCGTGTTACTGTCAATGGTATACGACCGGAAATGGGTGTCAAAGTAGCATTGTCTGACACGGTACTGATTGATGGTAAGCCGCTGAAGAAAGTGCCGAAACGGGCGTACATCGCTTACAACAAACCCGTTGGTATAACCTGTACAACTGAGCGTAAAATTCAAAGTAATATCGTCAAAGCGGTTAACTACCCAGATCGTATTTTTCCAATTGGTCGCTTAGATCGGCCATCAGAAGGGTTGATATTTCTGACAAATGAAGGGGATATCGTCAATAAAATTCTTCGTGCTGGCAATAATCATGAAAAAGAATATGTTGTTACAGTCGACAAGCCATTAAATCGTCAGTTTGTGAATAAGATGGCAGGTGGTTTACCAATTTTAGATACAGTCACGAAAAAATGCAAAGTTACACAAACAGGACCGCAACAATTTACTATTGTATTAACGCAAGGTTTGAATCGTCAAATTCGTCGTATGTGCGAGTACTTGGGCTATGAAGTGGTCACCTTAAAACGCGTACGTATTATGAATGTCACGTTAAAAGGCTTAAATGTTGGCCAGTGGCGCCATTTAACTGAGCAAGAAATGGCTGAGATTAATAATTCGATTGCCGACTCGGGCAAAACCGAAGAGTTATCAGTGGATGAGAACAAACAATCTGCGAATATCAGCAAGCCGAAACAAGCACGCACGCCTTACAAAGAAAACGATAAAAAGCGTGATTTTGCTAAGCATGTCAAACAAGGCCGTTTTGATTCTAAAAATGACCAAACTAACGCCAAACCTGCAAGAAGAAATAGCACCACTCGCACAGGCACATTAAGCCTTAAAAAATAAGATCAAATTGTAAAACCAGGAACAACATAAATTGTGCTCCTGGTTTTATTTAAACCTCAGTTATTTTGCTTTTGGCACCTCAATTTTAAATAGCACGGTATAAAGCACCGGCACTACGATTAATGTCAACACGGTTGCAAAGCCTAAACCAAACATAATCGTCACCGCCATTGATTGGAAGAACACATCAAATAATAATGGGATCATTCCTAAAATGGTGGTGATTGCTGCCATCGCAACGGGGCGCACACGGCTTACACCGGAATCAAATACTGCTTGATAAGGCTCTTTGCCTTCACTGAGCTCAAGGTTGATCTGATCTACCAACACAATGCCATTTTTAATCAACATACCGCTTAAGCTTAATAACCCAAGTAGCGCCATAAAACTAAATGCGGCGTTCATCACTAGCAAGCCGGCGCTGACACCGATGATTGCTAAAGGTACTGTGGCCCAAATAACCAGTGGTTTTTTTACTGAGTTAAATAGCAACACAGTGACTGCAAACATCGCTAAATAGCCCAAAGGTAACGAGCCAAAAATAGCTTTTTTTGCCTTTGTTGATGATTCAAACTCACCGCCCCATTGTAATTCATAGCCATTAGGGAGTTTAATTGCTTCAATACCTGGCCTGACTCTTGAAAATAGTTTAGCGGGTGTTTCATCGCCTATTACGTCATGATCGGCCATTACTGTAATAGTACGTTTGCGATCGCGGCGCATTATTAGGCTGTCTTCCCACTGTACAACAAACTCATCCACCACTTGAGTAATTGGCACGAATACGCCTAATACTGGGCTGTATATTTGTAGGTCACGGAGGCTTTCAACATTAAGACGCTCTTGTGCAGGTGAGCGGGCAATAATGGGGATCTGTTGAGTACCATCTTTGTAAATGCCGACTTTTTTACCGGAAAAACTGGTTAATAATAGTTGGTCCAAGTCTGTTTTAGCGATACCCAGACGCCGTGCTTTTTGTTCGTTAAGTTGCGGGCGAATGAGTTTTGAGCGTTCACGCCAATCATCACGAATATTATAAGCACCGGCATCTTTTGCTAACACTTCTTTTGCTTGTTTAGCTAATTGGCGAAGCACTACTGGATCAGCCCCCGAAAAACGCGCTTCTATTTTAGCATCAGTAGAAGGGCCTATTTCCATACGTTTTATTTTAAGCTTGGCATCAAATACATGGTTGTATTCATAGTCGCGAACTTTTGCAATCATCGTCGCCACTGCTTCGCGGTCTTTTACACGGATAATTAATTGACCATAAGCTGGGTATGATTTTTCAGGTGCGTAGGTCAACATAAACCGTGGTGCGCCTTGGCCTATCGTTGATGTTACTTCTTCGACCAGCTCATCTTTTTGTAAGAATGCTTCGAGTTTGGCGACGCCATCTAAAGTGGCATGAATATCAGCTCCTTGTGTATGCCAATAATCTACGTAAAACATTGGCGTGTTAGAAGCTGGAAAAAACGCTTGTTTAATAAACTTAAAGCCAAAAACAGAGCTAGCTAATAAAACGACCATCAACAATAAAGTGGTTTTACGAAAACGCATCGAGGTGCTTAATAAACTTTTATATAGATTAAAGATCACACCTTGATATGGGTCTTCATCATGGCTTTGCTGCTTGAGCTCTGTTTCTTTAAACATTAAGTCAGCAAAGAAAGGAGTTAAGGTGATGGCAGTGATCCAGCTTAATAATAATGAGATAAATAATACCCAAAATAAGCTGCCGGCAAATTCCCCACTAGCGTCAGAGCTTAAGCCAATTGGCGCAAATGCAGTAATAGCAATCACGGTTGCGCCAAGTAAAGGCCACTTTGTTTGCTCCACTATATTAGCCGCTGCTTTTATCTTTGTTTGCCCTCGCTTTAGGTTTATTAAAATACCTTCAGTGACTACGATGGCGTTATCAACCAACATTCCTAATGCAATGATCAGTGCACCTAAAGAGATACGTTGTAAATCAATCGCAAACAGTTTCATGAAAATGAATGTACCTAATACGGTCAGCAATAAAATTGCCCCGATCAGTACGCCACTTTTAAAGCCCATAAAGACAAGCAGGACAACAATAACGATAGCGACAGCTTCGAGTAAGCTGATGATAAAGCCATTGACTGATTTTTCGACTTCAACAGGTTGGTTATAAACGGTATTTATTTCCATGCCATGGGGGCGCTGATATTCAAGCGATGCTAAATGCGCTTTAATGTTATCGCCTATATCCACAACGTTTACACCACTGCTAAACGATACGCCAACGAGCAAGGCTTGCTGCTGGTTAAAACGGATTACATTATTAGGTACTTCGGCGTATTCACGAAACACCGTTGCAACGTCACCGAGGTAAATCAGTTCATTTTCACCTGGTTTTGAGATCAGTAGATTTTCGAGCTCTTTTACGTCTTTGAATTCGCCTGTTGGGTGCAGTCTAATTGATTCATCGCCTACGCGTATTTTACCTGCATTCGATACGGTATTTTGTGATTGCAATAATTGATAAATTCTAGTTGGTGCAATACCAAGCTGCGCCAGCTTACGCGTCGATATTTCAACCATCACCTGTGCTTGTTGTTCACCACTGACGGTCACTTTACCTACGCCGTCAACGAGTACCAGTTCGCGCTTTAAGTAATCAACATAGTTTTTTAGTTCGTCATAAGAGTAACCATCGCCAGTGACGGCATACATTACGCCGTATACGTCGCCAAAATCATCTAAAATGGTACTTGGGTATACACCACTTGGCAGTGATGAAGCGTTATCGTTAATCTTGCGCCGTAGCTCATCCCAAATTTGTCGTAAGTCTTGTTTGCGATAGTTGCTTTTCATTTCAACGGTAATTTGTGATTTCCCTGGAGATGAAATGCTGGTTACGTAATCCACATACGGCAATTGTTGAATTGCATTTTCAATCGGAAAAGTAACTTCATCTTCTACCTGTTGTGGTGAAGCGCCAGGATATAAGGTGATCACCATGGCTTTTTTTATTGTAAATTCAGGGTCCTCAAGCTGACCAAGTCCTAAATAAGATACTACGCCACCGATTAATAGTAATAGCGCGCACATCCAACTGACGACCTTTTGTTTTATGGCAAGTTCAGCAATGCTCATTTTATAAGCCTCGCTCTTTTTGCCACGGACGTACTTGCATGCCTTCTTTAAGGTAGTGAACACCAGCCGCGACCACAGTTTGACCTTGCTCTAAACCAGCAAGCACTTCAATACCACGTCGATGTAATTGGCCAACTTCAACAGCTTGCTTTTTCACCTTGCCAGTCTGTGGATCGTATAGCCAGACATAGCTGTTATTAGTAGGCTGTGTTGGTTCAGAGAACACAGCTTCAACAGGGAGTAAAATATAGTGTGATTGCGAGTGAGTAACTTTACTTAGATCAATATCTACACTGCCGGTCATGCCTGCCAACAGGTTAAAATCTTTAGGCACTGGTAATGAAAATACCACCTTGTAAGTTAATGTGGCTGGATCTGCTTGGGTGTCGAATTCTTTAATCATTAAGGTATATGATTTATTTGGAAAACCGTCAAAAACCACGCTTGGCTGATAGTCAATGTCTTTATCAATACGGGCGATTAGTTTTTCGGGTACTTGAATGATCACATCCATTAAATCACGGGTTTCTAAGCGAAGAATGTTTTGTTTTGCTTGGATATTCTCAAAGTTTTTAACAAACACTTTGGAAACGGTGCCGCTAAAAGGGGCACGTAATTCGCTATTATCTAAGTTGGTTTTTGCAATTTTTAATGCCGACTCAGCTACCTGTTTATTGGCAAGTGCCTGATCAAGTTCGGATTGACTGGTAATTGATTTATTAAATAGTTTTTGTACGCGTTCAAGTTGCGAGTGCGCCAATTCAAAACGTGCTTTTCGCTCATCATATTGCAGTTGAAAATCTTCAGGGTCTAACTTGGCAAGGAGTTGATCTTTTTCAACATGTTGACCCGCCAATGCCGGGAACTCTAATAACTCACCGTTAACTCTAAACGCCAAATAAGAGCCTTGATTTGCCACTACTTCTGCCGGAAAACTGCGTATTGTCTGATCTGAGTTAGTATCAATTTCAAATAGTTTTACTGGACGAATAGCTTGTTCGACGTGAGTGTCGGTATTTGATTCTTTACAGGCGACTAAACTCAGTATTAATGTTGATATAATTAAAACTGGCGACAGTTTCATGGTCTTCTCCGTGGCTATGAAAACATAAATTAGATGCAGCATACGCCGCGAACATATAAAATAAAAATTATTAAATTTTAAAAAGATCATAAATAAAATTTATGATTTTAAGTTGGACCATTATGAACTTAGTGCAGTTAAAAATGCTTGATGCCATTGTTCGCACTCAAAGCTTGTCGCAAGCTGCTTTAGCACTGTATAAATCGCAACCAGCTTTAACGTTAGCTATTAAGAAACTTGAAGCTGAGCTTGGTTTTGAATTGTTAGATCGTAGCCATTATCGATTGCAATTAACTGAAAAGGGTCGTATTTATCATCGCGAAGCAGCATTATTATTAGATGCTCAGGCACATTTAGCACAACTGGCCAGTGAACTTGCACTTGGTAATGAAGCAAATTACAAAATTTGTTATGAGCAGTTATGTCACCAAGCACTGTATAACGATATTATTTGCAATGCTTTTGTTAAACATACCAGCACCGAGTTTAGTGTAACCAGCGGAAAACGCTTTGTTTCTCTTGAGCAAGTTAATAAAGGACAAGCAGACTTAGGGATTGGTCCGTGGTTTGATTTGTTTCATGCTACAGGCGATTTAGAAAGTTTACCGATTGGCAAGCTCGATATTGGTATTGTTAGTGTGACAGGATTAGTGCCAGATAAAGTAACTTATCAACAATTACAGAACTTTCCTTGTTTAGCGATGTTTGAAAGTGATATGAGTTTTGACTCTGATCGTTTATCGTATTCAAAAGGCTCTACCATGATGAAAATTGATGATATATCAACTTTAAAATCGTTTTTATTATCGGGAGCTGGCTGGGCAATGATGAGTTTAGCGCATTGTCAAAATGAACTTGAAAGTGGTGTATTACAACAAATTAAAATACTAGACAGAGAAAATACTTTTAGCGCACAGATCAGAGTATTCCGACAAAATGCCACTCATCATGGACCCGTGGCAAGAGCCGTGTGGCAAGATTTTAAGCAGTTAAGTAAAACGTTTTTAGGGTCGTAAATGCAAGCCAGTAAAGAAGACAAAATTTATACTGTGATGGCGAATATACCGCCAGGAAAAGTAGCCAGTTATGGACAAGTAGCGGCAATGGCAGGATTGCTAAATAATGCTCGGCTAGTAGGGCGGTTATTAAAGTTAATGCCAAAAGATTCAAGCATACCTTGGCATAGAGTGATCAACAGCCAAGGTAAAATTTCTTTTCCTGAAGGGACAGCGCAGTACCAAAAGCAATATCAATTACTGCAAAGTGAAGGCGTAATTTTTAAAAATGGTCGTGTTAATATGCGTCAATTTCAGTGGGACTAATTAAAAAATTTAACCGACCGTAATAATATAGCGGCTGATTGCAATATAGTGACAAACACAGCCAGCAATCACAAATACATGCCAAAGTGCGTGGCTATATTGACGATTTTTAGCACTATAAAAGAGTGTGCCGAGACTATACAAAATCCCTCCACTGAGTAACCACCATAGTGCGTTTACTGGCACATTTAAATAAAGCGGGTAGACAATTGCAACTGCAAACCAACCCATTAATAAATATGTTGATAAAGACACCTTTTTGTTTTGTTTTTTCACCATTAATTTATAGCACACTCCGCCAAGTGCTAAAGACCATATAAATACCAGCGTTAAAATCGACCAAATTCCGGTTAATGAGAGTACTAAAAAAGGGGTGTAAGTGCCTGCAATCAAAATATAAATAGCACAGTGGTCACATTTTTTATAAAAAGCCCGCGCACCTATGCTGCTACTGCTGTGATAAAGCGTAGATGATAAAAACAGCAACAATAAACTACCGCCATAAACAATTGCACTGACCGTTGCTTCAATCGTGTGTGTCTTGCTGATCAGCTCCCACAATACAAACAATGAAAATATAACGCCTGCGCCGTGAGACAGGCTATTAAGTTGCTCTTCTTTTTTAGAATAAGCGGGTTCAACCGACATGACATACTCATCATAAAACATTAATTTGGATTTGAGTGTACAAATGTACGCTGAAACTTTCAATGCTTATTTATTGACTATATTTTGGTTTTTTTAACCAATTTGAATGGTTTTAAAATTCACATCATCAATAGGTTATGCACTTGTGTGATTTAAAGTGCATAAAAAACAATTAGTTAAAATTTATTTCGTGGTTGGCACAACCTTTGATTAAGTAATAGCGACTAACTTAATAACACAATAGGGAATACCATCATGAAAAGCATTATTAAACTATCTGTTGCAGCACTTTTGGTTGTTGGTTCTACACAAGCAAGTGCAAATGACGGTCAATTAGATATTACTCAAACGCTATCAAGCAGCATTGCACAATACATTGAAAGTACGAGTAATGAATTACAAAGCAAATTAAAACAGTCATTGTTTAGTGATTCGCAAAAAATGTTAACCGAACTGTTTTCTCAGCAAAGCGAGCAATCAGCTGAAGTAGGTGTAGCTGAAAATACATCACAACTCGTTGCAACTAGCAATGCAGTAAAAGTTGAGGGTTAAAGTAATGAGCAGCGAATTAGGATTATTAGCTTTAATGTTAGCACCCGTTGTAAGCTTGTTAAGTGCGTATGCATCAGTTGAATTGTTACGTAATGTAGGGCAGTGGCTAAACATAGGCTAAGGGGATACCGATAAGTAATAATCAGTAACATTGATCTTGTTTGCTGCAGTGCACGTAACGTAATGCATAGTTAAACTGATGTAGTGAGCCTTATGAAACGTGCAATCTTTCCATTACCTGTATTTATTTTACCAAGTGGGTATACGCGGTTAAGAATTTTCGAACCTCGTTATCTTGATATGGTAAAAGAATCACTTAAAAATGATCATGGATTTGTTCTTTGCCAGTATGATGTTGATAGTCATCTCAACGTTCCTAAGTATGGATGCTTAGTGGATATTATTGACTTTTCACAAGATCAACAAGGGCAATTACTGATTGATGTGGTAGCTAAATCTGTAGTTGAGTTAACTGATGTAACTGAAGATAAGCAGCAGCTACGTTTCGGTCAGCTATCAGCACCTACAATGCCTTTTTGGTTTGAACAACCCCATAATTTAGATCGCGATGATACATATTTAGTAACTGCTTTAGAGCAGTTGTTTGATGTTAATACAGAATTAACCGATTTATATCGCCAGACACACTTTGATGATTTGAACTGGGTTATTGCTAGATGGCTTGAATTATTACCTATTTCAATTGATAAAAAACAACAGCTTGCCTTTAAATCAGACTTTGCGAATATTCACTCTTTCCTTCATACTGTGATTAATAACGAATTTTCCTAATTAATATGATCTTAATTTAGTTGCCCTGCGTATTGAATAAGCAAGAACACTAATGGGAATATTATGATGGTGAGTCAACAACTTTCAACACGTTGTGAACCTAACACAGGTAATTACACTGCCATGCCACAAACGCCAAGCAAAGAACTTGCTGATGCATTATCTGCGGTTGCAGCTAATCGCGATAAACAAGCATTCGCTTATTTATTTGCGTACTTTTCACCAAAAATAAAACGCTTTGGTATCAAGCAATTTAACTCAGAAGCACAAGCGATGGAATTAGTACAAGACACGCTAACTTCCGTGTGGCGAAAAGCACATCTCTATAATAATGATAAAGGCGCTGCTACAACGTGGGTATATACCGTAATGCGAAACGCATCATTTGATATGCTCAGAAAAATGAAAAGTAATAAAGAAGATAATATTAGCGAAGATATTTGGCCGTTAGTTGAGCAACATGATAATGCTGACTATGAATTTAGTGATCATCTTGAAAATCAACAAATAAAAAATTACCTAGATAAATTACCCCAAGCTCAACGCGATGTGGTTAAAGGCGTTTATTTTCAAGATATGTCACAAGAGCAACTTGCAGAACAATTGAACATTCCAATTGGTACCGTGAAGTCACGTTTACGTTTAGCGTTACAAAAATTACGCAATGAAATGGGAGACCGCAATGATTAAACATCACCCAAGCGATGCGCTATTAGCGCAGTATTGTAATGCGTCATTACCGGCAAGTATAAACGTCGCCGTCGCTATTCATCTTGATATGTGTAGTTGCTGTAAAGAAAAAGTGCAACGCATTGAAGCAAACAATGCCGTAGATGTGTTTGGCACTGATGATGAGCATCCTCAAACTACAGATTTAGCTATTGATGAATTATCATTAATTGATGCAATTACAGCAGATGTAACTGCTGATGAGGTATACAAGGTCGCGCCTCAAACTATCCTTGTTAATCAGCAAAATTATCAATTGCCCCGTGCTCTTGCCCGTATTTCACATAGCAAATTTATGCAAATGGGGAAATTATCACGTTCTCGTATCGATCTAGATGATGGTGCGTTACGTTCTAGCTTATTGCATATTGATGCTGGTGGAGAAATCCCTGAACATACTCACACTGGTTTCGAATTGACTTTATTACTTGATGGCGAGTTTAGTGATGAAGAGGGTCAATATGTGCCTGGCGACTTTATGTGGCTCGATGGTCGTCATCAACATACCCCGATCACAGAAAAAGGTTGTTTATGTTACACAGTAGTCAGTAGTGCTCTACACTTTAAGAAGGGACTGAGTAAGTTACTCAATCCAATTGGCAATTTGATTTACTAGGAGTGTATATGCAGCAATCGACTATTCAAATAGGCATAAGTGCATGCCTTGCAGGTGAGAAAGTTCGGTTTGATAGTGGCCATAAAAAATCAAATTTTTGCATGGATGAATTCGCAAAACATGTTGAATATAAACGCTTTTGTCCCGAAGTGGCGGTAGGTCTACCGATCCCAAGACCGACAATTAGACAAGTTAAAGTAGGCACAACTATTAAAGTGTGCCGTCCTGACGGCAGTGGTGATGTTGGCCCACAATTGACAGAATATGGTAAAAAAGTTGCCACAGAGCAGGCTGCACAATTAAGCGGCTTTGTTTTTTGTGCTAAAAGTCCAAGCTGCGGCATGGAACGGATCAAAATATACAATGAAGCAGGCACAGGTAATACATCTGAAGGTGTGGGCTTTTTTGCTGCGCAAATTATGGCTCACAACCCATTGTTACCGTGTGAAGAAAATGGTCGTTTAAATGATATGCACTTGCGTGAAAACTTTGTAATGCGAGTGTTTACTTATAAAAACTGGCAATTGTTGCGTCAACAACCAGCAACCCTGCATAGGTTAACGCAGTTTCATGCGCAATATAAGTATTTGTTAATGGCTCACAATTATCAGGCATATAAAGATCTTGGTAATTTACTGGGCACCTATGTCGGCGATGATTTTGAGCAGCTTGCTGACGATTATATTTCAGGATTAATGGCAGCGCTGAAAAGACCTGCATCACGCAAAAATAACAGCAATACTTTAATGCACTTACAAGGCTACTTTAAAAAACATTTATCCAAAATTGAAAAAGAAGAGCTACGAGATGCAATTGATGAATATCGCTCAGGTTTAGTGCCGCTGTATGTACCGCTGACACTCTTAAAACATCATTTGAAAGTACATCCAAACGAATACTTAGCAAAGCAAGTTTACTTCAACCCTTATCCTCACGAACTAAAATTACGCTACGGAATTTAATGAACACTGTATTTTGGTTTAGGCGCGATTTGCGCCTTTTTAATAATCATGCCCTTTATCAAGCAATCGACAATGGTTGTAAAGACGCTATATTTTTTATCACTGAGCAACAATGGCAACGCCATGGTGTTGCTTCAATACAAATTGATTTGCTAAAACGAAGGTTAAACTTCTTAGGTCAGTTACTAGCTGATAATGGCATCACCTTGCATATCATTGAAGCGGGTAATTACGCAGGATGTGTGCAGCAGTTAAGCGAGTTCTGCCAGCGACATTCAGTAACGCAGTTATTTGCCAATAAAGAATATGAAATTAATGAAGTTGAGCGCGATAACGCATTTTTACATCATGCTGATAAACTTAAAGTATCAGTTACCTTGTTTGATGGTGACGTGGTTGCACCGCCTGGAACGGTACTGAATCAAAGTGGTGAGATGTTTAAGGTGTTCACCCCTTTTAAAAATGCCTGGCTAAAGCAATATCAAGATACTCATTTTTATTTTCAAGCCCCCCCGACAATGTTTAGCCCAATACCTTGGCAAGGTTCAGCGTTACTTACCGGTGACGATTCCTCACATAAGTGGCCAGTTGATGATGCGTCATTAAGTCAAATCTGTGCCCGCTTTATCAGCGATAAATTACTCAGCTATAAAGATCAGCGAGATATTCCAAGTATTAAAGGCACATCAGGCTTAAGTCCGTATTTAGCTTTAGGAATTGTCAGCGTTCAGCAATTAATTGCTCTTGTACAGCAACAATATGTCGATGCTTTAAGTAGCTCTAAAAGCAATTTATTTACTTGGGTCAACGAGTTAGTGTGGCGTGAGTTTTATCGTCATTTAATTGTGGCTTATCCAAAACTTAATAAATATAACAACTTTAATGAGAAATATGACCCAGTAAAGTGGCGAACTGATGAGGCTGATTTTACTGCTTGGTGTGAAGGTAAAACAGGCTACCCGCTTGTTGATGCCGCTATGAGGCAGCTTATTCAAACTGGCTGGATGCATAATCGCTTACGAATGGTGGTTGCCAGTTTTCTTACCAAACACTTGTTAATTGATTGGCGTAAAGGTGAACGTTTCTTTATGCAGCATTTGATCGATGGCGATTTAGCGTCTAACAATGGCGGTTGGCAATGGGCTGCAAGTACCGGCTGCGATGCCCAGCCATACTTTAGAATATTCAACCCGATTACTCAAAGTGAGCGATTTGATCCTGATGGTCATTTTATTCGTAAGTATATACCGGAGTTGGAAAATGTGCCGAATAAGCAAATTCATTTTCCGCATGAATATTTAGCGAAAAGCGGCAAAGCAAAAGCGGTTTATTGGCCAGCAATCGTTGATCATAAAACGGCTCGCTTACGAGCGCTTGATGCATTTAAGGTATGATATGAGCAACCACAGAACAGATAAATTTATCGCGATATACCAAAAGCTAAGTAAAGAAAATCTACATTTACTGAGTGATATTTATGCTGCAGACATTCACTTTTCTGATCCATTGCATGAAGTCGATGGTTTAGCTGACTTACATCAATATTTTGCTAAACTTTATAGTAATGTTATTGAATGCACGTTTGATATCAGTGACACTGTTAGTGTAGGCGATAATGCTTTTGTTTACTGGACTATGTATTATCGCCATCCAAAGCTTAGCAATGGCCAGCAAATAGCCGTAGCAGGCCATAGCAAGTTAACATTTACTGGTGACAAAATCAGCCTTCATAAAGACTACTTTGATGCTGGTGCATTACTTTATCGACATATCCCTATTCTCGGTTCAATTATTAAATACATAGATAATAAGGCAGCGGAATAATGATCACGCTTATAACAGGTGCAACATCAGGTATTGGTGAACAACTTGCGAAACTGTATGCGCAAGCCGGGGATACAGTGATCGCTTGTGGGCGTAACCAAGAAAAACTAAACGAACTTGCGCAACTAACGAATATTGAAAGTTGTCATTTTGACGCTACTGATTTACAAGCAATACGAAGTAGCACTGTTGCTTATACGCAATTTGATCGCGTTATTCTTAATGCTGGCAATTGTGAGTATATCGATGATGCGCATAATTTTGACAGTGCATTGTTTACCCGCGTTGTTACTACTAATTTGCTTTCGATGGGTTATTGTCTTGAGGCTTTACTACCGAGGATAAAGTCCGGTGGTCAGTTGGTGATTGTCAGTTCAAGCGTAACTTATTTACCGTTACCACGCTCTGAAGCATATGGCGCATCAAAAGCTGGGGTCAGTTACTTAGCAAAAAGTTTAGCCATTGATTTAGCTGATATTGACGTAACCTTAGTGCACCCAGGCTTTGTTAAAACACCGTTGACTCAAAAAAACGATTTTCCAATGCCAATGGCAGTTACTGCAGAAAAAGCGGCAAATTATATTATCAAAGGGGTCGCTAAGCGCCGCAAAGAGGTGCATTTTCCTTATCGTTTCACCCTTATTTTAAAATGTTTACGCATGTTGCCGCTGCCAATTTGGCTCATGCTTGCAAAAGGATTAAGTCGTTGAAAAAAATAGCAATTATAGGTTCTGGAATTGCAGGATTAAGCTGCGCGCATTTGTTGCACAAAAAGTATGATATTACGGTATTTGAAAAAAACAACTACATTGGTGGGCACACCGCAACGATAGATATACAGGTTGATGGTGTTAAGCATGCTATTGATACTGGCTTTATTGTTTTTAATGATCGCACTTACCCTTATTTTGAAAAGCTGTTAAAGCGCATCGGCGTTGAACGACAACCGACAGAAATGAGTTTTAGTGTGCATAATCAGCAAACTGGTTTTGAATACAATGGCCACACTTTTGCCAGTTTGTTTGCTCAAAAGCGCAATATATTTCGTCCGCGCTTTTGGAAGTTACTCAGTGATATTGTGCGTTTTAACACGTTGTGTAAAAAACTATATCATGACAACGACTACCAAAGTGAGCAGATGTTAGGTCAGTTGCTCGACCAACACGGTTTTAATGATTTTTTTCGTTACCATTATATTTTGCCAATGGGCGCGGCTATCTGGTCAACAAGTATTAAAGAAATGAGTAATGTAGGGGTTGAGTTTTTTGTAAAATTCTTTTTCAATCATGGCTTATTAGATATTACTAATCGTCCGCAGTGGTATGTTATTCCCGGTGGTTCAAGGGAATATATCAATCCATTGATCAGTGGTTTTAAAGATAAAATAAAATTGAACACGGATATACAGTCTATTTTTCGCACCCCAGAGCAGGTGTTGATCCGATTGAAAAATGGTACCGTTGAGCAATTTGATAAAGTTATTTTTGCTTGTCATTCTGATCAAGCTCTCGCTTTACTTGAAAACCCAAGCACTGATGAAAAAGCAATTTTATCAGCCATTCCCTACACTGAAAATTCAGTGATTTTGCATACTGACACTGCTTTGCTGCCAAAACGTAAAGCCGCATGGGCCAGTTGGAATTATCTACTTACCGATAATCTTGATAAAGCTGCTGTTGTGACTTATCAAATGAATATTTTGCAAGGCATAACAAGTAAAACGCAATTTTGTGTCACGCTTAATCACCGTGAGGGAATTGATAAAACTAAAATACTCCGAGAATTTACGTATCATCATCCAGTATTCAATAAAACGTCTATTGCTGCTCAGCAACAGAAACAGCTTATTGATGGAGCCAACAACAGTTATTTTTGTGGCGCTTATTGGTATAACGGATTTCACGAAGACGGCGTGAAAAGCGCTGTAGATGTTGCTCGCAAACTTGGGGTTGAATTTGAATAGTGCACTTTTAATCGGTGATGTTCGTCATCACCGATTATCAATTAAAGCGCATAGCTTTAATTATCAGTTGTACATGATGTGGGTTGATCTTAATGCTCCTCAGCAACTTGATGGTGTTCACCCTTGGCTTGGAACAACAGGCTTTAAAGCACTTAAATTTAAACAATCAGATTATCTTAATCGTGATTTAGATACTCAACAACCAATCAAACAACGAGCAATTGATAAAATTGTCGAGCTGGGGATTACTGCTCCGTTTAGTAATGTTTATTTGCTCGGACAGCTGCGCTGTTTTGGGGTGTATTTTAGCCCAGTTAACTTTTTCTTCTATGAAACGGCTGATGGCGATTTTCCCTATATGGTCGCTGAAGTGAGTAATACCCCCTGGAACGAGCGACACTATTACTTGGTTGATTTACACAAGAAAGTGAACTTTAAAAAGGCTTTCTCCGTATCACCATTTATGAATTTAGATATGGATTACCACTGGAAAGTGCGTTTAACAAAGCACAATACTATGATCCATATAGAAAATAAAAAAGATAATACGCTATTATTTACTGCCAGTTTGCGTTTACAACGCCAGTCACTCAGTCGTGCTGCGGTTACTGCGTTACTGAAACGTTTTCCTGCTATGACAATCACTGTGATGAAAGGAATTTACGTACAGGCGTTTAAACTATTTTGTAAGCGAGTGCCTTTTTTAGGTCACTCAGGCAAGAATTGATAAGCTAAAATAATGAAGGTCATGAGATGGAAAAAGTATCCAGTTTAGCTGATAACGCATCAAGTAGCTTGTTAAGTAAGCTGTATAAAAAGTTAGTCATTGGTGCGTTTGATAGCATTGAAGTCGGCGCGATTACCCTAGTTGATGGTAACGACGTTCAACACTTTGGTGATCCTCAAAGTCACTTGCAGGCTAAAGTAGTTGTTAATAATCCGGCAATGTATAAAGCATTTGCGCTCTCTGGCAGTGTCGGAGCTGGCGAAGCTTATATTTTAGGCCAGTGGGAATGTACTAACTTAACTCAGTTGATTGAAATTTTTGCCATTAATCAGGCTCAACTGGACCAATTTGAACGTAAGTTTGCGTTTATTAGTAATCTTTACAATCGAATAAACCACCGTAAAAACAAAAATTCTGAGCATGGTTCAAAGAAAAACATTGTTGCTCATTACGATTTAGGCAATGAGTTGTATTCATCATTTTTAAGCACTGAAATGCTTTACTCAAGTGCTGTCTACCCATCAAAAGATGCTTCTCTTGAGCAAGCACAAAGCCATAAGCTTGATTTAATCTGCCAACAAGTAGATTTACAACCCGGTGAAACGGTTATTGAAATTGGCACAGGGTGGGGAGCGTTTGCCATTCATGCTGCAACACATTATGACTGCCACGTTACTACTACAACTATTTCTGATGAGCAACATGCGTTTGTGGCAGAAAAAATTACCCAGTTGGGGCTTGAAGATAAGATAACCTTATTGAAACAAGATTATCGTTTACTCGAAGGCAGTTACGATAAGCTCGTGTCAATAGAAATGATAGAAGCGGTTGGTCATGAATACCTACCCAGCTTTTTCAAAAAATGTAATGACTTACTCAAAGACAGTGGTGCAATGCTGATCCAAGCAATCACAATTGCTGATCAACGCTATCAACATTACCTGAAAAATTCTGATTTTATTCAGCAGTATATTTTCCCTGGTGGTTGTTTACCGTGTATTGATGAAATGAATAAGCAAATAAAAAATCAATCAGACATGGTGGTACACAGTATTAGCGATATCGGCGTTCATTATGCAAGAACCTTAGCTGATTGGCGCACACGGTTTATTGCAAGCTGGCCAGAAATCGACAAAGTTAAGTTCGACCAGCGTTTTTATCGATTGTGGTTATTTTACTTAGCTTACTGTGAAGGCGCATTTAGGGCGCGAGTAACCAGTACAGTGCATTTAGTTGCTCGTAAACCGCGTTTTAACCATTCAAGTGATGACATTGCGCTCAGTTATTAATTTTTTGCTGTTTCAAGGAGTGTGGTTTTTAGCATTATTCCTTGAGCAGCGCGCTATTATACCGATTTTATTAATCATCATACTAATGCTATGCCTGTCGCAGCAAAAGCAACAAGATATGCTGTTACTGTGCTATGGCTTAATGATCTCGTTAAGCTTTGAATATTTGATGGTTGAGGTTGGCTTTTTATCTTTTAGTATATCCCCTTTTCCATTGTGGTTTATATTACTTTGGTGTGCCTTACTCTTAACCATCAATACGTCAATGAAATTTTTGCATCGCACGCCTTGGTATTTAGCGATGTTACTCTGTGCTGTTTTTGCCCCCGCAAGTTATATTGCTGGTGCACGCTTTGGGGCGTTAGAGGTTCATCCTGTAGTTTGGCAATTTTGGCTTATATATGGTTTTGCTTGGTCGCTTATGTTCAATTTTATCAGGATGATAAACACATATAGCAAAAAGTACCTGTTAGTTTCTGAACACAAATGAGCATACAGGTGTAACTATTTAACTTAGAAATTTGGAGTCCGGTAATGATAGCAAGATTAACTAAAGGGCTAATCATTTTAATTGTATTGATATGCAGCCGAAGCTTTGCAGCTGATTTTAAAGTGGTCGGTGAGGCTCGTTTTGAGTATCTATTTTGGGATGTCTATCAGGCGCAGTTAGCAACCCCATCTGGGACCTATCAGTTTGGTAATCACCCCACTAAACTGACATTGACCTATTTACGCGATTTTGCTGCAAAGGACATAATCAAAGCGACAAACGAACAATGGCAGCATTTGGGTAAAAAAGAGATTATTAGTAAATACGATGCACAGTTAGCTGCGCTTTGGCCAGATATCAAAAAAGGTGAATCGCTATCGTTCATTACGGATGAAAATGGTATTGGCACATTTTATTTTAATGGTAAAAAGTTAGGGGCTATAGAGCAAAATGGTTTTGCGGATAACTTCTTAGCTATTTGGCTTGACGCCGATACCTCTGAGCCACAAATGCGAAAACAACTAATAGGGCAATAACATGAAGCGAATTACTACATTATTTTTACTTAGTTGCACATTTTTATTAAGCAGTTGTGCTGCGCCAGATGTTGAGTATTACCAAGGAAGTCAGCCAGAATTTAATTTTAAACAATTTTTTAGTGGCAAATTGAAAGCCTACGGCGTTGTCCAAGATTATAAAGGTGAATTAACCCGTAAGATGGTTGTTGACATGAATGCGAGCTGGGATGGCAATAACGGTGTTATAGAGGAAGATTTTGTTTACGATGACGGTGAAACTCAACGTCGAGTGTGGAACATAACACTCAATGCAGACAATACTTTAACTGGCACTGCAGGTGATGTCATAGGTATCGCGAAAGGGAAAAGTAATGGCAGTGTTTTTCATTGGCAATATACCCTAAAACTACCTTATGGAGATGACACCATTGAAGTTAATTTAGATGATTGGATGTATCTGGTAACACAATCACGCTTGATTAACCGTACAGCAATTGATAAGTTTGGCATTGAGGTTGGGGAAGTAACCTTAGTTATCGAAAAAGTTGATTGATCAACAAATTACCATATTGATTTACTAAATAGTGCTTAAGTTCATTGTTGGTTAATCTTTAAATCAATATTTATTTCGGCAATTATTTAAAATTTACTCATTTTTTAAGAATTTACGTGAAAAAAGCATTTTGCTGTTGCCAATACTTAAAAAATGCATAAAGATAGGTTTTGCGAAGGCAAAATAATAACGAATAGGAATTTAACAAATGAATAAAGCTCAATTAGTTGAAAAAATCGCTACTGATGCAGAAATCTCTAAAGCAGCAGCTACACGCGCACTTGACGCATTCACTGGTGCTGTTACTTCTTCTTTAAAAGAAGGTAATTCAGTTGCACTAGTTGGTTTTGGAACTTTCTCTGTAAAAGAGCGTGCTGCACGTACTGGCCGTAATCCACAAACTGGTGCCGAAATCCAAATTTCAGCGGCAACTATCCCAAGCTTTAAAGCAGGTAAAGGTCTTAAAGATCAAGTTAATCCTTAATCAATTAGATTGGTTAAATAAAAAAGGGCTGATTAGCCCTTTTTTTGTATCTGCTCATTAATCTAAGGTTTAAGCTTTTAGTGCTTTATCACCGCGGCCAATACCTACCGCACCAGAGCGTACAACTTCAATTATGTCAGTCTCATGGCGTAAGGTATCTAAAAACGATTCAATTTTATCTGTGCTACTAACAAGCTGCAATGTGTAGCTGTTGCGACCCATGTCTAAAATAGCACCTTGGAATACATCTACCACCCGTGTTACTGCAGCTCGCTTAGCTTCATCTTGAGCGAATACTTTTACTAATAGCAGCTCACGTTCAATATGCGCCATTTCAGTTAGATCAATAATTTTTAATACATCAACTAATTTATTTACCTGTTTAGTGATTTGCTCAACCACACGGTCATCACCCATGGTAGTGATAGTAATACGTGATAAAGAATGATCGTCTGTTGTGCCAACTGTTAAACTATCAATGTTATAAGCTCGTTGTGAGAATAGGCCAACAATACGCGATAATGACCCTGGTTCATTCTCAAGTAAAATAGATAATATACGACGCATTATGCTTTCACTCCTTTACGTAACCACATTTCATCAACTGCTCCAAGCTTAATTTGCATTGGGTATACATGTTCATTTTCATCAACAAGAATATCTAAAAACACTAAACGGTCAGTGATCGACATGGCTTTATCGATTGCGGGCTGTAGTTCATCAAGAGTATTAACGCGAATACCGACATGGCCATAACTTTCAGCAAGTTTGACGAAATCAGGTAACGATTCCATATACGACGATGAGTGACGACCGCCATAGACCATATCTTGCCATTGACGCACCATACCCAGAGAGCGATTATTCAGTGACACCACTTTTACAGCCAAGTTATATTGTAAACATGTCGAAAGTTCTTGAATGTTCATTTGAATCGAACCATCACCGGTGACACACACTGATTCTTTATCCGGGAACGCAAGTTTCACTCCCATTGCCGCTGGCAGACCAAAGCCCATAGTGCCAAGACCCCCTGAGTTGATCCATTGGCGCGGGTTTTTAAACGGGTAGTACTGCGCCGCAAACATCTGATGCTGACCTACATCAGAGCTTATATAGGCATCACCATTGGTGGCTTTATAAATTGCTTCAATGACGGCCTGAGGTTTTATTTTATCGCCCGCAGTGCTGTAGCTTAAACATTTTTGTTCACGCCAGCTAATGATCTGACGCCACCAATCTTCTTGAGCACTACGATCAATTTTGATTGGACTTTTATCTATGGCTGTTTGTAATTGCTCAAGTACGGTTGATAAACAACCGACGACTGGAATGTGAGCTTTGATCGTCTTTGAAATAGAGGTTGGATCAACATCAACATGAACAATCGTCGCATTGGGACAGAATTTCTTCACGTTATTGGTTACCCTGTCATCAAATCTGGCGCCCAGAGCTAAGATCACATCGGCATTTGCCATCGCCTTATTTGCTTCAAGGCTCCCGTGCATACCTAGCATACCAACGAAATTAGGGTGAACACCGGAAATACCCCCCAATCCCATTAAGGTATTAGTTATTGGTGCATTGAGTGATTCAACCAAATGAGTCAGTTGCTCTGAAGTGTTAGAAATAATAATCCCGCCGCCTGAGTAAATGACCAGTTTTTTAGCTTCTAAAATAGCGGCAACGGCTTTGCGAATTTGCTTTGGGTGGCCTTTGGTATTTGGACTATAGGTTCTCAGCTCTGTGGTTGCTGGAAACTCAAAATCAAATTTAAGTGCAGGGTTTAACATATCTTTTGGCAGTTCTACGACCACAGGACCTGGGCGTCCAGTACTTGCAATATAAAATGCTTTAGCCAAAATTTTAGGAATATCTTTTGCGCTACGACAGTTAAAACTGTGTTTTACGATTGGCCGAGAGCAACCAACAATATCGGTTTCTTGAAATGCATCATCACCAATTAAGTTAGTCGGCACTTGACCGGATAGCACTACCATAGGGATAGAATCCATATAGGCTGTAGCGATCCCCGTTATACAGTTTGTCGCACCTGGACCTGATGTTGCTAATACTACGCCCACTTCACCTGTGGCACGTGCATAACCATCAGCCATATGGGTTGCTGCTTGCTCATGACGAACTAAAATATGCTCAACATCATCTTGCTGAAATAATGCGTCATAAAGATCTAATACTGAGCCACCGGGGTAGCCAAATATATATTTTACCTTCAATGCCTTTAATGCCTGAACAACTAGTTCGGAGCCATTATATTGTTGTGTACTCATCCTCATTCCTCTGTGTGCCAGTTACCGATTGATTATTATCATGAGTAATAATGTGCTATTGCACGCACTCCCCATTTATTCTGTGCAATTACCGTATAATTTAAATGCATAAAAAAACCCCCGCTTAGGGCGGGGGTTTTTAAAAAGCTATTTCACCTTCTAATACATCCCCGCTGGGCTTAAAACTAAGACCAGTACGAGTACAGTGACTAGGTGAAATTGATATTTCATAATGTTATTTTTCTTCTCGGTATTTGTTATGTAAATTTTAATGAGTTATTGCGCCGTAATAGCCAAAAACACACTAAGTCTACTAATTCAATAGCCTTATTTTTAAAGGTTTTGCCAGCTAATGTCAACAGCCAAAACGGCAATGTTGCATTAAAATTCCAAATTAATTGTTTTTCTACTTAAAAATTGCTTTAGATCGCATTATTAACCGTGGAAAATAAAGAAATTATGCTTTTTGATTTTTGGGGTATTCAAGGTGTACCTATAACTGTAATGTAAGTATATAAATTATTAGCTATTATTATCTTTATGAAGTTGTTGATAGGTGATCCTGTGAAATACTCACAATTGTTATGTGCACTGACTTTGGTATTGTTAAGTCAACATAGTGTGGCAATACCACAAAATAGTAGCCCAACTGATATTGGTGTCGTTAATAAAGAGCGAATTTTATATTGGTTAGATAAACGCGGGCAGCTTGACGATAAAATAGCGAATGATAAATTATTATCTGATTATATTGGCCGTGGTGGATCAGTGCATTCACGTCGGCAACTAAACCCTCAAGTTTTAACTCAACAACGAAAAATGGCTCAGCGCTTAGCGAGTGTGTCTTCGCAGTTACCTAATTCGAAAAAAAATACCGTAAAAGTGTTGGCTATATTGGTTGATTTTCCTGACTTACCTCATGATGATAATGGCTTAGCCGCAGCTGACAGCGATATGTACTACTCAAGCTATAGTCAGCAGCATTACCAACAAATGTTATTCGCTACTGATGGTTACTCAGGACCTCAGCAGCAAACTTTGCAAACAGCATATCAATATTATCAGCAAGCCTCAGGGGAAAGCTTAGCATTTACGGGTCAAGTTTATGGCTGGGTAACAGCCGATAATGATGCGAAAAGTTATGGGGCTCGCCAAGGGGGAAATAATGATATTGATGCACCAAGTTTAGTGCATGAAGCGGTAGAAAAAGCCGTAGCCAAATTTAATATTAATTTAGCCGATTATGATTTAACAGATTTGGATGATCGTGATGGTGATGGGATCACCAATGAACCTGATGGCATTATTGACCATGTTATGATTTTCCACTCGAGTATAGGTGAGGAAGCCGGTGGTGGTATATTGGGTACAGATGCAATTTGGTCACATCGTTTTTATGTGTACGATCAAAACAATCAGCCAAGTGCGGTTGAAGGCAGTAGTATTCGTTTATTTGGTTATACTATCAATCCTATCGACGCTGGTATTGGTGTGGTGGTACATGAGTTTGGTCACGACTTAGGTTTGCCTGATGAATATGATTTAACCGGCAGTGCGCTTGGTGAGCCTGTGGCATTATGGTCAGTTATGTCTGGTGGTAGTTGGGCAGGCTCACCTAGCGGTTCACAGCCGGTGATGTTCAGTCCTTATGCACTCGAATATTTACAAAACCGTTATCAAGGAAACTGGCTTAATCAAACGACGATATCGTTAGACGAAATCGATACCAATCAACAGCAAATACTTCGCCATAGTAGTGGGGTATCAACTGAATTAAACCAGTTGAAAATCACCCTGCCAACTAATTTACAGCCGTTTTATCAAGCGGTAGAAGGGCACTTGCAATATTACTCTGGCAGTGGCGATAATGTTTCACAAAGTATGACATTTACAGTTAATATACCTGCAAGTACGCAGCCTACTTATCTTGATTTAAGTGCTTATTACAGCATTGAAGCGCATTATGATTATGCTCAAGTATTAGTAAACGCCCAACCTATTGCGTCGCAATATACCCAAGCGGTTAATCCATTTTATGGAGACATTGGTCCATATATAACAGGGTCTTCAAGTTCAGTAAATGACGCTCAGCAGCCGAATAATTATTTACGGCATCGTTTTGATTTATCAGCTTATGCTGGTCAAACAATTACGCTTAGTTTTAACTATAAAACGGACACTTATACTCATTATTTTGGTCTAGTTGTTGATGATATGACCATTAGCCAAGGTGATACTTTCGTTTGGCAAGATAATGCAGAGCAGTCAACACAAGCACAACTTGATGGCTTTAGCCGAGTGGGGGATCACATCTATACAAAACCACACAATTACTATTTACAGTTACGTAGTTATTTAGGAATTGATAGTGGTTTACAAGTTGAGCAGTATTCACCGGGTTTATTACTTTGGTCTGCTAATGAACAGTATACAGATAATAATACTCCTGAGCATATTGGCGAAGGGTTTATACTGGTTGTTGATGCCGATCAAAATGCCATTGCAAAAGGTAACAGCAGCGTACCTGCAAGTACTACGATTCAGTTAAGAGATGCTGCTTTTAGTCTTTATGATCAGCGCCAGGGTTTAGGCGATACGCAGTTAGCAGCAATCACTGAGTTTAATGATAATAATGATTACAGTTTTGCCACGCAACCGGCCTCTGGTGTAAAAGTTTCACAGTTTGGTTTTAGTTTTTCTATTGTTGAGCAAGCGATTAATAATAGCTCAATTGAATTGAATTTAGGCTATACACCACAGTCTGGGATCAATGTAATTACTAATGATCTCGAAGCGAGTTTTGAAATTAAAGGAATGGCGTTGACCCCAACCGATAGTTTTAACTGGCAGTTTGGGGATGGCCAAAGCAGTGATGAATTGAATCCAAGTCATACATTTGCCGATTATGGTAGTTACACTGTGGGTTTTACTCGTACTAATGAACAAGGGCAGCAGTTTCAAGAATCGATGACTTTTGTGCTTACTGCGCCGCTATCAATTTCCAGTGTGGATACCAATATAGAGAAAGGCAATGTAACTGCAAAAGTCACTGTATCAGGTGGTCAAGCACCTTATGACTATGCATGGCAATTAGGTGATGGCTCAACTGCGAAAGGGCAGAGCATTAACCACCGCTATGAATACAGTGGCGATTATACCTTGAGCGTTATTGTAACTGATGCAAATGGCGCTATGCAGTCTTTTGCAACCCAAGTGTCGGCAGATGTATTACTTACAACACAGGCCAGTTACAGTGCAAAAGATTTGCTGGTTAATTTTAACAGTGATACCAAAGGCGGGTTTAATAATTACACTTACAGCTGGGATTTTGGAGATGGCAATACTGTAAGCCAACAGGCTAATCCTACACACACTTATAGCCAAGCGGGAAGTTATGTGGTGACACTGACCGTGACTGATACCTCTGAAAATGGCATAAAAAACACCTTACCTGCTAGCAAGCTTATGGTAACAGTGCAAAAACAAGTTGCCAGTTCAGGTTCCAGCGGTGGAAGTTTATTTTGGTTATTGTTACTGCTACCGCTCAGTTTTCGAACAAAGAGGCAAGCATAAACTAAGTTACAAAAAAGCCAGTAAATACTGGCTTTTATTATAATGCTTATAATCTAGGTTTGGTTTATAAACGGTCGATAACAGCTTGTGTGAAGTCAGTAGTACCGTGACTGCCACCTAAATCGCGAGTGGTACGATCACCCGATTTAATTACGTCAGCTACAGCACTGCGAATACGCTCTGCAGTTTCGCCCATTTCTAAATGCTCTAACATTTGAATAGATGCCAAAATAACAGAGGTTGGATTTGCTAAGTTTTTACCAGCAATATCAGGTGCGCTGCCATGAACTGCTTCAAAGATTGCTGCATCTTCACCGATGTTAGCGCCAGGTGCCATACCTAAGCCGCCTACTAGACCAGCACATAGATCAGATAAAATATCACCAAACAGGTTTGTCGTAACGATAACGTCAAACTCTTCAGGGCTCATTACCAGTTTCATACAGGTTGCATCAACAATCATTTCAGTTGATTCAATTTCAGGATAACGTTCCGCAACTTCACGAGCTACTTTTAAGAATAAACCTGAAGTTGATTTTAAGATGTTAGCTTTGTGAACCGCTGTCACTTTTTTACGGCCTTCACGCACGGCTAGTTCGTAGGCAAAAGTAACAATTTTTTCAGCACCTTCACGGGTGATCATAGACATTGCTTGTGCTTCGTTGCCATCTTCTGATGTCACTTGGCCTAAACCTGAATACATACCTTGCGTATTTTCACGTACCGTGATGATATCAATGTCTTCATAACGAGCTTTGGTGCCAACAAATGATTTTACTGGGCGCACATTGGCGTATAAACCAAACTGCTTTCGTAATGTTACATTGATTGAAGTAAAACCTTCACCAACAGGAGTTGTTAGTGGGCCTTTAAGAGTGATTTTATTACGCGCAATAGTATCAATGGTATCTTGTGGTAATAATTCACCGGTTTTTTCTAAGGCAGCAAGACCTGCATCAACGAATTCATAATCAAAATCGCACCCTGCGGCTGTTAAGATCTCAAGGGCTGAATCAATAATACTCGGACCGATGCCGTCGCCTTTGATCACTGTGATGGTTTGTTTGGCCATGAACTTTTCCTATTACGAGTTAGAAATGCACGTAAATGTGACGCATTATTAAACTGCGATAACTTGTTAGATTATTTACGTGAATGAGTTTGAAAATACAAGCGGCTTTTATAGCAATTTATTCAACTTTTTGCCAGTAAAACCCACGAAAACGCACTAAATTAGTCACTATGTCTAATAAATATTCATACGCTATTGCTTAAACCTAGGCTTGGAAGCTGCGCATAAAAATCCTCGCTGGACTGCCAATCTAAGCGTTTTAATACTTGGTCAAAAGTGTGTGTTTGCCAACTACTTTGTATTGCGTTGGGTTGATATACCTTAATAACGACGAGTTTTATTGCAACCCATAATTGTGCTTCTGCAGATAAGTGTTGTTTTTTTTGCTGCTCAGCATCTAAAAGCGCTTGTGTCCATGGGTTGTCACCAAGCAATTCAAGTAAATAAGCCGATAAATGCCCACTGTCATGAACCGTGACACCAAATAGCCACGCAAAGGGCATACTTACATCACTTTTAGGTGAGTGTTCATACACTGTCTTACGGCTAATTGTGGTGCTACAGTATTCAATCAAATAATTAACGTAACCATAAATAGGCAGAGCTAGGTGCTCGAACTGGTTGTGTTGATCACGACTTACCAGTTGGTTTAATAAACTTATTATTGCCTGTAAACGTAATTGTATATGTTGCATTAATGGATGCGCTTGGTGGCTTACTAATTGCTCAAAGAGCACCCGTTGAATGATTGCTGGCGCATTATATAAGCCGACCATTGATAAACAATGGCGTAAATCTTTGCCTGCTAGCTGCTCTTTATTATAAGGCTTCACTGCTTCACGAAGTAACTCTATTGTCGCTGGATGATTGTTGAGTAATTTAGCAAGGGCACTGTATGAGTATTCCTTTTGTATTTTAACTTGGCTTATCAACATTAGTAATTGTTGTTTTTCAACGTTTACAATTTCAATAGCGGGAGCTATGTGTTCATTGAACCATACGCTAAACAATAATCGCTTGTCTTTACTTGGGCGTTGTTTTGAATGCGATTCTAGCTTTGCCTTAACACTATACCATTTGGTTTTTTGCTGCTCATGCAACGCAATTAATAAATCCCGTTGCTGGTGGTTTTTACCAATATACGTGAGCTGCTGATCGCTATAATTAACTAAAGAGCCTGGCAGGTAAGGGCCAAAATGACCGATTAATGCTTTTAATGCTTGTTGGGCAAACAGGTTGGGAGTACGGATATAAATATCAGCCACTGCTTTATAGATGTCGATATGATCATTTTGGGTACGATAAGTAATGTTCATCGCAATAATATTTGCTAACGCAACTAACGTCGTTGGTCCATCATAGATCATGATTTTTGGCGTGCTTAGCAAGGCCTGCTTATACTTATTTAAGCGCGCTAAAATACCCGCAATATGATCAGTGGCAATGTTAGCTGATTGCAGTAACTTAACTGCTAGCTGATGACGCGACTGCCATTGCTTTTTTTCTTGTTGGGTAAGAGGTTGGCGCAGGGCCAACTTATTGGTTTGTGTTTGCACACATAAATAGTTAGTTAAACACACACAAATAAGCAATTGGCTGATTTTACTGTCGTAACTTAAACTGCGACAAAATGCGGCGACAATGACACATTGATTGACTACTAAGTTGGTTGTATAACCTTGTGTTTCTGCATATAGAGTAAGTTGGGCTTGCATTGCATTTGGATGTGAATCATAGAGTTTATAATATTGCTCAGCCAGTTGTGTTAACAGCGGATAAATTTGTGGCCACTGACTTCTATTATGATAAAACCTTAATAATTTGTCAGTCTTTTCAAATAGGCTGGCAAGATCTTGTGCGCAGAGTTCATCCATAAATAATCAATTACCCGCGTTGCTCAAATGCATCAAATGCACTTGGTCCCCACAAAATCAATTCGCCATTTTTAAACAGTAAACCAGTACACTCATCCATAGTCGTGATCCCATCTGATTTGATATGTTGAGTACGGTAAAAAATAATTTGCCATACCTCTTCGTTATCACGTTTAGCGAATGTTAGATCTGGACTGCCTAAATACTCTAATACAGTGTTTAAGTTAGTCGGTGTTTCGATACTTAATTTAGCGATATAACGTTTATTGAACGCTTCTCGGTCCTGCCATATCATCGCTTGCGGATCATCTTTATAAAAAGTAATGACCAAAGTAGCGATTAAGGCATATACACCTAAACCTAATATGAGATAGCGAAAAAACTTCTTAAACATTGTGCACTCTTACGCTGAGACTTAAATTCAGTATACGCATAGTTCAAATTCAGTGCTACGTGAATGCGATTAATTGAGTCTTAACTGCTTTAAACTAAAGCCTAAGTTAATATCTGTACGTAAACCAACCAAATGTTTCGAGGTAATATAGTCAGCCATTCCTGTTGCTAACTTTTTACGTACTGCTGCAGAGAGCGTTTCATCCTCTATTGCGAATGTTATATCTGCGTGCTTACTAATAATCTCTTGTGCTGTTTTAGTACCAATTCCCTTAATACCAGGGATATCATTAGTTTTATCACCAGCCATTGCCCAAAAATCAATTAATCGAGCTTGCTCAACACCAAAACGTTGTACGATAGAGTGATGATCTAAATATTCTTTTTTAAAATAATCATACACATTAATATAATTATTTAAGCTAGGTAGAAACCCTTTATCAGTGGAAACAATTGTACAATACAACCGATTTTGCGCCATTTTATGGGCTAACGTGGCGATAATATCATCAGCTTCATCATTTACTGGGGCAAACACCACAATACCCGTTTGCTCAATTGCCTGTTTAAATTTATCTAATGAATTTTTCAGAGTTTCAGGCATGGGGGCACGGCTGCTTTTATATTGAGCGTAATAATGATAACGCCAGCTTTTATCACCATCAAATACAGCAATAGCATGTGTTGCTTGGGTGATCTTTATAAGTTTTTCACAAGCGTGAGCTACCCGCGCGCAGCAGGTATTTATCATTTGCTCATCACTGCCTTTATTTTGATTACTATCAACTGCATAAATGCGCCTAATTAAATTAAGCGCATCGATTAAAAGTAACTGACCTGACACGAATACATTAACCCTTATGCTTTGACTTCATAACATGGAACATATTGACTGCCTGGGAGCTTCATTCTTCCTTGCTCAACAAATGCTTGCAGCAGTTTATCCATGGCTTTCATTAAAGTCGGCTCACCGCTGATGATAAACCGGCCATGTTGTTTAATGGCTTGAATGCCTTCGTCTTTAACATTACCAGCAACAATACCAGAAAATGCACGGCGTAAATTAGCGGCTAGTAATTGCTTTTCTTGGTCTAAATGTAAATCAAGCCCAGCCATATTGGCATGAGTTGGCGCGAAAGGTTGCTGAAATTCATTTTCAATTTTTAACGTCCAGTTGAAGTAATATGCATCGCCCTGACTCTTGCGGTAATCACGCACATTTGCCATTGCAGATTTGAGTTTGATCCCAACTAATTCTGGGTTATCAATAATAACTTCAAATTTATCAAGCGCCTCTTTACCTAACGTCATTTCAATGAACTGGCATAATTCGCTAAAGTAATTTTCACTTTCTTTCGGCCCAGTTAAAATAACCGGTAACGACTGTTTGGCATTATCAGGGTGAAGTAAAATGCCAAGTAAATACAATAACTCTTCGGCAGTGCCAGCGCCGCCAGGAAAAATAATTATAGCGTGGGCGGTGCGTACAAAGGCTTCAAGGCGTTTTTCAATGTCTGGTAAAATAACTAGTTCATTGACGATCGGATTTGGTGGCTCTGCGGCAATAATACTAGGCTCTGTTAAACCTAAATAACGGTTGTTGGTGTTGCGCTGTTTTGCATGTCCAATGGTTGCGCCTTTCATCGGGCCTTTCATGGCACCGGGGCCACAGCCAGTACAAATATTTAAGCCTCGTAAACCAAGCTCGTAGCCTACTTGTTTAGTGTATTTATATTCGTTTTCATTAATTGAATGACCACCCCAGCAGACAATCATACTTGGATCGCTATTTACGCGAAGCGCTGCGGCATTACGCAACATATCAAAAACCATATGTGTAATGGCTTTTTGTTCGGTTAAATCTTTTTCGTATTTTTGACAAATAAATAAAATATCACGTATAACTGAGAAAATATGTTCATGAATTCCGGTGATTATTTCACCATCAACAAAAGCGGTAGTCGGAGGGTTCAGTAGCTCAATTTTTATGCCTCGCTCACGGCTTAGTAAGCGAATATCAAAATCTTGATATTTATTGTAAATCTCTGAGCTTGAGTCAGTATGACTGCCAACATTAAGAACAGCTAGCGCACAGTTTCTAAATAACTTATAGCGTTCACTGTTAGACGATTGTTCTAATAAATCAACTTCGAGCTGCGACAGTAAATCTAACACACCTGTCGGGTTTAACTGTATTAACATAGGCGTTCTCCTTGCTATAAAAAGCACTGGGTCGGTCGTAGTTATTCATTGATACACAAGCGATCACGACCGGTATTTTTTGCTTTGTAGAGGGCATCATCGGCGCGGTCAAAAGCGCCCAATGGGGTATCACCTTTTTTAAACTGAGTGGCACCGATAGAAACCGTTATCTCTACTTGTTTATCTCTGAACTTGAACGGAATTCCTTTCACCGCTCTTCTTAGTTTTTCAAGGGGTCTTTTAGCATGCTCTAAGGGCATACCTGGCATTAATAAAACGAATTCTTCACCGCCGTAGCGAGCAATGAAATCAGATTTTCGGATTGACATTTGCAATGCTTTAGCAATCACTTGTAACGTTTTATCTCCAGCGCTGTGACCGTATTTGTCGTTGATAGACTTAAAGTGATCAACATCAATCACCACTAAGGTGACATCTGATTCTTGTACTGCAAACAAATGAAACTCGTGATGAAAACGTTCGTCAAATGCAGCTCGATTTGGCAGTTTTGTAAGTCCATCAAGCAAACTTTTAAAACGTTGCTCATGCAGGCGTTTTTTGTATTTAGATAATTTTGTTTCGAGGCTGCCAATACGTTGATTTATTTCTTGGAAACTGCTTAATAGCATTTCACGGTCTTGCTGTTCAAGGCGCTCTTTTTCAATTAAGTCTTCGCTTAACGATTTTAATTCGTTATCAACTAAGGCTTTTAATGATGAGATTGAAGTGGCATTTTGGGTTTGTGCCGTCAGATTATTAATTTTACCTTCAATGCGCTTATTTAATGCTGTAAATTCAGCTCCCATTGCTTCTGAATGTTTACTTGTAGAGACAATCGAGTGATGTAATTCTTCGAGCGTTTGGTTCAATGACACTAAAAAACTTTGTGCTGATTGTCGCTCTTTACTGATATTACTGGCAATGATGCGAATAATATCGATTGCTGAGGTCAATAAATCATCAACTGAATCTGTTTCAGAGATATTATTTTTGATAGTTTTTACTTGATCTGCGGATTCATCTTCAAACACTAGATCATTAGCTAAATTTAATAACTCTTTTGCTAAACTGGGTTGTACAGCACTTTGTTGACCATCTGCAACAGTTAGTTTTACTTGTAATGCTTGATGATAAATAGTCACTAAACGATTAAGTAGCGGAATAAAATCCCGTGTCGATTGCACATTATTCAGTTCATGGTCTAGTAAATGACGCAACGTTCGGCGTGCATCATCCGGTAACCCTTTGGTTTTTTGTAGTAACTTGCCAGCATCGAGCACACTGTTATGAAGTTCACGCTGATGTGTAGCCTGTTGTGCTTCTTGGTTTTTTAGTAGTGTGAGAATCTCGTCTATGAGTGGCGCGAATAACTCAAAATCCACCCCTTTAGCCAGTGCACTACGAAACTTAGCTAAGCGATTATCAAGTTCAATATCCATCCCTTTACAGCTTAACGATAACTTAGCTGCAAAGTGTGTCAATGTGTCTACCTGATGCTTACGTGCATGTTCAACGACCATGCGAGTATCAATGGCTTGTTTAAGTTTTTTGTTTAAAACTTCGAGCTGTTGTGACACTAATAGTTACCGCCATTGATTAAATCTTTCATTGCTGTAAGTTTACAACAAAAATCGCACAAATGTAGTCAGTAAGTCAAAAACTTAGCATTTGTTGATGATTTTTATTCATTGAACCTATCTGCACGTGTATTTATCGCTTTTAATTCACATTTTCTATCATCATTGTTACGCTCAGGCACAATAAAATTAGTTGATATATGAATTAAGAGCCGCAATGAAAAAGTTTTTAGCATTATCGGTATTAGCCGCATTATCTCACTCGGCATGGGCCGATGTTAATTATTCGCTCGCTGTTACTCAACCTGAACATCATTTAGGCAACGTTAGCGTAGAATTTCCACAAACGGCACAAGCACATTTAGATGTAAAGTTGCCAGCTTGGCGAACAGGCCGTTACGAAATTTTGAACCTTGCAAACGGTGTGCGTTTTTTCGAAGCAACAGGTGAGAATGGCAAAGCATTAAGATGGGAAAAAATTGATGCTAGTACATGGCGAGTACATTTAGATAAACCAACGGAAGTTAAAATTGATTATCAAGTGTATGCCAATGAGTTAGGTAAACGCGCACGTCATATCGATGATAGTCACGCATTTATAGATGCATCAGGCTTTTTTATGTTTAGTGAATCATTTCGCCAAGAGCCAGTAACGGTCAAGCTAGATGTGCCGAAAGCATGGCGCTCAATATCAGGTATGGATAGTGCGGGCTCAAAGCATAGTTTTAAAGCCGCAGATTACGATGTATTAGTTGATTCGCCGATCGAAACGGGTATTAATCAACACCACACCTTTGCAGTTGATGGCCGCGATTATGAATTAGTGATTTGGGGAGAGGGCAACTATGATGTTGAGCAAATGCTTATCGATCTGAAAAAATTAGTCGCTACTGGTAATATTATTTGGGATGCTTACCCGTATCAACGTTATGTATTTATGGTACATGCAACCTCAGGAGCAGGTGGCGCCACCGAGCATTTAAACTCAACGATTATCCAACGTCCGCGAGATCGTTTTGGTTCACGTGAAGATTACCTTGCTTTTATTAGCACCGCGGCACATGAATTTATCCATACTTGGAATGTAAAAGCATATAGACCTGAAGGTTTAGTTCCTTACGATTACACGCATATTAATTACGATAAACTATTATGGATAGCTGAAGGCTCAACCAGTTATTTTGAAGATCATTTAATGGTGCGGTCAGGGATTGCCACGACTGATGAATTTTTAAACGTGTTAACGAAAACCGTCAACCGTCATTTATTATCGCCAGGGCGCGAAGTACAAAGTGCCAGCGAAACCAGTTTTGATAAATGGATAAATCAAGGTGGTGACCATGCACGTAACTACAGTACTAATATTTACTCCGAAGGCTCATTGATTTCGATGGCTCTTGATATTGATTTACTTGAGAACAGCCAAGGTAAGCAAAGCTACCGTGATGTTCATCGTGCACTTTACAATCAATATAAAATGCCGCATGGCTTCACTGTTAAAGACGTGAAAACTATTTTAAAACAGTTAACGGGCCGCGATTACAGCCAGTGGTGGGCAAATAATGTTGATGCACCAGCAGATATTGATTTTGACGCACTGTTTAAAAAAGTAGGCTTAATGTTAGAGCGTCCAAAAGATGCAAAAGCCGTTGCCAGTGTTGATGCGATGGCAAAAAATACTGGTGAGTTATTAACTTTAACTCATGTGCGTCGCGATGGCGCTGCATGGCAAGCGGGTTTGACCAGCGATGACAAAATTGTGGCAATTAACAAAAAGCATGTTGGTAAAGATTTAAAATCAAGCTTAGAAACATTTAAAGCAGGGGATAAAGTAACCATTGATTTTATCCGCCGTGATGCACTGCAAAGCACCACGATAACGCTAGCACAAAGCTTTGATAAAGATAAAAAGCTGGTTGCTGACAAACAGGCAACTGCACAGCAAATGGCATTATTTAAAGCATGGATGGGTGTAGAACACCCAAACCTCGCTAAAAAATAAATACTATTTAATGATTCTAGGTTATGAGTAAAAAGGAGCTGCGGCTCCTTTTTTGCATTTAGGAGTAGTGGGTAAAGCACGCTTAGTCTTTTTGATAAATGCCGCCGTTGCAAAGTGATTATTTACCGCGCTACTGAGTTGCTGACCTTTACGGGCTAAAAACGATTTTTTTACGCGGGCATTGCTACGCGACTTTATATCACTTACTTGCTCACAATCTTGAGAGACTGGATACGGCAGTAATGAATAGCCTGTTACTTGAGTTTCCCATATATGTTGTAGGTCACAATCAATAGGGCGGGCAAATGTCTTAGTAGCTGCTAATAATTGTTTCGCACCTTGATAACTGATTGCAGAAGCACAACATCCTGTCATCAACTTTTTATGGATCACTAATTTTTGCTCAAACTGCAACGGCACTTGATAGGCGATTTTGCGAGTACGGTTTTGATAAGCTGAGAGTTTTATCAGTTGCCAAGTGAGCGGTAATTGTTCAATATTTTTAATTGCACTATTAATACTCGTATCTAAGATAAAGTCATCTTCGAGCACAATTGCGTAATCAAGTTTTCTATCGACAATGGTTTGCCATGCTTTGCGATGGCTCAAGTAACAGCCAATCTGCCCAGCACTGAGCGGGTAATGGTATTTTTGTTTGTTGAGGCTAGGACTGTAATTAATTTCTTTTTGCGCTTGTGAAAGCATGGCGCCATCAATTGCATCTATACGCTCAAAACTTAGCCCATGTGCAGCTAATTGTCGCTGGCTGTTTGCTAATCGCTCCGTTGAACGAGCGAGGTTGATCAAAAAAATAGCAGTCATAATTAGGCCGTGCATTATTAATAATATTTAAATCCTAGCTATTGAAAATGACCAAATGATTGCATCGTTGTGTTGTTTTTATTGCCAATAGAGCTCGAAGAAGTATTTGTTTTCAGTATTTTGTTACACAATAGTGCAGCTATTTTGTCGCAGAAATATTGACCTTGCTAAGGCTGCACGCGTAACCTGTTATAGAAACAATAAAAAGGATAAAAAAATGCGTTTAAAACCACTCATAGCATCACTTGCTATTGTAGTATCGGGCACAACATTTGCTGATGAAGGCATGTGGCAACCACACCAACTTCCTGATCTAGAATCAATTCTAAAAGCCAAAGGACTAGAAATTGACGCAAAATCGATTTCTAAATTAACCGAGTTCCCAATGAATGCTGTGATAAGCCTTGGTGGCTGTACCGCATCCTTCGTATCGCCAAAAGGGCTGGTGGTTACCAATCATCACTGTGCTTATGGTTCGATTCAATATAACTCAACACCAGAGAACAATATTTTAGAAAACGGTTTTTTAGCAACAACACCGGCTGAAGACTTACCAGCGGCACCCGGCTCTAGAGTGTATGTAACTGAAACAGTTACCGATGTGACCAAAAAAGTAATAAAAGGCACTGAAAAACTCAGCGCAAAAGCGCGCTACGACGCGCTAGAAAAAAATGAAAAAGCGTTAGTGTCAGCATGTGAAGCTGACGACAATTATCGCTGTAATGTGTATTCATTCCACGGTGGTTTAGAGTTTTATTTGATCAAATCACTAGAAATTAAAGATGTACGCTTAGCATATGCGCCTGCTATGGGCGTAGGTAAGTATGGTGGCGATATCGATAACTGGATGTGGCCGCGCCATACCGGCGACTTTTCATTTTATCGTGCATATGTAGGTAAAGACGGCAAACCGGCTGAATTTAGCGAAGACAATGTACCTTATGTGCCTGATTCATATCTAAGTGTCAGCGCCAAAGGGGTCCAAGATGGCGACTTTGTTATGGTAGCAGGCTATCCTGGGCGCACTAACCGTTACCGCATTGCTGCTGAAGTTGATTATGTATTTAATACCAGCTATCCAAAATCACGCGAGCATAATTCAAAATATGTCGCTTTGATTGAAGAAAATTCAGAAGATGGCAGCAAAGCGCGCATCGCCTACGAAAGTACTATAGCGGGCTACAACAACTATATTAAAAACTACGGTTCAATGATCGAAAGCTTTAATAAAGGCACGATGTATGAACGTAAAAAGCAATTTGAACAAGATCTAACCGCGTGGATAAACAGTGACCGTAAGCGTAAAAAACAATACGGTAAAGTGTTAAATGAATTGTCGGCGTTAGTGGCTCAATCGCAACAGCACAATGAGCGTGATCGTATGCTTGGCTATGTGCACCGCTCACAAATGATCAGTACCGCACGTAGCTTATATCGCCTAGCTTATGAGCAACAAAAACCTGATAGCGAACGTGAATCTGGCTATCAAGAACGCGATTTACCACGCTTTGAAGCCGGTTTAAAGCGCATGAGTCGCCGTTTTGATGCAAACGTTGATAAAGCCATTTTATTACATTTTTTAGAGCTGTATGCCGCGTTACCTAAAGAAGAGCGTTTTGCAGAAGTAGATAAAGTTTTTGAATTAGAAAATGGCTTTGATAAAGCCAAGCACAGTGCACTATTAGCAAAAATGTATGCTAATTCAACGCTAGATAATGAAGACGTTCGTATCGCGTTATCTACGCAATCATTTGCTGAACTTGAACAAAGCCAAGATGCATTTATGCAATACGCGAAGGCCATCTTTGCCGTAATGAAAGCTGAAGAAGACAAAGACAAAGCACTTGCCGGTAAACTACAAGCGGCGCGTCCACAGTTAATGAGTGCCATCATAGCGTTTAATGAAGCACAAAATAAACCTGTGTATGCAGATGCGAATAGCACATTACGTGTAACGTATGGCACTGTTGGAGGCTATTCACCGCAAGACGGTTTGATAGCAACACCGTTTACATCACTTGAAGGGCTACTTGCAAAAAACACCGATGTTGATCCATTTAACGCGCCTGAAAAACTGCAACAGCAAATCAAGGCTAAAATATTTGGTGATTACACCGGTGGCATGAATACCGTACCAGTTAACTTTTTATCAAACGTAGACACGACTGGAGGTAACTCAGGTTCACCAACACTTAACGGTAAAGCCGAACTGGTAGGCTTACTGTTTGATGGTGTGTACGAAAGTATTATTGGCGATTGGGATTATAACCCAGCACTTAATCGTTCAATCCACGTTGATTCACGTTACATGCTGTGGGTGATGGATAAAGTAGATAACGCACAAAACCTATTAGACGAAATGAAAATCGTAAAATAAGTAATGAGTAAAATAGTAGGGCGCTTACCATAACGGTAAGCGCCTTTTTTAATAAGTATAATTTGTAATGACTTATGTCTACTTTTTGCTATGAGCGGAAGTTGATTTGCCGAAGCCGAACTGGCAATAAAGCACAAACAAAGCAAGTACTTACTTTATAAATGAGCTCAGAACACCGTATAGGGTAGCAATATCAATTGGTTTTGCTATATGTGCATCAAATCCTTGGCTTAAATAATCAGCAACGTCATCAATCATTACATTTGCGGTTAGTGCAATTATCGGTATATGCTTATTGAAATTAATGATATTTTTCATTGCTTCAACACCATCCATTTCAGGCATTTGTATATCCATAAGTATCAAATCAAAGTCCTTTTCTTTAGCTGCTTCTACTGCCTGTTTACCGTTATCTACAATAGTTAATGATGCATTAGTGCCTTCGAGCATTGACTGAATGACAATTTGATTGATTTCGTTATCCTCAGCAATTAGTATTTTCTTTCCCCTCAACGGCGGCGGAGTCATAGATTTTTGTACGAAAGAGCTGACACTCTTATTGGTTATAGTTAATGGTAATATGACTCTTATAGTGGTGCCTCTACCCACATTGCTTTTTACATCGATAGTGCCTCTCATCATAAGAATAAGACTGAGGGTAATCGACATACCCAGCCCAGTTCCACCAAATTTACGTGTTGTTGAGTTGTCTGCCTGTGAAAAACGATCAAATATACGAGCTTGAGCTTCCTCACTCATTCCAACTCCTGTATCAGCCACTTCAAGACTAATAGCCTGCTTTTCTTGGTAAAGAGTTTCGCTCAAGTGAATGTTTACGCTACCCTTTTCAGTAAACTTAACAGCATTCGACACAAGATTGAGTAATATTTGCTTAACACGGACAATGTCTCCTAACCAGTGATCATTAAAATTTTCATCAATATTACTGACAAGTTTAATACCCTTATTACTGACTATGCTGTCCACTTCAAATTTCACAGATTTAATTATATCGCTAATCGAGAAAGGCTCTTGCTCTAGGCTTAGTTTATTGCTCTCTATCTTTGAGTAATCCAAAATATCGTTGATAATGGTTAACAGCGATTTAGAAGACGATACTGCATTTTTAAGCATTACTTTGGACTTGGCATCGAGATACTCAGTATTGACCATCTGCAGTCCACCTAAAATTGCATTCATGGGCGTACGTATCTCATGGCTCATATTTGACAAAAATTCACTTTTCGTTTGGGTTGCCTGCTCAGCTTTTTGCTTAGCTACTTCTAGCTCATTTATCGCATTTATTTTATCTGTAATGTCGTAATTTACACCGATGACTTTTAGAGCGTTGCCATCATTATCTCTAATAACTTCTGCGCTAGCTTTGATTGTTCTTACCTGCCCGTTTGGATGTACTACTCTAAACTCTGGATTAAAAGCACCTAAACCTGATACGGCATCCTCTAATTGTTTGTTAGACTCTTCCATATCATCAGGGTGAAGACTATGAGTCCAAGCTTCATAAGCACCAGAAAAACAATTCTCTGTAATGCCATACAGCTTGTACATCCATTCATCCCAGATTAATTCTCCCGAAATGACATCCCACTCCCACACACCAATTTGAGCTGATTCATTTGCCAATTTCATTCTCAGAGAACTGGTTTCAGCTTGGTTTTTTGCTATTTGTAATTCGGTTTCTATCTGTTTCTGATGGGAAGTATCTTGGATGACAGAGCAAATCAGCTCATCGCCATTTGCACTCTTAATTATAACGCCCGACAATTGTACGGGGTATTCATAACCCTTTTTATGAATATATTCTTTATAGTAAGGTCCGTAACGGCCTGTTTCTGAGAGGGATTTTAGTTGTTCTTTTTCTTGTTCTTCGTACTTTTTTGGTGTCAACTTCCAATAGTCCATTTGATTTAGTTCGTCTTTGTCATAACCACTAAAACGACTCAGTTCCTTGTTAACATACTCAAATAAACCATTATCTAACCTATTAATTGCAATGCCTACCGGCGCTAAGCTAAAAAACTGTTCAAATTTTTCTTTTTCCTCATTGAAAGCGTAGCTAATTCGTTCTATGTCTGTTGAAGCACTATGCAATTTGTTTTGCGTCTCAACTAATTCACTAATATCTCTACCTATGGCTAAAATAAAAGCATCACCATCCACATTTAATACAGTCAGAGATACAAGGCATGGAAAAGATGAGCCGTCTAATCGAGAGTGAACCCACTGAAACAGCTGTGGCCCTTTAGTCAGAGTATTTTCAATGTGTTCTGCGGCTATTTCCTCTGAACGTCTGCCACATGGTTGATACTCAGGTGAGATATCAGAAGGCTTTAAATTAATAAAGTTGTCTTTACTTTCCACGCCGTGCATATTGATTGCAGCTTGGTTACATTCTGTGAATTTACCAGATTTCAGGTCGATTATTGATAGTGCGTCCCCAGATACTTCAAACAACTTCTTATACTTTATATTTTCAGCTCTAGCGTTTGCAAGCTGAACTTTAAGCTGGTCAATCTCCGCTTCGAGATCGTTTGTGGGATTACTCATAAGAACTCACTGTTAATTGTGTTTTTTCTTTTCCTATATATAACAATAGCTATAGTCCATTTTTTGTAAAAACAGAAGTTTTAAATAGAGAGTATTGAGTGGCTATTTCCTTATAGTACCGTTTGACGAGAATCAATATTTTTTCAAATAGCTACAAACTACGAGAAGATAATTATAGTTGGCTGTAATGATAAGTGAAAAATACAACAGATTATTGTTCTTTTTATTTTTTATAGTTAATGAGTCCAGAGGACGCTCTGGAGTTAAGATACGTTCAATCAGTCTACGCACGCTTCACAGCCTAAACCATAATAAACAGCTATGTCCACTTTCTTAAGAAAAACAGGTGTTCGTTTAAGATGGAACGAACTAACATAATTCGCTCTTAGCAGAATTTAACTTAAATCTAATTACTTCAACATCCTTTAATATATTTCATGTGCACTTTGTGAGCGATAAATGCTAGCTTAAGGGTAACCCTATTGAAGGAAATAATTATGAAACTTGAGTCTTTAGCGCTGCATCACGGTTATGAATCTGAACCTACAACTAAATCGGCGGCGGTGCCGATTTATAATACCTCATCGTATACGTTTGATAGTACTCAACATGGTGCTGATTTATTCGATTTAAAAGTACCTGGGAATATTTATACCCGCATTATGAATCCGACCAATGCGGTGCTTGAACAGCGTATTGCGGCCATGGAAGGGGGCATTGGTGCGCTTGCTGTGGCCTCTGGTATGGCGGCCATCACTTACGCAATTCAATGTTTGTGTGAAGTGGGCACTAATATTGTCAGTACCAGCCAAGTGTATGGTGGTACTTATAACTTATTTGCCCATAGTCTACCTCGCCAAGGTATTGAAGCGCGGATGATTAAAGCGGATGACTTTGCCGGTTTTGAAAACGCGATTGATGAGAATACCCGCGCGGTTTTTTGTGAGTCGATTGGCAACCCTGCAGGGAATATTGTTGATATCGCTCGATTAGCTAAAATAGCCCATAGCAAAGGCGTGCCGCTGATTGTAGATAACACAGTGGCAACGCCCTATTTATGCCGGCCATTTGAGTTGGGTGCCGATATTGTGGTGCATTCGCTTACTAAATATATTAACGGTCATGGTACGGCGATTGGCGGCATAATTGTTGATTCGGGTAAGTTTGACTGGAAAGCCAATGCCACTCGTTTTGCGATGATGAATGAGCCTGATCCGTCGTATCATAATGTGGTTTATACCGATGCTTTTGCTGAAGCGGCGTTTATTGGTCGCTGCCGTGTTGTTCCACTTAGAAATACCGGTGCGGCACTTGCGCCTAAAAACGCCTCTGACATTTTAATTGGTCTTGAAACTTTAGGGCTAAGAATGCAGCGCCACTGTGAAAACGCGCAACAGCTTGCTGAATACCTAGAGAATCACCCTAAGGTGCTTTGGGTTAATTACGCGGGGTTAGCGTCAAGTCCCTATAACGCAATGAGTAAAACAACCACTAGTGGCAAAGCGTCTGGTATTTTAAGCTTTGGGATAGCGGGTGGCCTTGAAGCTGGCACTCGCTTTATTGATGCACTGAATATGATTTTACGTTTAGTAAATATAGGCGATGCCAAATCGCTGGCTTGCCACCCAGCATCAACCACGCATCGACAATTAAATGATGAAGAATTGGCGAACGCAGGGGTTAGCCGCGATTTAATTCGTTTATCGGTGGGTATTGAAAACATCGACGATATCATTGCTGATGTAAGCCAAGCGCTCGATAAAGCTTAGTAATGTTAGCTACAGGGGTAAAGCGTGATCCACATTAATGTTTAAACATGCATTTTATGTTTTGCTTGTAAGGTAGGTTTTATTTATGACCTACCGCACAAATTTACGTTTATATTCGTATATTGATTTAAATAAAATGGAGTGCCAGTACATGAAACTATTAATTTTTTTAGGTTCAGTTCGAAAAAGTTCGCCACCTAAGCCGGCACGTCTCGGTGAAAGAGTTGCCAAGGCATGCCAACGCTGTTTGCTTGAGCAGTACAATGATCACGATATTGAACTGATAGATCCGCTAGACTATGAGCTGGACCCTATATTCAAACCGCACTTTGCTTATTCACAAGCCGAGGTGCCTAAAAAACTCGATGACCTAGCGGAAAAAATTAAAGCCTGTGATGGTTTTATTATGGTCAGCCCTGAGTACAATCATTCAATGAGTCCAGCATTGGCTAATCTATTAAACCATTTTGGTAGCTCTTTATTTGCTTACAAACCCAGCGTTATTGTTACGTATTCTGCGGGGCAGTGGGGTGGCGTTCGTGCCGCTGTTGGGATGCGCAGTTTTTTAAGTGAACTTGGGTGTTTGCCGGTGTCGGCTATGATCCATGTGCCAAAAGCACAGGATGTATTTATTGAAAGTGGTGAAACAAACAATGAGGCAGAGCAAGCATCATGGCGCGAATATTTTTTGCGGTCGTTTAATCAGTTACTGTGGTGGGCTGAGGCAGCAAGTAAGCAACGCGAGCAGGTTGACCCTAAGCAATTAATTAAAGACTTTAAACGCGACCCGTCGCAACGCAATGCACCTTAATAAGCTATGGGGTATTAGCATCCTCTCTAGGAGTATCTAAAATAGCTTGTTTCTCTTGGTCTGATAAAATGATCCAATCAAATATTTCGTCGCTAGTTCGGCCGCAGCCGCTGCAATAGCCTTTGAGGCGGTGGCATTTCCCAATGCAGTCGGTTTTTAATAGCGATGAACTTTTTTGGGGTGTTGAATTCATAAATCCTTAGCCAAGCAGGCCAACATTTGCTGACCTGTTTTATGGTTTTAATGCTATTTATTTGCTACCGATTTACCTACTTCAAATGAGGTAGACCAAGGCGTCGAGCGAGATAATGTTTTTCCGGTATGAATTGAAATAGCTGGGTTTTTTTCATCAAGTACAAAGGTAGTGCGTAATGAATCAGCAGATTCTTTTTGTTGTTCGTGCCAGTTATTTTGCGCTAAACAAGCTCGGGTGAAATCAACAGCCTTTTGATGAATGGCCACCGCTTGCGTTTGTTCTTGGTAATTATCTTGGCAACGATAAGTCACTGTATCGGCATCCAAAGCACTGATTTGGCATGCTTCACCAACGAGATTGTATTTAGCTGTCCAAGTTTCTGCGTACTTTGTATTCACGCGGGTGCGCTTTAACACTTCAAAACGTGAGTCGTAGGCGGCTAATAAACCATTGATTTTTTCACAAGGCGTGAGGTTATCAATACTTGCTTTTTGCTCTGTTGTTAAGCTGCTACAACCCGATAAAATAAGGCCTGTTAATAATACCGATAAATACTTTTTCATAGTGGACTATCCTTTTATGATAGCTAATCCTTCGTAGTTGCTTAAAGGATACCTAAGGGCTTGAAAAAATGCCATTAAAGACGTGAAAATAAAATTATTGCATGACTTATATCAAACGTTTTAGCGCAATTTTTTAAATTTTTTTGCCCCAAAACTAAGTATTTCTTTAAGCAAACGCAGCCACTTATAGATTTTGAATAGGCACATTTTTTATTGTAACGCTACCTGAACCATCAGCAAGTAAAGTAAAATCGCCTGCTTTGTTAACATAAATACCACCAGATCCATCGGTTACTGTTACTTTGCCGACAATGTTTTGCACATCGATATTACCCGACCCATCATGAATGATTACATCACCTTGAGTGTTTGCCAGTTCAATACTGCCAGAGCCGTCATGGATGTTTACACTGTCAGTAATATTGCTCGCAGTGATTGCGCCTGAGCCATCTTCAATGGTTAATTGACCCGAAATATTATTGATTATAATTGCGCCAGAACCATCATGAATGCTAGTAGTAGCTGCATTTTCAATCGAGATCTCGCCTGATCCATCGGTAATATCAAGTAAGAATGTTGCTGGTAGCGACACCGTTAGATCTATGCGCGTATGATCTTCACTGTGGTTATCACAATTATTCGCAGTTAATTTTGCTGTGTTGCCACTATTATCTAAAGTAAGGCAGTAGTTGTCATGCGCTTCATATTGATAAATTTCAGCCTTTACCGTCACAGTGTCGGTATTACTGCCTACGATATGTAAAAAACCCGAACCGGCTTCAACATTTAATGCTGATAGTGATTGAGCATCAAGGGTAAGCTTTTTTGTGTCTTGTAGCGTCATCTCGTTATTCCAAGCCAAAGCTTGAGCTGATAGCAGTGCAGCGCCAATCAGAGTCACTCGTGTGAATGCGTTAATCATTATTATTCCCTTTCATTTTTTTGCTGTTTTAAGTTTAGTCGCATAGAGCGACTAAAAAGGTTTAAAGAGGGGGAATTATTTTTAGTCGCTAAAAATAATAAGACAATAATAAATGTTTTTGTAAACCCAACCCACTGTTATTGTATGATTTTATGGTGATTCACTTTTCATGACGAGAACAAAAAAATGCCTGGTTTGACTAGGTATTAACCTCTTACTATCACTTAAATGCTCAGTGCTTAGGGCTTGGTTTACTTTTTGAATTAAGTAATACATAGCTGGGATCTTACTTTACTAAGAGCCCAGCATTTTAGTTTATTTATAAATCAATCATTTCAATGTTAACAACGACATTTTTAAAACCAGCGTCTTCTAGTTCTTGTTTGAGCTTGTCAGCACTGGAGTAATCTACATGAGAAGTACTGGGCTTAACGCGTAGGTTACTTGGCAGCGGAGTTTCATCGCCAAAATATACATTACCAGCAAATTGGCTTTGTGCATAAAAGTGACCCGTTAACGTGGTTTTTTTAGGCCTCAAAATATGACTTAAATGATATTGCATTGTTGATAAGCTGGTTTGTTCTATCATCCATGGCCAATCCCATTTTTTATTTTCACCTGGTATGTATCTATGCTCCCATTGGTAAGGGATGCTTTTTTCTTGTCCAGCCCAGCGGCCAATAACAAAATTTGCATTTTCGGTCGGTCTGTTTTCAGGGTGACTTAACAAAGCATTGCCGCCCCAGCGCATAAAGCCATTTATTGATACGTTGTAGGTAATATCAGCATCAAACTCATAAGGGTAAGATATCGAGGATTTAAATAAATCAACTTTAGCGTTTACGCTAGTATTGGCAGGAATATTTGTTCTAGCTTGAACAGCAACACGCTGGCTTTCTGAGCCGCCATTACTTGTTCCCCATGCTTGACCTGCAGAAATAGTGACCGAAAGCGAGGTGTCTGAACCTCCTGTAACAGAAGGAGACTTCCATGTGTTTGCTAAGGTAACCGATTCAGAAATACTATAGTCATTTGTTTTTGACCAATTAGTTGATGCATCATATTCTATGGTAACTACTGACATTTGATCTACGGAGGTGTCGTTAATAGCAGGTACTGTGAGCGTTTTAACAAGCTCTTTATCAGCCGATACAATGTCGCCAGTTATTCTATATGATTCGGTATCCATGACATATTCGAAGTTAGATACAGTGATTGCCGTTTTTTCGCCGCACCGATATCCAGAACAACTCCCGCCGTTGTAACCTTGAATTGTCCAGCCTGAACCTGATTTAGTTACCTCCATATCTTCACCAACGTAATTAGATCGATTACCGCCTACCCATGCAAAGCCCATATAATGTGCAAGGTATGAAAGAGGTTTAATAAACGATTCTTTTTGGTTAACTAAATCCCATTCTATTTGGCTTTGGCTACCAGGTGCAATTTTAAGGGCGCTTAGTGATGGAATTTCATTGACTGGATTTTTAGGGTAACACCACGAATTAGAGGCAGAACCTCGTTTTATCTCCCCTGCATATCCAGAGCCCATAATTACCCAACCATCAGCCAATCCTGTTATTTGCCATTTGCCCATTTTATTAACAATGTCGCTTCTGTAAATCTGTGCTTCAGAGTGAGTTATTAAGCGATTGTTTGTGGAGCAAACACCCATCCCTAAATTTTCATATTCTAGTTGGTCTGGGTAAATTACTGTGGTGTTGGCACTTGCAGCACTGCTTAACCCAAATAGTAAGAGTGGTAATGTTTTTTTCATATAGTTATGTCCTTTAAAAGTTAGATATAGTCAAGGTCCATTTATTAATTTAAACGTATATAGCGTTGGACCAATTTTGATTTTAAATATCTACAAACTTATTAATAGGGGCATAAATGAAAGTTGATTTTTCAAAAATATTAGTTGCTTTAGCAGCCATAAATTAATTTTTTAGCGTTCAAATAACAAAAAATAATAGTGTTATATCTTTAATCCGTTCAGTGAGTGCTCTAAGAAATCAATTAAATAACGTGTGCTTTTTGGGATTAATTTATCAGGCCAAATTAAGTTAATATCGCGTTTTATTGGCTTTAAGTGTGCTAATACCTCAACTAAGCTACTGTCTTTAATATGAGGTAACAAACAATATTTAGGGCCATAATAAACACCTCTTCCTTCAATAGCTGCTAAGGCACACATTTCTATGTCGTTAGAGATAAAGTTGGGTTGAGGTTTAAAAATAATCTTTTCGTTATTATTCGATCTAAAAGACCAGTTTTCGAAAGGTGAGCAGGATATGTGGGGTAATTTAGCTAAATCGTTTAGGTTAGTAGGGCCGCCATAATTTTCGATTAAACTTGCAGAGCAGGCTAAAACAAAACTCATTTGATTGATTACTTTACCTATATTTTGCGAACTTTCTAACTGTCCTATTCTGATTGCGAGGTCAAATTCAGTTTTTTTTAAGTCCAAACGTTCGTCAGATAGCATCATATGAATTTTAATATTTGGATATAATGCAATGAATTGATTTATCACACCTGAAAAATACACACTTTTTATAAAATTTTGTGGCGCTACAAGCTTTATTGTACTTACTTTATGTTCACTAGTACTTTTAAAGTTACTTAGAATGCTTTGTAAACCTTCAACATGAATAAGGCATTGACTATAAAAGTTCTTTCCTGGTTCTGTTAATCGCAAACAGCCTTTTTCACGATAAAATAATGCTAAAGATAAATCTTCTTCTAATTTTTTTATTCTTCTTTGTAAGGTTGGTAAAGGAATATTTAACTTCACAGATGCTTCATGAAATGTTTTATATTGATTAGTCTTAATAAAAAGTGCGACGATATCAAGCAAGATAAATCTCCTGTAAAAATGGAATAGCAGTGATAAACTGATTGTTATATTACCAGTGTTAATTTTTACAAAATTAGATCATTTATTTAACATACGCAATAGTACTTTTTATAGCAACAACTATATTTAAGCCGAAATTAAACATGTTGGAATGCCATTAACATTAACGCTGTTTTAGCTAACAAAAATAAAATGGCATCCATCTTATAATTTGTATTGTATCAAATTACTTACTAATTGCTTTAGCGCAATAAATGAACCGATTTTGACATTGCTACAACAAGAAAGTCATATAAGTATGGCTAAGAAAAAGTCGAAAAATAAATGCTAAAGCAACAGTTATCCCCTTATATAGTTATATAAAGCTATAGATTCGTTAAAGAAGTGTTTTAATTAAATTGAGCTAAGTAACCTAAGCATTGGAGAATAAAGCTACCTGCGGTCGCAGAGTCAAGTGATTATTTGAATTTTCAACAAACACTGAGGTAAAGTAATACAGCGTGTTAATTTTATAATGTCTTGTTTTAAAGCTTAAAATGGGTGTGTTTTTAGTACTTTGCGAGACAAAAATACCAAACTATGCGATGACCATAACATTAGGACGTGTTGACCTTTCGTGTTTTATTTTGCAGCAGTATGTTTGATATTCAGGCAAGGCAGAGCCTATGTAGTGTGGTTGTTCCCCATAAATAGGAAATAACGCAGTATAAATGCCAAACATGCGCTGCCCGAAGGGTTCTATCTAGGGGCAATTAACCATTTGTTACTTACTTGAATGTCATAGGTAGGTACTTAAGAAAAATATTAAGTACAGCCTTAAAAATTTGGCTCTACCCCATACTGAAATACTCCTGTTTTTCGATCGCGTTTGGGGTGCGCCCTAGCTGCATTTTTCCTCA
>NZ_JACJEV010000013.1:0-113750 GCF_014164235.1 Pseudoalteromonas sp. SG44-17 | reverse complement strand
CGACAGATCACTGGTAATGAAAATGTAATTAGTGCAAGTGTACAAGTAACACGCTATATATCAGGTAATTTTTTAACAAGGCATAATGATGTGCTACCTAGTGAAGGTAGAGCTATTGCCTATGTGTTTGGTTTTACACCAAACTGGCATCCTGATTGGGGTGGTTTACTACACTTTTTTAATGCTGAAGGGGGGATGGTTGATACATTTTTCCCGAAAAATAATACTCTTAGTTTATTTGATGTAAACTTACCACATTCAGTAAGTTACGTAACACCTTTCGCAAAGTATCCAAGATATTCTATTACTGGTTGGTTCAATATAATTTAGCCTTATATTTAAGGCATATTCATAGGTTAGATCTTAAGAAAAATTGAAGTTGAACTATGTTAATGATCAAATAGTTACGCCAATAAAAACATGACCAAAAACAGAGTTCAGCCGCAGATTAGCCAAGTTTCAAATCAATTTAAAGCCCTTATCTCAGAAAAGCATCTAATTAAGCTTGCAAAAACCTCTGGATTTCAAATTCGACACCGTTGCCGATTGATTGTTTATCTGCTCAAAGCTGTATTCAAAAGCTTATCTTGCTTGCAAGACGCTAACTTGCCAGATATCCATCAGAACCTGCGAACGCAGGCTAATTGCACGATAAATTATAAACCTGCCTTGACTGAACTAGTCCGTGAACTCGTTACTTAAGCGATGTCTAAATTGACTGTAACACGCTGGATAAAACCTTTTTTACCCAGCTAGGAATACAGCGAGTGTTATTGCAAGATGGCTCATCATTTGTTCTACATGATGAATTAGCTGTGGTTTTTGCTGGTCGCTTTACTGCTATAAGTCCTGCCGAAATTGAGTTGCATGTTACCTACGACCTATTAAACTAACAGCCTTGTGAAATAGATACCCGTCCTGATGTTGACACTGAGCTAGCCTTTTACCTGGTCGTCACACACTAGAAAATACGTTATTACTTGCTGATACAGGGTATTTTGACTTAGATTACTTTGAGCAAATATCTCAAGATGGCGGCTACTTTTTGATCAGAGCGAATAAAAACATTAACCCAACCGTCACATCAGCTTATTACGCTGGTGTAGAGCTTAAAGAAAATAATAGTAAACTCAAAAATTTGCCCGAGAAGTGGGGTAGTCAGCCACTTGAGTTAACAGTACGCTGGAAGAAAAATGGATCCGAGTATATGCTTATTTATCTACCCAATGAAAAGCGCCCCGTTTCCCCTGTTACTAATTTAAAAGAATACAGTTTAACCTTGATGAGTTACTCGATATATACGCGACTCGTTGACAAATCGATTATTTTTCAAAGAGCTAGAGTCATGGAATAACTCAAGGGGTTTTATTAAAAAAAACCGCATATTGCAGAATCGCTGGTTTGGCTGAGCATACTGCGAACACAGTGTAATTATAAGATACACCGTGTACTTGATCAACTAGCGGTAAATTGTAAGCGGCAATTCATTGAAAAAAATAATGATATTTGCCGTTTAAAATAGGTAGATCACACGACCTGCGTTCCTTAAGAACTAAGTTATGATAGTCTATAACAATGGTTAGTTTCTTAATTTTATATATGCAGTGTTGTAATTAGATTTTGAAATTAACTAACTGCTGCGTAAAAACAACCAAAACCGGGTAGGGTAAGGGTTTGTTTCTCTAAGCTGCCATTGTGATGATTCAATTCTGTATGTTGCACAATATCAGTGTGTTCAATGTTGAGGCTTGCAGGCTCTTGAGCTAGGTTAAATACGCACAACATAGTCTGGCCTGCAAAACGACGGTAAAAAGCTAACAATGGCTCAGGGGTATTAATAAATTCAATATCGCCTTCGAGTAAGATAGCTTGTTGCTTACGCCATGTCATAAAATGGCGGAACGCATTTAGAATCGAATCGCTATCGCTATCTTGTTTGCTTACAGTCTGGCGTTTGTGGTTTTCGTCAACAGGTAACCAAGGTTTCGTTGCAGAAAATCCGGCCTGTTCACCGTCATCATTGTGCCATGGCATAGGCGTACGACAGCCATCTCGGCCTTTAAAGTTTGGCCAAAAAGTTATCCCATATGGGTCTTGTAAGTCTTCAAACGCCACACTTGCTTCGCCAAGACCTAGCTCTTCACCTTGGTACATACATACACTACCGCGCAATGAAGCGAGTAGGGCGGTAAGCATTTTACACTGCTCTGAGTTTACTTCACCATTGTTACTCCAACGACTAGCAACACGTTCTACATCATGGTTACTAAAGGCCCAGCATGGCCAGCCTTCTGTCATTCGTTCTTCCAATGTTTTAACTGTTGTACGAATATACTCACTGCTATAATCATTGGTTAGTAGCTCAAAACTGTAACCCATATGCAATTTATCGCCACCAGCTGTGTATTCAGCCATAGTAGCAAGTGAATCCTCGGATGATATTTCACCCAAAGACACGGTACCAGGGTATTTGTCTAACAGGGTACGAATATCTTGCATAAAGCTGATATTTTCAGGTTGGGTATTATTATAATGATGATACTGAAATGCATATGGATTATCTTCGCTAAAACCACGGCCTTGGCGTTTTTCTGGCGGTTTGGCTGGGTTATCACGTAGCTGTGCATCGTGATAACAAAAGTTAATTGCATCTAGGCGAAAACCATCTACGCCTTTTTTAAGCCAAAACTCAACATTATCTAATACTGCTTGACGTACATCTGGATTGTGAAAATTAAGATCCGGTTGTTCAGTAAAAAAGTTGTGTAAATAATACTGGCCACGACGAGGCTCCCATTGCCAAGCAGGGCCACCAAAAATTGAAAGCCAGTTGTTTGGCTGGGTGCCATCTGGTTTTGCATCAGCCCATACATACCAATCAGATCTGTCGTTAGTTTTGTCTTCTCGGCTATCTAAAAACCATTGATGTTGGTCTGATGTGTGGCTCAATACTTGATCAATAATAATTTTAATATCACGTTGATGAGCTTGTGCAATGAGCTCGTCAAAGTCATTAAGATCGCCAAAAAGAGGGTCTACGTCACGATAATCGCTGATATCATAGCCAAAGTCTTTCATTGGTGATTTAAAAAATGGTGAGATCCAAATAGCATCAACACCCAGACTTTTAATATAGTCTATCCGGCTGATGATCCCTTTTAAATCACCAATGCCGTCACCGTTGGTATCTTGAAAACTGCGCGGATAAACCTGATAAATCACGGCGCCCTTATACCACTGCTGTTGAGCCATTTTTTTCTCCATCGTGACAACACTTCCCATTTAATTATTACTGTTTAGAAATGGTGTGTTCGTAATCTTGTTAGCAGTTCGATTGAAACGAACTACGTTATTTTTTAAAAAGCATACGTGAAGGGCTTGATACTGTAAAAAGGATGCATACGTATGCATGCTAAATAGATCGCTTTGATAAGGAAAACAGCTTCTGAAAAACCTACGAATAAAGGTATGTGAGCGGCAAATTAATGTTTACCAATTCTCGTTTTCGTATCATTAACAAAGTAGCAAATCCAACTTGGTGCATATTATATGGGTTCTGTAGCGTTATGGTGCAGTGCAATTAATGGTCTTACCAATTGGCATTTTGTAAGAGGAGCGAGCAGGACTCGAATATAAAGTGTGAATGCACTAATAATTAAGGTATTAAACTGTAAATTGCCGCACCAAAGGAGCTCGAAGCAGTGCATATTTCTTTTATAAAATAGAATGATCAATTGCCTCATCTTTATACCTATAAAAACAAGGTGTTGCCATTATTTATGTGAATTTTTTGTTAAAGTTATTGGTTTTGCACTAGTCTGAATACGTATGCATAAAGTTGTTAATAAAATAAAACGGGCGTTAATATTCATCCTGACAACAAAATAGCTAACATCGGGTTATGCTCCTATCACAAGCAACTCGCTAAAAGTTAGTAATATAAAATTGGGTAACGGGAAACACATCATGTCTATGTTCAAACCAAGTATATTAACAATTGCACTTGCAACCGCAGGCTTAACAAGCATGTCAGGTTTTGCAGCTGAGCAACAAACAACTGCGAATGAAGATTTAGAAGTCATTGAAGTGAAAGGTTTTCGTCGTAGTTTAATCCAAGCTATTGACACTAAACGTTTCAGCAGTTCAGTAGTAGAGGCAATCTCAGCAGAAGATATTGGTAAGTTACCAGATTCATCTATTGCAGAATCAATTGCTCGTCTACCAGGTCTTGCAGCGCAACGATTAGATGGCCGTGCAAGTTCAATTACTATTCGTGGTATGGGCGAAGACTTTAGTACCACAACATTTAATGGTCGTGAGCAAGTATCGATTGGTGATAACCGTGGTGTTGAATACGACTTATACCCGTCAGAAGTGATCAGCGAAGTTGTTGTATATAAAACGCCAGACGCATCTTTAACGACTCAAGGGATTGGCGGTACCGTTGATTTACGCTCTACGCGTCCTCTATCAGCCGGTGAACAATCAATTACTGCAAATGTGCGTTTTGAACAAAACGAAATGGATGCAGTTAATCCAGAAATGGATAATAAAGGTTATCGTGGTTCGTTTGGTTATGTAGATCAATTTGCTGATGATACCATTGGTGTTGCATTTGCTTATGCCCACATGGAATCACCAAATCAAGAACAACGCTGGAATGCATGGGGTTATGATCCAAGTGGTGCTGACGGCGATTTACGTTTGACTGGCGCTAAGCCTTATGCACGTTCATCAGAGCTAACAAGAGATAGCTTTTTAGGGGTGCTTGAATTTGCGCCATCAGATAAACTGCATATTACTGCCGATGCAATGTATGTTGATTTTGAAGATAAGCAAATTTTACGAGGCATAGAACTGCCATTAAATGCGGGTCGTGCAGACACAAATTATGAAACGTTAGCTACCAATGGTGGAGTTGTTACTCAAGGCCAAGTTAATAATATTAAAACCTTAGTTCGTAATGACGTAAACTTTAGGACTGCTGATTTACTCGCGCTTGGTTTTAACGTTGAATACGATATAAATGACAGTTGGCAAGTGGCTGCTGATGTGAGTTATTCAAAGGTTGAACGTGATGTCTGGGGTCTTGAGAGCTATGCAGCGACAGGACGTGGTGACAATGAAGGCCTTGGTGATAACCTACAATACAGCCTTGATAGTGGCATGGCTGGAGCAACTTTTACCCCTACTCTTGATTATTCAGATCGTGACTTATTTCAACTGGGTGCAGCACGTACTTGGGGCAATAGTATTGTTGGTGGCGATGGTCAAGATGGCTTTTTAAATAGACCACATATTGAAGATGAATTAGCATCATTAAAATTAAGTGCAAAAACTTACATTGAAAACAGCCCGATAAGCCAAGTTGAATTTGGTGTTAACTACAGCAGCCGTGAGAAAGATAAACAAGATACTGGTGAGTACCTGCGCCTCAAGGAGTATCCTGAAATGGTGCGTATCCCAGATGAATACTACTTAGGCTCAGTATCACTTGATTTTATTGGTATGGGTGACATGATTGCGTATGATTCGTTAGCCCTATACAACAGCGGCGCGTACGATTCATTTAATCAAGCTGATACTGATACAGGCCGTTGGGCAAATATTTGGACTGTACAAGAGGATATTTTAACTGCCTATGTTAAAGCTGATTTAGATACTGAATTGTTTGGTTTACCTGCACGCGGCAACGTGGGCTTGCAAATTGTAAATACAGATCAAAGCTCTGACGGTTATGCGGTTGATTCAGATCCGGATACAGGGCTTGTCCGTGTACAATCAAATAGAGCAGGCGACAAGTATACTGAATTTTTACCAAGCTTGAACTTGAACTTATCGTTGACTGAAGATCAAATGCTACGCTTTGGTTTAGCTCGTACAATGTCGCGTTCACGTATGGATCGTATGAATGCAAGTAACAGCTACAGCTTTGATGCGGCAAAAAACAACGTTACAACACCACCGACTAATCTAGAGAATTCACCATGGAGTGCAAGTGGCGGTAACCCAAGTTTGCGTCCTGTTATTGCTAATCAAATCGACTTATCGTATGAGTATTACTTTAGTGCGGAAGGTTATTTTGCAGCTGCTTTATTTCATAAAGACATAGAAGATTGGCAGTTCAACACGCAAATAGTGGGTGATTTTGCTGATGTTGATACACCTAATGGTGAAGTGCCGATCACTAACCAAGGTCTAGTGAGCGCATGGGATAACGTAGGCGATGCAAAAGTATCAGGCCTTGAGTTAACAGCGACATTACCAGGTAATATACTCAGCGATAGCCTTGAAGGCTTTGGTACAGTTATTAGCGCTACCTTTTTAGATTCTTCGCTTGATAACCTCAATGGTGAGAAAGAAGAAATTCCAGGTCTATCAGATAAAGTTTATAACTGGACACTTTATTATGAAAACTACGGTTTTCAAGCACGTGTGAGTATGCGTTACCGCTCTGACTTCTTAGGTGAAGTAAATGGTCTATCATTAGCAAGAACAACGGTCGTTGTTGCAGAAGAGACTATCTGGGATGCCCAAATTGGTTACGATTTCTCTGAGTCTAGCATTGAAGCATTACAAGGTCTTACTGTATCGCTACAAGCACAAAACTTAACTGATGAGCCGTTTGTAACTTATCATGACGGCAATAAAGCAACGGTACGTGATTATCAAAGCTATGGGGCTAATTATTTATTAGGCTTTGCTTATAAATTTTAATTAAATATACCCAAGTCAGTATGATTCAGTTGTATTAAACGCGATTGAGACAAGATACTAGGGATCTCAATAGAGATCCCTTTTTTACTTGTGAGGAGTGATAAATGAAAGCGATAGAAAAAATTGTTATCTTAGGCGGCGGCAGTGCAGGTTGGATGACCGCTGCGATGTTAGCAAAAGTGTTTTCTAAGCAGCTATCAATCACTTTAATAGAATCACCCGATATTCCAACTGTTGGTGTAGGGGAGGCAACTATCCCTGCGATACAGACTTTCAACAATGTCTTGGGGCTTGATGAACACGTTTTTTTAAAGCGCACTCAAGGCACTTATAAACTTGGTATTCAATTTGAAAATTGGGGCCAACAAGGCGATAGTTACCAGCATGCATTTGGTGATATTGGCAGAGGGCTTGGGATCACCCCATTTCATCACTTTTGGCTCAAAAGCAACCAAAGCAAAACAACGCAAACCTTATGGGACTTCAGTGTTAATGCCATTGCGGCAAACCATAATAAATTCCACCCAAATCCACAGATTGGTAAAACGCCTTTAGCTGGGCTTACTTATGCTTATCACTTTGATGCGGGCAAATACGCAAAGTTATTACAAGAGTTTGCAATTGCGCAAGGTGTAGAATATCTCAGTGGTACGATGGAGTCTGTAAAATTAGACGATAATGGCTTGATTAAAACACTTGAACTCAGTGATGAACAAACCATAAAAGGTGATTTTTTTATTGATTGCAGCGGCTCCAATGCACGCTTGATTGAACAGGCGTTGGGGGTTAAATACCAAAGTTATCAGCATTGGCTTTTCTGTGATCGTGCAATTGCAGTGCAAACTAAACCGCTGAAAAATACGCCGCCATTTACTCGTTCGATTGCAAAAGATGCCGGGTGGCAATGGCAAATTCCGCTGCAAAATAGAGTGGGGAATGGGCTGGTATATAGCAGCCAATTTATGAGTGCTGAACAAGCTGAACAACAGTTATTAAATAGTTTAGAAACTGAGACCATAACGGCCCTAAAACATATTAAGTTCACGCCAGGAAGACGCGAACAGCAGTGGTTTAAAAACTGTTTAAGTATTGGTTTATCTAGTGGCTTTTTAGAACCTTTGGAATCTACCAGCTTACATTTAATACAAACCAGTATAGCTCGGTTTATTAAGTTATTTCCGGCGCACCCTGATTGTGAGTTATCGGCGCATGCTTATAATTTACAAGCCAAAAATGAATTTGAAAAAATTCGTGATTTTATTATTTTGCATTACGCTGTTAATCAAAAGCAGTCTCCATTTTGGCAACGGTGTGGCGCTATGACATTACCTGACTCATTACAGCAACGTATTGCACTATTTAAACGAACAGGCACGCTTTCAATACAAGCAGATGAACTTTTTTCAGAGGTTGCTTGGCTACAAGTTTTAATTGGACAAGGGATCCGACCACAAAGTTATCACCCGCTCGCACGTGCAATTTCAGATTCTGAGCTTGATGAGTTCTTATCCAATATAGCGACTATCCAACAGCAATACGTTACTCACTTACCAACACATGAGCAATATTTACACCGATTTTGTCGTTGTTCAGAGTTAGCAAAAGGCCAGATCTAGTATGAATATTATTATTGTTGGTGGTGGTACAGCAGGGTGGATGGCTGCTAATTTATTAAATCATTCTCTCACTAATACCCATGTCACTTTAATTGAATCACCAACAATTGCGCCTATTGGTGTTGGTGAAGGCTCGACTCCGCAGTTAAAACAATTCTTCGATACATTAAATATTAGCGAAAGTGAGTGGATGCCTCAATGCAATGCAACCTACAAACTGGGGATTGAATTTAAAAATTGGTCTACCCATCCAGATCATGAGCAGTATTTTCACTCATTTTATGGGCAGACGGATTTACATACACAGCAGCAATTTATAAAAAGTTGTTTGTTAAAACGTCAAGGTATAGCGATTGATGCACATCCCGACAGCTATTTTTTAGCAGCCTACTTAGCTAAGCAACAGCGTGGGCCACATACTCAAGCGGACTTTCCATTTCAGCAAAGTTATGGTTATCATTTTGACTCGGGACTGCTTGGGCTATTTTTAGCTAATAGAGCAACAAGCAAAGGCGTTAAGCACCTAAAAAGCACCATCGCGCAGGTTGAGCTTGATTCCGCAGGCAATATCAAGCAGCTTGTTCTCGATGAAAACAGTGATGGACAGCAGTGTATTGCAGCTGATTTTTTTATCGATTGTAGTGGTTTTAAAGGATTGCTTATTCAGCAAGCATTAGCCGTACCTTGGCTTAGTTTTAAAGAAAATCTATTTAACGACAGTGCTATTGTACTGCCGACAATGAGTAATCAATTACAAGCCCCACAAACTACTTCAACCGCATTAAAATATGGATGGCAATGGGCTATTCCGCTTACCAATCGTATTGGCAATGGTTATGTTTACAGCCAAGACTTTTGCAGTGCTGATGAAGCAGAAACAGAACTTAGAACCAAACTCGGCTTACTCAATTGCGATGTACCTGCACGTAAGCTAACAATGAAAGTAGGACGAGTTAAGCAACATTGGTATAAAAACTGTTTAGCTGTAGGTTTATCGCAAGGCTTTATCGAACCTCTTGAAGCAACTGCTTTACATTTAGTGCAGCAAACAATCGAATCGTTTATCGCATGTTTTGAGCATAACCAACCGAGTGAAGCAAAGCGTGATTCGTTCAATACGCAAATTAATAACCGTATAGAAGGTATTCGCGATTATATTGTATGTCACTATCGCGCATCCAATCGTCGAGATACAGAGTATTGGCAAGCAAATGGTCAAAATGAAATGCTATCAGCCTCGCTAAAAAATATTTTTCAGTGCTGGTTATCGCGTAATGATTTAACCGGCGAAATTGCCCATCAAGGGATTGAAAACTACTATTCAAGTCTGTCGTGGCATACCTTATTGAGCGGTTATGGCGTCTTCCCTCCTAGCGTTGCTAAGCCAAGTTATACGCAACAACAGCAAATTAAAGAGCTTTATAATTTTAACCATCAGTGTGCAAGCCATTTTAGAGCGCTTACACCCATCATCCCGCAGCAAAAATAATCAGGATATTAATATGAGACTATCAAAAAGCGCATTACTGTTAGTAACAGTAATGCTGAGTTTTCAGCTGCACGCAAAAATGCGCGTTGAGCCACAAAACTGGTGGGTTGGTATGCAAAATAATACCTTGCAAATTATGCTGCATGATCAAGGTATTGCTAAGCAACAATGGCAATTAGCATCTTACTCAGGGGTGAGTTTAAAAAGTGTAACTAAAACAGATAACCCAAATTACGCTTTTTTAAATATTGAAATAAATCCAATCGCAAAGCCAGGTGTTTTAGTGTTTAGCAGCAAATCAGGGGAGCGTTTTGAGTATCAATTGCATGCACGTAAAGCTAATAGCAGTAAACGTAACGGTTTTGATAGCAGTGATACCATTTACTTAATTAATCCGGATCGCTTTGCTAATGGCGATAGCAGCAACGACACAGTAAAAGGAATGCTTGAGGCTGCAAATCCAATTGAGCGAGGTGGGCGTCACGGTGGCGACATTCAAGGTGTAATTAACGCACTGCCGTATTTGCAAAAACTGGGCGTAACCCAGCTTTGGTTAACACCACCGCTTGAAAATGATATGCCCAGCTACTCTTATCACGGTTATGCAATTACCGATTTTTACACTATCGACCCACGCATGGGCTCAAATGAGTTATATCGCGAGTTATCAGCCAAAGCGAAACAACACGGTATTGGTATAGTGATGGACCTAGTACTTAATCACTTTGGCTCTGAGCATGAATGGATGACAGATAAACCCACATCAGATTGGATCAATTTTAATGGCGAGTTTGCAAACGGTAAACATGCTACCAGCCATGCTCGCCAAACAATTCAAGACCCACATGCAAGTGAGTTTGATAAACGCCAGTTCAGCGATGGCTGGTTTGTAGCCACAATGCCAGATCTAAACCAGCGGCAACCGTTATTAGCAAACTACCTTATCCAAAATGCTATTTGGTGGATTGAATACGCCGACTTAAGCGGTATTCGCGTTGATACCTATTCATATTCAGACAAAGCCTTTTTAGCTGACTGGAATAAAGCCATAATGACTGAGTATCCCGCTTTTAATATTGTTGGCGAAGAGTGGACCACCAATCCTGCGATTGCTTCATATTGGCAAGCAGGAAAGGTAAATAACGACGGCTATACCTCAAGCTTACCAAGCGTGATGGATTTTTCATTACAAGAGTCACTTATTCAAGCACTTAATGAAGAGGAGAGTTGGAACACTGGCTGGGTAAAAGTGTATCAATCAATCGCCAATGACTTTTTATACCCAAATCCAGACAACTTGCTCGTGTTTGCCGATAACCACGATATGAGCCGAGTTTACACTCAGCTTAAGCAAGATTTAGCGAAAACGAAAATGGCGATGACTATGTTGCTTACCACTCGTGGTATTGCACAAATGTATTATGGCACCGAAGTATTGCTTGATAATACGGGCAGTAATGATCACGGTGATATCCGTATTGATTTCCCCGGTGGTTTTAAAGGTCAGCCAAGTAATGCTTTTACAGGACAAGGGTTATCAGATGAGCAGCGTGATATGCAGCAAACCATCACCACCTTACTTAATTTTAGAAAGCAAAGCCCAGCAATAGCGCAAGGTAAACTGGTTCATTTTAGTCCTAAAGCAGGTATATACAGTTACGCGCGGATAAGTGAGCAGCAAACTTTGTTGGTGTTTTTAAATAAAAATACCGCAGCAAAAAACTGGTCATTAGCGTATCTGCAAGAGGTTATTGGGCAACACAAACAGGCTGTGAGTCTTTTTACTGAACAGCAAATAAATATAACAGATACAGTGACCTTAGCGCCTATGAGTGCAACGGTATTAATAATTGAATAAAGCCTGTGTGAATACGTATGCAGCCGCTGTCAGTCAGTGGCAGTTCACTTTAGTATTAAATTTATAATAAAAATGACGTTTAAATGACAACCCATTAAAACGTCAGATCTAAGTAAGAACATTATGACAACAAATAAAACCACAATTAGTACATTCAAATATGGCTCATGGGTATTAGCTAGTAGCTTGTTATTGTCGAGCTGCTCAGATGAGCCCAAAACCCCCAGTACTGACAAAAAGGTAGCTGAACAAGTTAACGAGCATTCAAAGCCGGTTGTGTATCAGGTATTCACGCGCTTATTTGGTAATACGCAAACAGCCAATATTCCGTGGGGAACCAAAGAGCAAAATGGCGTAGGCACATTTAGTGACTTTAATGATGTTGCTTTAAGTGGCATTAAAGAACTTGGTACCACCCATATTTGGTATACCGGCGTGTTACACCATGCTTTGGTCGGTGATTACAGCCAATATGGAATTAGCCAAGATGACCCGGATGTAGTGAAAGGCCGTGCCGGCTCGCCGTATGCAATTAAAGATTATTACGATGTAAACCCAGATTTAGCCATTAATCCAGAGCGCCGCCTCGAAGAGTTTGCTGCATTAATTGAGCGCACCCATCGACACGGTATGAAAGTGGTCATTGATATTGTGCCAAATCATGTGGCGCGTCATTATCAATCAACCGCTAAACCCGCTGGAGTTAAAGATTTTGGTGAGCAAGATGACACCAGCGTAGAGTATGCCCGCGATAATAACTTTTATTACGTTACTGGGCAGTCATTTCAAGTACCAACCATTGAAAACTACCAAGTGCTAGGCGGTAATGCCCATCCAACTGCTGATAACTTATTTGCTGAAACGCCTGCAAAATGGACTGGTAATGGTGCCCGTGCTGCTAAGCCTGATATAAACGACTGGTACGAAACAGTTAAAGTAAATTATGGCGTAAAACCTGACGGTAGTTATGACTTTCCAACTCTGCCCGATGAGTATGCTACTAAAGATTTACGCGCGCACTTTGAGTTTTGGCAGGATAAAGAGTTGCCAAACAGCTGGTATAAGTTTCGTGATATCGCGCTATATTGGCTCGATAAAGGCGTAGATGGCTTTCGCTATGATATGGCCGAAATGGTACCAGTAGAGTTTTGGAGCTTTCTAAACTCATCAATCAAGATGCACAACCCAGAGGCATTTTTACTAGCCGAAGTATACAATCCTGCACTATATCGCCCGTATATCCAGCAAGGAAAAATGGATTACTTGTACGATAAAGTCGGCTTTTACGACACCTTAAAAGCTGTTATGCAAGGCACGCAACCGGCAGACACTATTTTTAATGCTCAGCAAAAAGTGGCTGACATAGAGCAGCATATGCTGCACTTTTTAGAAAACCATGACGAACAACGTATCGCCAGCCCTGACTTTGCAGGTAGTAGTGAAAAGGGCAAACCCGCATTAGTAGTATCAAACCTTATTAGCCGTGCGCCAACACTATTATATTTTGCTCAAGATGTGGGTGAAGATGGCTCTGAAGATGCAGGCTTTGGCAAACCAACTCGCACCAGTATTTTTGACTACATTGGCGTGCCAGCGCATCAAGCGTGGATGAACAACGGCAAGTTTGATGGTGCTTTATTAACACCGGCACAAGGTCAATTACGTGAATATTACAAAGCCGTTATGGCGTTGAGTAAACATCCAGCAGTTGTAGCTGGTGACATGCAACCACTGATGGTTACTGGCAGCGAAAAAGTTGCTGCGTTTAGCCGCAGTATCGGTAATCAACAAATTTGGGTGGTGAGTAATTTTGCTGAGCAAGTCAGTCAGATCAGTATTGATATTCCACTTAACACACTGACGCAAAATACCAGCGAAAAATTACAATTGCTTGATTTGCTAGAGGCGAATCAAAACGCCGAGCTAACTATTACAGCTGAGCAGGCACATATTAGTTTAACTTTAAATGCGCTTAGCAGTGCAGTATTAACCACTGGAGCTCATAATGAAAAATAACAAACCAGATTTAAGTTTTTGGCAAATATGGAACATGTGCTTTGGCTTTTTAGGCATTCAATTTGGCTTTGCACTGCAAAACGGTAATGTAAGCCGAATATTTCAAACCCTTGGGGCTAATGTAGATGACATTCCTATTTTGTGGGTAGCAGCACCACTCACAGGGTTAATTGTACAGCCAATTATTGGTTACTGGAGCGATAAAACTTGGGGCAAATTAGGCCGCCGTCGTCCGTTTTTTTTATACGGCGCTATTTTAACCACATTATCGTTATTTATTATGCCAAACTCACCAACACTTTGGATTGCAGCGGGCATGTTATGGATAATGGATGCATCGATTAACGTCACTATGGAACCATTTCGCGCCCTTGTAGGCGATAACCTACCAAACAAGCAGCGTGCTACTGGCTATGCAATGCAAAGCTTTTTTATAGGCGTAGGCGCCGTGGTTGCTTCTGCACTCCCTTGGATGATGACGAACTGGTTTGATATTGCCAACACCGCCGCTGCAGGGCAAATTCCTGATTCAGTAAAGTACTCGTTTTACTTTGGTGCAGTTGTATTGCTGGTCGCAGTGGGCTGGACAATTATAACCACCAAAGAATATTCACCTGAAGAATTGGCCGCATTTAATCAACAAGAGCAAACTGAGGCTGAACAGGCTGTATCTGCACAAATTAACTTTAGTAAAGGCGGCAGTGTATTTACTGTTTTAGGGCTTGCCGTACTTGGTTTAGTTATGGGATTAAACCTAGAAAAAGAGCTGTACCTATTGGCAGCTGGCTTAGTGAGTTTTGGCGTAATTCAATTTATTGCAGCCGCACTACAGGCAAAAAACCACACCAGCGGTGGCTTTTACCAAGTCGTTAACGATGTATTCACCATGCCAGAGGCGATGAAACAACTTGCTTGGGTACAGTTTTTTAGCTGGTTTGCATTATTTGCCATGTGGATTTACACCACCTCAGCGGTAACCAGTTTTCATTATGGTAGCAGCGACACAAGTTCAGCGGCGTATAACAATGGTGCAGACTGGGTGGGTATATTATTTGCGGCTTACAACGGTTTTGCTGCATTGGCGGCTTTATGTATCCCGATCATCGTTAAGCGTGTTGGTTTAAAACTAGCGCATGCACTTAACCTTATTTTAGGTGCGTTAGGTTTGGCGAGCTTTATGTTTATACAAGATCCGAGCTTACTTATTTGGCCAATGATAGGTATTGGTTTTGCGTGGGCGTCTATTTTGTCTTTGCCTTACGCCATGTTAAGTACCTCAGTACCGAGTCATAAAATGGGTGTGTATATGGGAATATTTAACTTTTTTATTGTGATCCCACAATTATTAGCCGCCAGTGTCCTTGGCCTGATACTTCGTCACTTTTTCCAAAATCAACCTATTTACGCATTGATGCTAGGTGCTGTGTCTTTTGTACTTGCAGCGGTTGCCGTACTGCGAGTTAAACAGTCTTAATTTAAGGGTCTAAAATGAAAAAATATAACCTAATTACCGCGACAATATTGGCCGCAGGCCTTGTCGGTTGTGGCGTGCAAAATACGCGAACCAGTACAGAAGCGCAAACATCAGTGAATGCGCCAGGCGCACCAGGCGAAGCCCCATTTTGGGCATACGCAGGTAAAACCGGGATAGGCACGTCTTTTGAGCAATACCAAAATGGCCATTACAGTGACGACGCGCCAACAGCTAAAGTGTCAAAAGTATGGTTTTCGATTGCTAAAGGGATGATCACCGAAACCATGTTTGGGCTTATTCATCAAGCGCAAATTAAAGACATGCAATTTGTTGTAGTAGGAAAAGATTTTACAGTCACCGAAGCTGATGATTTAGACGTTACTATTGACTACTTATACAAAGACGATAAAGGCCGCCCGTTATCATTAGCATACAAAGTAGTAAGCAAAGACAAACAAGGTCGCTTTAGCCTAGAAAAACATATATTTACCGATCCAGACGGGCAAAGCTTATTTGTACGCAGTATTTTTAATACCCAGCTCGACGGTGTAAAAGCTTATGTAACGGTTAACCCGTATATAAACAACAACGGCTTAGATGACTTTGCAAAAACCACCGAGCAAGGATTGGTAGCGTGGCAGGGCGATAATTACTTGTCATTGCAAGGTGCACAGCCATTTAAACAAACAAGTGTCGGTTTTACGGGCGTGAGTGATGGTTTAAGCCAGCTTAAAACAACTCAGCAGCTTACCCGCGTTTATAAAACTACCGGTGAACAATCGGGGAATGTTAGTTTATTAGCAGAGCTAGGTGAAATTGGTAAAAACAGTCAATTCGATTTAAGCCTAAGTTTTGGCAACAACCAGCAAGCAAGCTTTAAAGAAGGCCAAGCTACGCTAGCCAAAGGTTACCAAGCTGTGCTTGATAATTACAACGGTAAAGGCGAAGCCCTTGGTTGGCAAGACTACCTGCAAAGCCTTGCACCACTGACTAGCATGAGCGAGCAAACCGCTGATAACGGCAAGTTACTTTATACCAGTGCTATGGTGTTAAAAGCCCAAGAAGACAAAACCCATGCAGGGGCGCTTATTGCGTCTTTATCTAACCCATGGGGCGAAACAGTGTCAGCTAAAACGGGCTCTACCGGTTATAAAGCCGTATGGGTGCGTGACTTTTATCAAGTTGCCATGGCATTTATGGCACTAGGCGATACCGCAACAGCCAAAACCGCATTTGAATACCTTGAAAAAGTACAAGTAAACAGCAAAACCCCGGGCAACAACGGCGACACAGGGTGGTTTTTACAAAAAACACACGTAGATGGCGAACTTGAATGGGTAGGCGTACAGCTAGACCAAACCGCTATGCCTATTATGCTAGCGTGGAAGCTTCATCAGGCTGATGTATTAAGTGATGCTGAGCTAACTGATTGGTATACCCGCATGTTAAAACCGGCCGCTGACTTTTTGGTAGGCGGTGGGCGCGCTAAAATCCTATGGAACGACATGCAAATAACCCCACCTGCGACTCAACAAGAGCGTTGGGAAGAGCAAGCAGGGTATTCACCATCAACCACCGCTGCTGTTGTTGCCGGTTTAATTACCGCTGCTGATATTGCAAAAATGGCAGGAGATGAGGTGAATGCTAAACGCTACCTTGCGACAGCAAAAAGTTACAACGCCGATATAGAAAGTATGATGTTTACCACCGCAGGTAATTTAGAATCAAACGCTTCAGACGGCGAGTATTTTATTCGCATTGGCCAAGATAAAAACGCCAACTCAAATACCAAAATTAACGCTAATAATGGCCGTGACGGGTTTAATAAAAAGCAAATACTTGATGGTGGCTTTTTAGAGTTAGTTCGCTATGGCGTACGTGATGCGCTAGCGCCCAGCATAGTTAAAACCTTACCTGAGTACGACGATGAAACGCTCATCGATAACCTACAAGTTAAATACAGCTTTGAGTTTACTGATGGCAGCGGCACATTTGCAGGCTACCGCCGTTATGGTAACGACGGATACGGTGAAGATGAAGTAACCGGCTCTAATTATGCGCAAGGCGGAAAAAACAGCCCAGGGCAACGTGGGCGAGTTTGGCCATTTTTTACTGGTGAACGTGGTCATTACGAAATTGCCGCCGCGAATGCCAATAATACGTTAGATGCAACTAAACAGCAGGCTATTAAAAATAGCTATGTAAAAGGTCTAGAGCAATTTGCTAACGAAGGCATGATGCTACCAGAACAAGTATGGGATGGCGTAGGCAACAATAAAGCAGGATACACGTTAGGCGAGGGCACTAACTCAGCCACACCACTGGCGTGGACGCATGCTGAATACGTGAAGCTAGTTCGCTCATTAAGTGACAAGCAAGTATGGGATCATTACCCAGTTGTTACTAAAGCACTAAAATAACCGCAAACTAATTAACCTGAACTCTGGTTAAGAGATTTACTAAAGTATTGAATAAAAAGATATTTGTGCTTATTTTTCTCTAGCCAGAGATTTTTAGTGAAAACAAGGCGAAATTACGCGTCAATAGCTCGCCTATTGCAAGTAAATTCAACGCAGTTAGCGCTGAAAATAGCTGCTTGAGATGGATTTATTATCCAAAGTTCAGGTTAATTAATATAGCCGTAGTGAAATACGGCTATTTTGTTTATAACAATAACAACGAGGCTGTAATGAAAACCTTTACCTTAAGCGTGTTGGCACTGGCACTCATGCTAACAGGCTGCCAAAGCGCACCATCATTAAATAACAACACTAATAACACCGAAATATCGCAATTAAACACTGAGCAACACGCAACGCCTTGGTGGCAAAATGCGGTATTTTATCAAATCTGGCCACGTAGTTTTTACGACAGCGATGCTGATGGCCATGGCGATTTTAATGGTATGACCCAAAAACTCCCGTATCTGCAAGAGCTCGGCGTTAACGCATTGTGGTTAACCCCCATGTTTGAAGCACCGTCGTATCATGGCTATGATTTTACTGAATTTTACCAAGTAGAAAACGACTACGGCAGCATGGCAGAGTTTGAAGCCTTTATAAAAGCCGCTGATGATAAAGGCATGAAAGTCATACTTGATTTAGTTATTAATCATATATCAAGTAACCATGAATGGTTTCAGCGTTCAGCAAAACAACAAGCCCCTTTTGCTGATTACTTTATTTGGCGCGACGATATGCCAAAAGCCGGTAGCGGTTGGGGCCACGCATGGAGTGATAACGACAAGCCCGATGCCGTATGGCATTGGAATGAAACACGCCAGCAATATTACTACGGCGCGTTTGGTGCCAGCCAACCTGACTTAAATTTACGCCACCCTGATGTTATTGCTGAAATGGAAAAAATGGCTAAGTTTTGGCTTGATAAAGGCGTTGCAGGTTTTAGGTTAGACGCTGTGCGCTTTGCCATGGAAAGCGGCGGCAATGCACAGGCCGACACAGACGAAACCATAGCTTACTGGCAGCACTTTAATCAGTATGTAAAAAGTGTGAACCCTGAGGCGTATTTAGTAGGTGAAGCCTGGGCCGATATTCCTGTGGCAGCCAAGTATTATGGTGCAGGGAAGGGGCTTGATCAGGGCTTTGATTTTGAAGTGGGCTATAAAATACTGGGTTTGTTAAAACCAGATGCCAGTGGCGAAGCGCAATTTGGCACCATGCAATCTAACCAACAAATCAACGCAGTTGATGCCAATGTGCTCAAACAAAATTTACAGCAACGTATTGACTCAGCCGCACCGCTTGATTTTTTTGCGCCGTTTTTAACTAATCACGACCAAGAACGTATCGCTTATCAACTTGCAGAGCACGACGATAAAGCAAAACTTGCCGCTGCGATGTTATTTAGCTCCCCTGGTACACCGTATATTTATTACGGCGAAGAAATTGGCTTAACACAAGGGGGCACAGGCCATGATGTTTATAAACGTGCGCCTATGCAATGGGACAACAGCAATCAAGCCGGTTTTACCAAAGCTAAAACGAGCTGGGTTGAACAAAGTGAATTATTTGGTAAAGACTTTACCAGCTGGTGGCCTGAGTTTTTAGCAGAGCAAATTAATGCTGCAGATCGCAATGTTAAAGTACAGCAAGCAGACTCTGATTCACTTTGGCGTTTATATCAGCACTTAATTTCGCAGAAAAAACAGCGCCCAGAGCTGGGTATAAAAGGCAGTTATGCGTTAAATCAATACGATAACGGCCTAGTTGAAATAACCCGCGAGTTAAACGGCAGTAAATCGATGTTTATACTTAATTTAACCGCTAAGTCACAAAGCATCAGCGGTATAAAACGTCAGGGGTTAACGCCTAGCTGGCAACACGACCTCAATGACGAGCAACTCGCAGCTTATGGTTTGTTGTTACTGAATAACACACTGTAAATAGGTTACACATAAATTGGGGTTAACATACGTTAGCCCCTTTTGTGTGTATACTATAATTGCATTACCCCCAAGTTATAGCGCATTTTAATGAGTCATAAGTCGCTTAACTTCCTCTGGCGTCATGGCACTTATCATGAAAATGAATATAAGATGCAATCCACCTCAGGTAGGTGTCCACGGTACGTAATGAATACTGACGTACCAACATATAATCAGCGATATAATTTAAAAATGGGGAACGCATTTTCATATCATCACCAATATTGAAGGCTGTATAAATATACAGTCTAGTTGTTTTGCTCCCATATTCAAGAAAATGAGCGCTGAGCGCACTTTCTTCTTTCTTATTATATTTAGTAGCAAGAAAAAATTTTAGCTGGCAATGAGTTAAGTTATTTGTTAAAAAAGTAATTAATAAATATATTAGCGTGACGTTGGCAGAAATGTACGCGACGAGCGCACTATAAAATTGTTATGTGTGCAGGAGCTAAAGGTTAACTTATGAATGGATTGGAAAAGTTAGAGTTCCTTGATTCTATTGCTTTAGAGCTGCAAGGACGAATGACGTTTAATGATATAGATGCATATTTCAAGGGGCATGGTGTACCTACCCAAGACGATTACCCACAAAATAGTAAGCGATCTTATTCTAAGGACATGCTTGCTAATGTCGATGAAGAAACATTATTCAAAATTGCAAATGAACTTGGTGTGCTTGGTGCTCCTTCGTCAAATCAAGTCCCAGTAAAGGAAGTAACTTTCTGGAAAACCGGTCATTTCAAACTTTTCTTAAGTCATCTGGCTACGTTTAAAGTCCAAACGTCACACTTACAGGCAGCATTAAGAAAATATGCAATTTCAAGTTTTGTAGTTCATGAAGATATTGAACCAACTAAAGAGTGGCAGCAAGAAATTGAAGCTGGTCTTCAAACGATGGACGCACTTGCCGCTATTTTAATGCCGGGCTTTAAAGAGAGTAATTGGTGTGATCAAGAGATAGGGGTTGCCGTAGGAAGGGATGTTCTTATTATTCCTATTCGAAGAGGTTTAGATCCATATGGTTTCATCGGTAAATATCAAGGTATTCAAGCCCACGGCAAAAATATCGGAGAGGTTGCAGAAGCAATATTTCAAACGTTAGTGAAAGCCCCTAAAACTAAAAACAAAATGCTTTTGGCTATTTCTGGTTCAATTGTAAATGCAACTTCACCAGAAGAGGCGTTGGATAAGGTTGCCATTATTAATTCACTAGAGTTTATTCCAGCAGATATATTAGAAAACTTAAAAGTACAAGTCGCAGACAATAAGCTTTTAACAGATTCTCAAGATTTCATAAAACAGTTAAATATTCTGCTTACTAAGTTTAAAGTTAGTAAATTACTGGTTGGTGTGCCTAGCAAGCAAAAAGAATGGGACGAAATACCGTTCTAAAAGCACACATAACAACACGCCCTGAGGTGGACACCAAGCACTAAAGCTCACTTCCCACCGCAAATTTTAACAGCTGTGATCCTTTACTTTTCAATGCCGTTAAGTAAGTTGATTCATCGTAGGGCGTGTGTGTTTTCCAGCACCTAAATAGAATTCGTATCCACTTAAATGCAAGCGCTCTGATGATGGTATTATGGGGCTTTCCTTTTGCTTCTTGTTGCCGATAATAGGCTTTGGCCCAGAATGAATAACGCACAGAGAGTCCTGCCCATTCCACAAATGTTTGCCTTAAAAATGTAGTGCACGAGTATCGCCAATGTATCCATTCCTTCTTGCCACTGCGTTCGGTAACAGGGGCAATGCCTGCGTATTTTTGTATCTCAGCAGCGCACGAATAACGGTCACGATTAGACCCCATTGCCGCTAATAATCGAGGGGCTAATTGTGGCCCCGCACCGGGTAAACTATCAAAAATAACGCGATCTTCATGTTGCCTGTAAAGTGTTTTAATTTCGTCATCAAATCGTGTTATTGCGAGCATTAGCTGTTTGTGTTGAAGAACAAGGCATTCAATAAGCAATAAATTGGGCGTGATCACAGCCATATCATCAGTGAGTATTTCAGCGTCCTTTATTTCTTTTATCCGTTTTTCATTCACGAGTGGGTAACGCGAGTTGTGTTGATTAAAAAAGTCGAGCAAGGTTTGCTTTCGTGCTTTTTTAGCTAGTGCAAGATAAGGCCAACGTAGTAAGAAATCACAAAAGATTTGTGTGTCTTTTTCTTTAAACCAATCAATCACATGAGGATAATAATTTTTTAGCGTTGTGGATATTTTATTGGTTAAATCAATACGCTCTTGTACTAATTTACGACGATATTCGACCAGTTGCGCAAGACACCTAACGTCCTCTGAGTCAGGCCTAATAACCGTTAATTTATCCATATGAAGTTGTAAAATTTCAACTTGAATAATCGCATCGGTAGGATCATCTTTCGCTCCACTGTGCGTAAAAAAAGAAAAATAGGACAGGCGCATTTTTTTGCAAATTTTTTGCAAAATCCATAGTATCAACTACTGTTTTTATATACAGTTTAACAGGAGTTGCTATGTATGACCCGGGCAAGAAAAAAGCTTATTGATTTAGCGTCCACATCTTATTATCACTTAATTTCACGATGCGTTAGGCGAGCGTTTTTGTGTGGTGATGATAAATACACAGGTAAAAACTTTGATCACCGTAGAGTGTGGTTAGTAGAGCGAATTAAGTTACTAAGTAGCGTTTTCGCTATAGAGATAGCTGCCTACGCGATAATGAGCAATCACTACCACCTTGTTGTGAACGTCAATAGACGTCAAGCACTTGATTGGTCTGATGATGAAGTAATTGAACGCTGGTATCAACTTTATAACGGCCATGTTTTAGTTGATCGTTACTTAAATGGTGAGCAGCTAGATAAGGCGAGTGTGCTCTTTTTTGATGAGATCATCGCTAAATGGCGCGCAAGGCTTTATGACATCAGCTGGTATATGAAAAACCTTAATGAGTACATTGCCCGCGAGGCCAATAAGGAAGATAACTGCACGGGCAAGTACTGGGAAGGGCGCTATAAGTCACAGGCATTATTAGATCAAACCGCAGTACTCAGTTGCATGGCCTACGTTGATTTGAATCCTATCAGAGCAAACATAGCCGATACGCTTGAAGACAGTGATTTTACCTCAATTCAAGAGCGTATAGCGCATTTCAAAGCCTTTACCACAGGCACGGTCAAAGCAAATAAACCCCTCAAACAAAAAGATACTGTTCAACATGAAAGTCAACCAGCACAGCTAAAGCAATTTGGTGGTAATCATATTAAAGGCACGATTCCCTTTGCCTTACTGGATTACATTGAATTAGTCGACTGGAGTGGCCGTCAGATAGATCCAAAGAAAAAAGGGCATATCAACAAAAGCATACCAAAAGTGCTCCTGACGTTGAATATAGAAGAAGCGCAATGGCTTGAATCAATTCAACGTTTCAGGCAGCAGTACTCAAATTTTGCAGGCAGCAAACAACGGTTAAAGCAGCAAGCCGCCAGCAACGATGTAAAATGGTACAAAGGCGCAGGTTGAACAGTTGCATCTTTATTGGTTTGTTTAAAAAACACGATATTAAATAAAGTGATGACCTAGCTTTGCCTTTATTTGCCTAAAACTCCTTCCAAGCCACTGAATTCTCAGTTCTGTAACTAACAGTGTGCAAAAAAATAATGATACGGTTACCCACAACGGAAGAGGTGCTAAATTTTCTGACACAAAATATGTGTCTGTCCTTTTTATTCTACTCTTTTTATTCTACTTTTTTATTCTTGTGTATGTCCTTTTTATTTATTCTATTTTCTAGAAACACTGCAAAACACGATACATTAAGAAAGGGAAGTGCTTATCCACTCAAAGACGTCACTCTAACACCTTGCAAAAAACAATTAAAACATAGCTAAGTCCTCTTTATTTTACGTGAAATAGCAGTAACTGATTGAATCAAAATAGGAACTCAGCTATGGTCGGTACATCAATAAAAATAAATTTAAAACGAGTAATTCTATAGGCTCGTTATATTTTTTATTTAATTTGGTCGTAAACTGAATTTTTTAAATACAAAAAGGGAAAGTAGAATGCATAAAACAATAAAAATAATGATTATAGGGATTACTGCTATATATATTTCAGGTTGTTCTTTCCATGCCTCAAAATATGGCGCATCGTTTGAAAATATAGAGACACTTAAAAATTATAAGGGTGTACAAGTTGCTGTTAAGCCATTTACATCAGTAAAGCCAGGACAAAGTGGCATATCATGTAGAGGAGCTGGCTCAGTTGAGACTCCTAATAAAGAGTCTTTTGAAAGTTACATTCACAGTGCATTTGTTTCAGAGTTGAAAGTTGCAGGTGTATACGAAGAGCAATCGGAGATTATTTTAAATGGACATTTTACTGAAATAGACTTCAACTCCAATATAGGCAATGGGAAATGGATGTTTGAACTTACGGCATCATCAAACAATGATAACGCTGTGAAAATATCGACCAGACATGAGTTTTCAACCAATTGGGTCGCAGATAAAGCCTGTCAACAAGTTGCTCAAGAATTTTCACCTGCTGTTCAGCTTTTGATTCGCGATTTAATTACACACCCTAAATTTAAAGAGTTAATTGCTCCTGTAAAAACAGAGCTAGTCACAAAAATATAGCATATATTGATCTTAACTACTGTCATTAGACATTAGAGTTTTTTTGGCCGTCTTCATACCGTGACGGTCAAATTTAAATCAAGTAATTGGCTTGATATATGCTCTAGCGAATTATGAAACATCTAATCAAACTATATCTTGTTTTGCTCATGATAGGCTATGCTTCAACCATGAAGCATTAACTACCTGAAGGAAGTTCTCAACTAGAAAGGTTGTGGATTTTAACGAGAAATCTGATGTTCCAAAGTGGGCTAGTAAGAATAAGAGTATAATTGAATCACATTTATTTGTTTGCGAAACTTGTTTTGGTCAAAAAGTGCAGGTACATATAAACCTTGAAGATAATGGTTATCTAAATTTTTCTAAGTTGTGTTCTACAGGCTAAAAAGAGCTAGAAAAAGAAGCGTTAAAAGCTATTTAAGTATAGGAACCGTTTGATATTTCAAATATAAGTAAAGCAGACAAAAAAGTAGTGATAAATATAGTCTTTACCTCCGCTCCAGAAAAGAGCAGATAATCGGTTAGCCTGAGCTTTCTAATCCCTAGCCCAACAACATCTATGATGCGCTTTTAATTAACAGAAAGTGCAGTGGATGGTTCATCTTCCGTAATAAATATTATTCTAAACCTACGGTTAACTTGTTAGATAAAATCATGGTCAAAATAGACTGTCAATGAGGCAATGACAACCTTTTATATTTTACGTAAATCGAAGTAACCGATTGAATCAAAATAGGAACTCGCCTATGGTTAAACTATCAATAAAAATAAATTAAATACGAGTTATTCTACAGATTGATTATGGCTTACTAAAAATAGTTGCAAGGATGGTGAAATGGTTAGGTTTTATCTGGTACTTACTTTATTAGGCATTTTATTGCCCTATGGCGCATTTGTTCCTTGGGTAGTTACAAATGGCTTAGATCTTGGTCTCTTGTTTAATGATGCGGTGACAAATTCTATCAGCGTATTTGCTTGGCTTGATGTTGTAGTGTCTGCCGTTGTTTTGTTGGTTTTTATCATTGTCGATGGTCGCAGAAATAAAGTGACATATCGATATTTTGCTGTGCTGTGCTGGGCACGTTGTTTGTGGGTGTGTCGTTTGGGCTTCCACTTTATCTTTACCTCAAAGAAAAGCAGTCCCTTGAATCACAGCCCTAACAAATAAGTTATGGCGTTAATAGTTATCTTCAAGTATCTGGCGGTTTTTATATTTTATTACTTATTGGTACTGAATTTAAAATCGCCATAATTTTCCAGATGTAAGCAATGGGACGTAGTTACTGGTGGTAGCCCTATTTTTAGCGCTATTGGTACTTCAATGGTGTTATTTATTTCGATACTAATGCCATTTATAGTGCTTTGTATCATTGATATTAAATGCAAAAAGCGGATAGAACTTTTTTACTTTTATAAATGCCATGCTGCTGGTCGGATCTGTAAAAGGCGTTAATTAAAGTAAAAAGCCTTTTTAAAATCTAAAACATAAGATTACACATTCATGGCTTTTTGTTTCCTAGCGCTATCTATTTTATGCGTTTTTCCATTTTGTAAGATAGTAATTTTACGCCAACCAATTTGGCAATACTTACTGCTGCTAAGTGTTATAACTGCCTATTATCAGGAATATATAAACTTATACGCAGTTATTGTTATTGTGTTTTATTTAGGCTTATTGCACTTTTCGGTATCTGCAACCTCTGCGTTAATACGCAGTATCTTAACGCCTTTATTTGTAATAGCCTCACTTGGTTTAGCCTTACATTGGTTCCCCGGTTTTAATAACCAGCCTATTGTTGTTAATGAACAGCTTACTAGCAATGCGATTACATTTACCCTGTATGCTAATTTCGATAAAGCATTAGCGGGTTTGATGCTGAGCGCTTATTTTTTTACAAAAAATAAAACGCTAAAACCAATAATGGTAGGGCATCCACTTTTGATTATTGCTATCACGATTTTAGCTGCACTCATCACTGCTTTAATATTGGGCCTTATGGAGTTTGCGCCTAAAGTACCCGAATTTTGGTTTTTATTTATAGCAATTAATCTATTTTTTACCTGCGTTGCAGAAGAGGCGTTATTTAGAGGGATAATACAAACTAAGCTTTCGAAAGTGATAATCTCGGCTCGGTTTGCATTACTAGCGCCTGTGATCACTACTGGTTTATTTTCACTCGCACACTTTTCAGCTGGAGCTAGTTACATGCTAGTGGCAGCTGTTGCAGGTTTGGGCTATGGATACATTTTTTATAAAACTCAGCGTTTAGAGTGGGCTATTTTATGCCATTGGTTCGTTAATGTGTTTCACTTTTTCTTATTTACTTACCCTATGCTTGCAACACCCTCTTATTAAATAACTATATGCTATCAAGTACTGATGGTGTCATTTAAGTTCATGATTTTATGTGAAATAACTAAAGAATTTGTTCTGTGCATCACAGAAAACATTGCTATTTATTACTACGACTACTGCTTATCCGCCTCTGGGCTTACAAAAGGAAATGTCATCTACTTAAAAGCAGATTCACAACATACCCATGATTTTTAAGGAGAAATTATTTTCAAAGGCTGTGTTAAATATAGAAGTTAAGTACTGGGTTGAGGTAGAAAACGATCTTAATACAAAATTCGTTAATCTTCCCTGCAGTGAATAATTTACTTGAATTTATTGTGCAAATATTAGTTATCAATAAGTGATCGAGAGTTAAACTAGCTCCGAATCTTCGCTTACTTGAGGTTATTTGCTCAGCTTTAGAAACTCGATATAGCTCATAAGTAAGAAACGTTTAAATGTCTTTATCATGATAAAAAATAGCCTTATTTAGTAAATATCATTAAAAACGATCCATCAGCGTGATAATGGACATTAATAAACTGCTTGACATAATATGTCGAGGTGTTTACTTTTAATACATCAAACTGAAAGGGAAGTGTAAATGGAACTTTGGAATTTTTTTACGAGCTTTATCGTGCAGTCTATCGCCTTTTTTACTCAAGAAGTCGGGCTAAGCCAAGCTTTAGCTATTATTTTATTTACACTAATTGGTCGCTTAGTTTTAATGCCGATTAACTTGTTAGCGATGGCCAAAACCGTTAGTAACAAAAAGGCGATAGCTGTATTAAAGCCTGAGCTTGATGAAATAAAAAATAAATATAAAGATCAACCCAGTGCAATAGCTAAATCTACAATGGCGCTCTATAAAAAGCACAACATTAAATTTATTGATAAAAAGAGTGTGTTAAATATGGCAGGTCAGGGTTTATTTGGCCTTGGTACGTTTCAAGCTCTTCAACAAATCGTGTTTAATAGTAAGTTTGCGTGGATTGCGAGCATAGCAAAACCCGATATTGCACTTTCATTGTTGGTAGGTGTGATCACTTATTTTTCTATGGCGATGATGCCAGGAACTGCTGAGCAAACCAGTACCTTATTATTTATTATTCCTGCTGTTATTTGTGTTATTACCTTAATAAACTTCCCCTCTGCTATTGGTTTATATTGGGCAACATCAAGTGGTACAAGTTTATTGCAATCTTTATTACTCAATAATTACTTTCAAAATAAAACAGCCGTTAAAACTATTTAGTTTTAACGTATGAAAATAATATTTTTTGGCTGTTTCAATAGCCTAAAAAGTAATTGGACTATTGAAAAGCTTATGAGCAGGGGTTAATAAACGACTGCCTTTACTGTTCATTTTTCAAATTAGCTGGTTCTAATAAACTAAACGTAGGTAAGCGCCATTTGAAGCGTACCGATGCCATGCGTATTAAATACCCTACAACTAGGCTTGTAATAACGCTGATGTTGTCATCAATGTTGTAGTGGTGTAGTGCTAGATATAAACAAGCTACAATCAGCGCTACGCTGGCGTAAAGCTCATGATGTAATACTAGCGGCGCTTGGCGACAAATTAAATCACGTAATAATCCACCAAATACGCCGGTAACAATAGCAGCGACTACACAAATACCATAGTGCAAACCCATATTAAGCCCCACTTGGCAGCCAATAATACTAAATGCGGCAAGCCCAAGGGCATCTAAACGCATAAAAATGCCTTTAAATTTAACCACCCATTTTGCAAGCCAAGTTGTAATAATACCGGCAACGCAGGTGATCAATAAATATTCTGGATGTTTTACCCAAGTTAAAGGGTAATTGCCAAGTAAAATATCGCGTACGCTGCCACCACCAATTGCAGTGGCACTAGCTACTAACATAACCCCAAACCAATCCATGTTTCTGCGCCCAGCACTCAGCGCACCGGTCATGGCTTCGGCTGTAATACCAATAATATAAACAATAGTTAATAGCATAAGATATTCACTTGAATTTTTAAGAGCAAAAATAAAAGTGCGATTGTAGAGAGAAACTAATAAAAAGACGAGTGAGAAATTACACTAAAAATGCTCAGTTTCAGATAAAAAAAACTAATGTGAAATTAACGTGTGAATTGGCTGTTAATAGCACGTTTACCTAGCGTGTAATTATAAAAAAATAAGGACAAAAGACCGTAAATAATGTAATAAAATATATGTAGTTAGCTAGAACCTCGTGCAATTAATCGTGGCGTTAGTAGGGTGCTTTGTACTTGTTCACCACGAATTAGTTTTAGTAAGTTTTCAACTAGCATTTGTCCTGCAATTGTGGTGTTTTGCTCTATGGTTGTGAGTGGCGGGTTTACATAGCTGGCAATCGAAATATTATCAAAACCTATCACGGCTACATCTTTTGGCACGTTAATATTGGCTTCTTTTAAAGCGCGTATTGCACCTATAGCAATCAGATCGCTAGCTGCGAAAAGGGCATTAAAGGTAATATTGTTGGCAATAAGCGAACGTGTGGCATGATAACCAGACTCTTCGGTCGAAATCGCATTCGCTATTTTTCGCTCGCTTAAGGTAATAGCATGTTGTTTTAACTTGTCTTTAAAGCCATTAAAACGGGCAAAAAATTCAGGGCTATGATCAGATGCATCACCAATAAAAGCGCAGTCTGTGCGGTTTTGGGCAATTAAATGCGTAGCAGCAAGTTGGCCGCCGCCATAGTTATCACAGCTAATTGTTAAATCGGCACGATTATCTACCGTTGCTCCCCAGCATACAAATTTGGTGTTTTGTTCAAGCAAGGTATTAAACTTAGGCTGAAAATCAATGTAATCGCCATAACCTAATAAAATAATACCATCAGCACGGTGACTGTCTTCGTAGTCCGCTTGCCAATCTGAGCTTGCAGATTGAAACGATACCAATAAGTCATATCCTTCTTTTGCGCAAGCACGCGTTATGCTGCCCAGCATCGCTAAAAAGAACGGATTGATTTGTGATTCATCTGCTGTGGGATCTTCAAACAGTAACAAAGCCAATGTACTACTTTGTTGAGTTCGAAGGTTACTCGCATTTTTATCTACTTTGTAGTTAAGCTGTTTGGCTACCTCAAAAACACGTTTGCGGGTTTCTTCGTTAACCAATGGACTGTTGCGCAAGGCGCGCGAGACAGTGGATTGTGATACCCCTGCGTAGTGTGCAATGTCAAACGATGTAGCTTTACCTTTCATACACAACCTAACTATTTCAATTAACTAAAGTGCAAATAACTCGTGTCATTCTCGTTTATTTGCTGATTTTTACAAGCTATTTATCAGTAATTTATCAGTAATTTAAAATTTTTATTGATTCAACCCTGACACCGGTGTCATAATGCGGGTGTTTTATCATTTTGTTGTCAAAACGTATTGGCTGCCCATTTAGTTGGGCAGCATTTTTTATACTAGAGTAACTACTTTGAGGTGATAGCTCAAAGTTTATCTCATAGCGATAGCAAGACCATTGAAATTAAAATAATAAGCACGGTTATAGCTAAGTATATAAACCGCTTAGACAAAAGAGAAAACACGATGAACTCCAAGCCAAATTCAGAATTCGATCCTATCTTAGTGGCCGACATCGGCGGCACTAATGCCCGTTTTGCTTTAATTACTGCTTTTAACCTACAAGAAAAACAATTCGTTATTGAGCATAATATCATTTTCCCCAGTGCCAATTTTGGTTCATTGGAAGCGGCAATAACGCATTATTTATCTCAAGTTAGTCATATTCAACCTCGACGCGCGTGTCTAGCCGTGGCTGGACCGATAAAAGCAGGCCAAGTACATTTAACTAATTTAGGTTGGCACTTTAGTGTCGAACAAGTAAAAGCTGAGTTTAATTTAGCTCAACTGGAAGTGATCAACGATTTTGCTGCGTTTGCCTATGCAGCACCTTATTTAGATCCACAACAAAACATTGCAGTTAAAGCAGGACAAGCCGATACTGATGCAAATATTGCAGTCATGGGTCCGGGCACTGGTTTTGGTGCGGCGTGTTTAGTACGTACTAGCCAATCACGTGCTGTTTTGAGTTGTGAAGGTGGGCATATAACGTTGGCGTCAGTGAGTGAATTAGATACTCAGCTGATCATCGAGTTACGTAAGCTATTGCCACATGTATCGGTCGAAACAGTATTTTCAGGGCCGGGTATTGCTCATTTGTATCAAGCCATGGCAGCTGTAAAAGGTGTCGATGCTAAGAATTTAACCGCTGCACAAATTAGCGAATTAGCAAATAGTGGTGAATGTGCCATTTGCGATGCTACGTTAAATCAATTTTGTGATTGGATTGGCAGTGTCGCAGGCGATTTAGCACTGGCATTTGGTGCGTTAGGTGGTGTGTATATTGGTGGCGGTATTTTACCGCGTATGCAAGCTCGTTTACTTGCTAGTCGTTTTGTTGAGCGTTTTGGTGCTAAAGGGATCATGTCGCAGTATGTGAGCCAAATACCAGTGACGTTAGTCACACAAGATAATATTCCACTTATTGGTGCTGCTGCATGTTTGCACGTCAATGAGCAGTCATAATACATCGCTCATAGGGGTGTTATTGGGAAGGTTGGATGAAGAAAGTTACAATAAATAGTGTTGCAAGTTATGCTGGGGTCTCTAAAAAAACCGTGTCTCGGGTTTTAAATAATGAACCTAATGTTAGTGATGCAACCCGTGAAAAAGTTCTTAAGGTTTTTAAAGAGCTAGATTACACTCCTAACCCGATCGCCCGCGGTTTGGCGCAAAATCGTAGTTTTATTATTGGTTGCATTTACGATAACCCGAGTAAAAGTTATATCACCCGGGTGCAAACCGGTGCGCTTGCTGCGTGTCAAGAAAACAACTATAACTTGTTAATCCACCCATGTGATTTACGTGGTGATGCGTTGATCAGTAATATTGAGCATTTACTACAATCTTCTCGTCTTGATGGCTTGGTATTGACGCCGCCATTTTCAGATTTTAAGGTATTAGTCGATTTTCTCAAAAGTAAAAAAATTCCGTATGCACGAGTTGCATCAGCAGTGCTTGAAGACGATTCAATTTCAGTACGCAGTAATGATGAGCAGGGCGCATTTGAGATCACTGAGCACTTAATTAAGCTTGGTCATAAAGCGATCGCGTTTATTAAAGGCCACCCAGATCACAGTGCCACTGAGCAGCGTTTCAAAGGTTATCGCAGAGCACTTAGTACGCACGGCATTGAATTTAATGAACGTTTGGTTGAAGAGGGTAACTTTAGTTATCATTCTGGGGTCGATAGTGCGCGCAGCATTTTAGACTTAACCCCACGTCCAACCGCGGTATTTGCATCAAATGATTACATGGCTGCGGCGGTATTAAAATTGGCAACACAACGTCAATTTAAAGTACCCGATGATATTTCTATCGCGGGGTTTGATAATGCGCCAATCGCTCGTCATATTTGGCCTGGTCTTACTACCATAGCGCAACCGGTTGAAGAAATGACTAAACAAGCGGTTACTAAATTGATTGAGCATATTGGTGATCCGCAAGAGCAACCGTATCAGGTTACGCTTGAAGCGCGATTAATCACACGCGAGTCTACCGCACAAGTTAGATAAAGGCTTTTCACAGTTGCCCGAGTTTGAGTGACGCTTACTCGGGCATTTTTTTGCTTAACAAAGTAGTCTGCATGTTGTTGCTATCTGGGTTTTATTATCCGCTCATAGGTACTTGCGATTGATATCATTTCGATTATAAAAAGATATTATAATCAATAAATTAAAGTAAAAACTCCTCACATTTTCTAGCACTCCAGCAACACAATTTAGCGACCAAGCTAGATCCCCTTATGAAAAATTATTTTCGTTCATTATTTGGTCATTTAAAATATTTAAACTAAATTTATAGGATAGGGTTGACACCGGTGTCACAGTCATGCGTTAATACAGTGACACCGGTGTCAGGTTGATTGTGAGAGACAACCTGCCAACGTATACCTTTGAACGGGTAAATCAAAGATGCTCAGTGCAAGTTCATTCGTGGAGTATGCACTTGCCACTGAGCCTTTATCCTCTAACCTTAGAGATGAGTCGAATTTTATGTTACATCCTCGTATTCAAGAAGTCACCGAACGCGTCATTGAACGCAGTAAAGCTACTCGCCAAGCCTATTTAGAACGCATCAATCATGCAAAAAAACAAACAAGAGTTCGTTCTGGTTTAGGTTGTGGCAATATCGCCCATGTTATGGCTGCGTGTAGCAGTGATGATAAAGCACGTTTAAAAGCTGATGAGCAACCAAACTTAGCGATTATCAATTCATATAACGATATGCTATCTGCGCACGTGCCATACAAAGATTATCCAGATTTAATTAAAGACATTGCTACAAAGTACGATGCCACAGCTCAAGTTGCAGGCGGCGTGCCAGCCATGTGTGATGGCGTAACTCAGGGCCGTGATGGCATGGAGTTATCACTTTTTTCTCGTGATGTAATTGCGATGTCGACAGCTATTTCATTATCACACGATGTGTTTGATGGCGTATTTTGCTTAGGTGTGTGTGACAAAATTGTCCCTGGTCTATTAATTGGTGCTTTATCATTTGGTCATCTACCGGTGTACTTTTTGCCAGCAGGCCCGATGCAGTCAGGCATTCCAAATAAAGAAAAAGCCCGTATTCGTCAAAAGTTTGCTCAAGGCTTAGTAAGCCGTGATGAGCTTTTAGAAGCGGAGAGTGCGTCTTATCACAGCGCGGGTACTTGTACGTTTTACGGTACTGCAAACAGTAACCAAATGTTGATGGAAATTATGGGCTTGCACCTTCCTGGTAGCTCGTTCATCAATCCATATACAGAGTTGCGTGATGGTTTAACCGGTAATGCGGTAGAAACCATGCTTAAACAATTGATTCAAAGTAAAGATGCTAATTGCTTAGCGGATGTTGTAACTGAAAAAACCATTATTAATGGTTTAGTTGGTTTGTTAGCAACGGGTGGCTCTACGAATCATGCAATTCACTTAGTGGCAATTGCCAAAGCGGCAGGCGTTGAGCTGACATGGAAAGATATGTCGGATTTATCAGAAGTGGTGCCACTGCTAACACGTATTTATCCAAATGGTTCTGCTGATGTAAATCATTTCCAAGCAGCCGGCGGCATGGGTTTCCTTATGAGAGAACTCGTTGGTGCAGGGTTCTTGCACAATGACGTTAAAACCATTGTTGGCGAAGGTCTCGAGGCGTATACCCAAGAACCACGTTTAGATACTGACAGTAACCTGATCATGACGAGCGCAACAGGCCCAAGCAAAGTTAAATGGGTACCGTGTCCAGAGAATTCATTAGACGAAGATGTACTTCGTCCAATTGACAACCCATTCAGTAAACAAGGTGGCTTACAGTTACTAACTGGTAACTTAGGTAAAGCCGTGATCAAAGTGTCTGCGGTTGCAGTTGAACATCAAGTTGTTACAGCACCAGCAAAAGTTTTTGCTTCACAAAGTGCATTACAAGAAGCCTATACACGCGGTGAGCTAAACCAAGACTTTATTGCTGTACTGAAAGAGCAAGGTCCAAAAGCCAAAGGCATGCCAGAGCTGCATAAGCTCACGCCAGTAATGGCAACCTTGCAAGATGAAGGTTACAAAGTAGCGATCGTAACTGATGGTCGTATGTCAGGCGCATCAGGTAAAGTGCCAGCGGCAATCCACTTAGCACCAGAGGCTGTTGAAGGCGGCATTATTGCTAAGATTCAGGAAGGTGATTTAATTACTCTTGATGCACCAGCAGGTATCTTAAAAGTACATGTAAGTGATGAAGAATTAGCACAACGTGAATTACAACTTAGCGTACCTAGCTTAACGTTTGGTACGGGCCGAGAGTTGTTCACCGGATTTAGAAATATCGTAAGTAGCGCAGACATGGGCGCTAGCGCCTTTGGAATAGAATAATAATTCGCCAAACTGGGTATGAGGAACACACTATGAGCATAGAAAAAATATTATCATCGGCACCGGTAGTGCCAGTGGTGGTAATTGATAATTTAGAAGATGCAGCGCCACTAGCAAGAGCGCTATATAACGGCGGTCTAAAAGCACTTGAAATTACACTGCGTACACCGATTGCTGCAGAAGCTGTAAAGCTAATGAAAGCCGAAGTACCAGAAGCCTATGTTGGCACCGGGACTGTGGTAGATAAAGCAAGCTTTGATGCATCAGTTGCCGCAGGTGCTGATTTTATGGTGAGCCCAGGCGTAAATGATGAACTTTTAGCACTGGCAAAAGGCACTGATATTCCATTTCTACCGGGCGCCGCAACGCCAAGTGAAGTGATGAAATTAGCCAGTCACGGATTTAAGTTTTTAAAGTTTTTTCCAGCAGAAGCTGCAGGTGGAACAGCAATGCTTAAATCGATTGGTGGGCCATTACCACAAGTAACATTTTGTCCAACCGGTGGCATTAGCCTAGCAACAGCACCAAGTTACTTAGCACTTAGCAATGTTATTTGTGTTGGTGGTACCTGGATGCTAGATAAACAACTAATTGAAAATAAAGACTGGCAAGCCATTGAAGCGCTTGCTCGCCAAGCAAGTGAAGTTAAATAATTTAAGTGGAGTTTTGAAATGATTAATGTAGCAATTAATGGCTATGGCCGTATCGGTCGCAATGTTCTACGCGCGCTTTATGAGTCTGCACAAAATAATGAAATTAAAATTGTCGCAATTAACGACTTAGCACCCGCTAATGTTAATGCACATTTAACACAATATGATTCAGTGCATGGGCAATTTTCTCATAAAGTAACGCTTGCTGATAACACCATGCTGATTGGCGACGACGTTATTACTCTTACCCAAGAACGCGATCCAGCTAACCTACCATGGAAAGCATTAAACGTTGATATCGTTTTAGAATGTACGGGTTTTTTCACTAAGCGTGAAGATGCTGCAAAACATATTACAGCGGGCGCGAAAAAAGTAATCGTTTCAGCCCCTGGTACTGATTTAGATGCAACTGTTGTTCACGGTGTAAACAGTGATGTGATCACTGCAGATAGCAACATTATTTCTAATGCTTCATGTACAACTAACTGTTTAGCACCAATTGCCAAAGCAATTAACGATACAGTCGGTATTGAGCAAGGTAGCATGACGACAATCCATGCTTACACTAATGACCAAAACTTGTCAGACGTTTATCATCCTGATCTGTATCGAGCGCGAAGTGCAACGCAGTCAATGATCCCAACTAAAACTGGTGCTGCTAAAGCGGTTGGTTTAGTGTTACCTGAGCTTGCTGGTAAACTTGATGGTATGTCAGTTCGTGTACCTACAATCAACGTATCATTGGTTGATTTTACGTTTATTACAAAGCGTGAAACAACTGCTACAGAAATCAATGAAATCATGAAAGCAGCATCTGTTGGTTCTATGAAAGATATTTTACAATACAACGAGCTACCGCTTGTTTCTATTGACTTTAACCATAACCCAGCGTCGTCAATCTTTGATTCTACGCAAACGAAAGCTGATGGCAAACTAGTTAAAGTGATGGCTTGGTACGATAACGAATGGGGTTTCTCAAACCGCATGTTAGACCAAGTTAAAGCGTTAGGTCAGTACTTGTAATAAGTACCACGTAAAAATTTAGCTTTATCCAACCAAGCCGCGACTATCGCGGCTTTTTTGTGTCTAGCGCTGGGCTGTAGATATGGTATTCTGCGAGCTGTTTTAATACCAATCGACTTAAATATTTAACCATTCTAGCGAGCTAAATAAAGCGCTAACTGCGTTATGATTTTCATGTAGAACAACTACATGTCAAAATTTACGCCTTGTTATCACTGTATTTATCTGTCGCTATAAATGGTCAGTAACTTAACACGATTGGTATAAAAGGAATTACTAATGAAAAATACTCTAAAAACTCACCTGTTCCGTACTAACCACCTACAAATAGGTGAAGGTAATATTAGCGGTTATATCGGCTGCTTTTTAGCGATGCTGTCTTGTTTAGGCGTGCTCGCCTTTCATTTTCCAGAATATTTAACCACACCGGAACTGAGAAAGAGCTACAGTGTAGAATTTTTACGTCAACTGATGTTTGGTGCGCTTATCGTGGCCGGTAGTTTGGGATTACTTAACTTTGTACGTAACAAAAATAAACGTTTAGGTGCAACTGCGTGGTTTTTTATTGTGCTGGCCATTGCGTTTGGCGGCCCTAATGTTGAGGTGAATGATTTTGCTGATAACACACCCTATATAGGCCTAGACTGGTTTATATTAGATTTATTGGGTTCAACCTTAATATTTATTCTCATTGAAAAGCTGTTACCGCACCGCAAAGAACAAAAGATATTACGCAGTGAATGGCGCGGTGATCTAAACCACTTTTTTGTTAACCATTTGATTATTGGGTTTGTGTTATTAGTGACTAATCACTTTGTGCACTATGGTTTTGGTTGGGCAGTGTCAAGCACTGTGCAGGGCTACATCAGTCAATTACCTTTTATATTGCAAGTGCTGTTAATTATTTTAGTCGCTGATTTGATGCAGTACTTTGTACACCGCGCTTATCATGAAGTGCCTTATTTATGGCGTTTTCATGGTATTCATCACAGTGCAAAAGAAATGGACTGGCTTGCAGGCTCTCGCCAGCACATTTTAGAGATTTTAGTGACGCGCAGTTTAGTACTTACGCCTATTTTCGTGCTGGGTTTTTCGCAACAAGTGATCAGCTTATATGTGATAATCGTGGGTTTTCAGGCGGTATTTAACCATGCCAATGTACGGGTGAAATTTGGTTGGTTGAAATATTTATTGGTTACGCCACAGTTTCATCATTGGCATCACTCTTCAGATAAAGCGGCCATTGACCGTAATTATGCTGCGCACTTTTCATTGTTAGATTATGTTTTTGGCACAGCCGTAAAAGGCCAACAAGAATGGCCAGAAGCTTATGGCGTAGTCGGGGACTATGTACCAACTGGGATGTTAAAACAGCAGCTGTTTCCGTTTAAAAAGCAAAAATAGTCGCGATATGGGAATCCTTTCAATTTAGTGTTTTCGATAGTAGTCATATTTTATCGAGTATTGGTATGGACAGATAATAACCAAAAAATATATTGCTAAAAAAGGTACTAGTAGTAATAATTGATAACTGAAGGAATATGTATTACTAGCGACTTTTTTGAAACTAATTAAACACAAGGATTCTATTTTGCAATTTAAATCATTTTTAGTGAGCTTATCTATTTTAGCCGCAAGTGGATGCGGTGGCTCTTCTGGAGACAGTCAAGACACAAAGCCACCTGCTATTTCAGAGCAAACGTTTACGCTCAAAATAACAGCCAATGGTGTTGCCGCAGGACTTGAAGTGTCATGGATGGATAACAAAGCGAAGCTTACTGCAGACAAGGTTATTGAACTGAGCGCAACGTCAAAAACATTTGTACAACCAACCTTATTAGCTATACCAGAAAGTATCACGTGCGACACACAGCTGAGCAATACAACAACGTTGAATTATAGCCTTGCTGTTAAATGTGTATCTTCTCAGGCGAGTTTTGCACAAACAACCCCTTATTCATACCCTGTAACTATTCGTTATGGCGAGCAAAGTATTCAGTTAAAAGACTCTCCAGTCTCGGTTCCACCACTTACAATGATTGAGCCTGAAATTACAGCGCTTGGCGGGCCACAGATTTGTGAAGTTGATGACTCCTCTAATCTTAAGTTTAAAGTAGCTTGCCGTCCTTATACTGTGGTGTATGAAAAACGTAAATTGTATTTGGTGTTTAGTGAACAAGAAAAGCAATTATTGTTTGATAACCCCGACAAAGAGCGGTTAATTGAATCTGAATATTTATGGTTTGATGAGCAAGTTTGGTTTATTACTGAAGGCGCCTCTACGCAATACAAATTACACTCTGCTTCTTTTGATAATGGCCAATTAGGTAATTATAAAATCCATGATATTAACGCTTCAAGTCTAGCTATTTCAGGCGGTAAACTATTTGCGTTAACGTCTTTTCCTGATGGTGTTTATAGTTGGCAAAGTGGTAAATGGAAAGCAGTATCTAACCTAATCAACGATGGGGTTTTGAAAAGTGAATTTATTGCAAATAATCAAGACCTTTATCTAGCGCTTGAAGATAATAATGAGGTTTCATCAAAATCGTATATACAGATCATAAATGCTCAGATCCGAGGGAGAACTGTATTGAGTAAGCAGATCAGTACATTTAGTCATACACCATTTTTTGAATATGATGACATCACATTTGGTCTAGGTTTTGGTACTGATGAGCAATTGCTTATAAATGTAATGGACGTTATACCAAGTGCGCGCGATGACGCTGTGTTTTCATTGAATAATGTACGCAATGCTACTATTTGGCAAAATGGTAATAACCAGTTCTTATTTACAAACCAAGACAGTGGCATTGAACAGTTTAAATTTACACGAGAACAAGTAGAGACAAGTACTGCATTCGATTTAACCGCGCTAAGACAAATAACTCCTGATTGGATTGGCGGCGACTTAGATACTTTACTAGCGGGTGATTTTGTTGAGACAGCATCGATAAAATATGCCGTGCTTAAATATTTACGTAAGGCTGGTACAGAGCAGTCAGAATTGCAGTTGCAATCACGGTTAAATACCACTCAACCGATCAGAGTTTATAATGAAACATGGCGCACAATTGCGAGTTATGCACGAAGTAATACTAAAAAAATAACTCCTATTGTGAGTGAACAAGGCTATTTATTGATTTATGTAGGTGATGCGTCATCTAATCAATCTACGGGGCAACTGTGGGCCCTATCAGCGGATAAAGAGTATTTGATCAAAGCTGATGTGTCATGGGAAAGTTATTCAATGAAAGACTTTCATTTTGAGACTATTTCTGAAAAACACCTTGTGGTGTATAGCGAATTTGCCAACGAAGTCATTACAATAACGCTTGATTAACGCTATTTTATTAACCAACTGAGCTTTGGGTGAATTAGTTTGACCAAAGCTCAGTAAAGTTACTGATATTATAAAAGCATACCAGACACGAAAGCCATATAAGTAGACCAAGGCTTATTTATATTCAGTTTTATTTTATAGCTATGTAGCAAAGCAAGGCGGTAAAGCACGACTCAGAGGTAGAGTCGCGCATAAAAGTTATAGTTTTTCTATTAGTGCTTTAAGAGTTGGTCGTTGGCTCATATCTGCATTCATACATTGTTGAGCAAGTTTTCTTAGCTGTGTTGCATCGCTCGTAACTTCAGAACACACGCTCAGTAAATCATCAATTAAGCAGCCAATCGCTCTGACTTCAATACGCTGCATTTGTTGGCGCTGATAGTCGGTCAGAGAGTCTAAGTTAGTTGCTGCGCCAAAGTCACCAAACAATACTGTGTATTCATCGTTTATCATGGTGTTGTGCGCATATACATCGCCATGACTTACGTTGTTGATATGTAAGTGGGCAAGGGTGCTGACCATTTGCTTAGCTATGTGTTTAATGGCGTGAGCAGTAAACTGTGTATGCTCAAAAAAGGTATCGCGGGTGCAAGTATCAAGTGACGGCGGTAAGCCGAGGTTTTGATAGTCCTTGCTGATAAGCTCCATAACCAGACCAAGTTGCTCTGGGCTATCGATATAGGCGAGAACGTTTATTAGGTTTTTATGTTCGCCCGCTTGCAAGCAACAGTTTACTTCATCAAGTGGATAGCCATCACTGGTGATCGCGCCTTTAAACAGTTTTAACGCCACATTATTGTGCTGCCACTGTGCTAAGTGAATAATCCCAGACGCACCTTCACCAATTTTTTCAACAAGTGAAAACTCGTTTAGTTGTATGGCTGCTAATTGAACTTGTTGTAAACTTTGTGCTTTATTAAAGTCATTGCCTGCAAAAGCCAGCCAACTGAGTTTTGGTAATTCAAACAGCCAGTCATTAACATCAGTTAAGTTATTCGCAGATAAACGCACGAGTTCAAGCGCTTGGCACTGCTGCATGCTGTGTGGCAAAGTCGTTAGTCGATTACCAGCAAGGGCAAGTTTACGCAGTTGCGTAAGTTCACCAAAAGAGTCTGGCAATTGTTCAATATGGTTGTCAGTTAAAATTAACCATTGTGTCGAAAGCGGCAAACTATGCTCGGCAAATTCACTGATTTTATTGCCTTTAAATGCAATCATAATAAGGGAAGGGCATTTTGCCAATACAGCAGGAACATGCTGGAACTGATTGAATGATAAAAACACCCGCTTTAATTTAGTTAAACTAGCAAATTCGTCGGGCAAATCAGATAAGTTATTATTTGATAAATCGAGTACTTCGAGGGTATCTGCAAGGGTAAAAATTTCGTCTGGGAATGTGGTTAGCTCTTCAACTAGCTGTAAACGTTTAGTGCCAGCTAATTTACCACTACGAAGCTGTTCAACGGTATTCAAAATACAAATCCATTTATTTAGGGGTTTAACAATAAGAAAATAAAAAGGCCAATCAAGTTGGCCTTAGTCATAATTTTAGTCAATAAAATTAAAATTGTGCGTTGTGATACACGTTTTGTACGTCGTCACAATCTTCAAGCATCGCTAAAAAGCGTTCCATTACTTCTACGTCTTCGCCTGCAATTGGTGCTTCAACTTGCGGCACAAAAGAGATCAAATCTTCATCAAACTCAGTAACGCCCATTTCTTCAAGTGCGGTACGGGTGTTGTTGTACTCAGTATGCGGAGCAAAAACAGTGACTTTGCCGGCTTCAACTTCTACGTCAGTAACATCAACGTCAGCCATCATTAGTGCTTCAAGCACGGCTTCGTCATCATCGCCATCAAATACAAAAATAGCCAAATGATCAAATAGGTGAGATACCGAGTTTTGTGCACCAATTTTAGCGTTTGCTTTAGTAAAACATACACGTACATCAGCAAAGGTACGTTTGTTGTTGTCAGTTAAGCAATCAACAATGATCATGCAGTTACCAGGGCCATAGCCTTCGTAACGAGTTGCTGAGTAGTCTTCACCGCCGCCGCCTTTGGCTTTATCAATTGCGCGGTCAATTACGTGTGCTGGTACTTGATCTTTTTTAGCGCGTTCAATTAAACGACGTAGCGATAGGTTGCCATCGGGATCAATACCACCATTTTTTGCGCAAATATAAATTTCTTTACCGTACTTTGAGTAAACTTTAGTTTTAGCACCCGCAGTCTTAGCCATTGAATCTTTTTTGTTTTGGTAAGCTCTTCCCATCTGCGTTTCGCCTTAAATATGTTTTTAAAAGTATAAATTTTGTAGTGCCGTATTCTATACCCAACTCGCTTGGAAATACAGAATTCAGTGGGAATTAAAGTTGCTTTGAGTGAGCAAGCAGCACAAAAAATATAACCCGCAGTTGCGGGTTATATTTTCAATCGAAATGTATCGGGTTATTACCAAATACGTACGCGTTGATCTTCTGGTAAATACAAGGCATCACCCGGTTGTACATTGAATGCTTTGTACCATGCATCGTGGTTACGTGGTGCTTGTGCTCTAAAGCGACCGGGTGCATGTGTGCCACCACGAAGCTGGTTTAACATGCTTTGCTCAGTGCGTTTTTCTTTCCATACTTGTGCCCAGGCTAGGAAGAACCGTTGATCGCCCGTAAGGCCGTCAATAATAGGCGCTTCTTTACCGTTTAGGCTGAGTTTGTAAGCGTGATAAGCCATTGCTAACCCACCCACGTCACCGATGTTTTCACCTAAGCTATTACGACCATTAACGAAGTTACCAGGGATTGGCTCGTATTGACTGTATTGTGCAGCAAGTTGGTCGGCTTTGGCATCAAATGCAGCACGATCGGCATCTGTCCACCAGTTACGTTGTACGCCGTTAGCATCTGATTTAGAGCCTTGATCGTCAAAACCATGGCCCATTTCATGACCAATCACGGCACCAATGCCACCATAGTTTACTGCCGGATCGGCATTAGGATCGAAAAATGGTGGTTGTAGAATTGCTGCAGGGAATACAATTTCGTTAAACGAACTGTTGTAGTAAGCGTTAACACGTTGTGGTGTCATGCCCCAGCGGTTACGGTCGGTTTTTTGCAATTCTTTTGCAGCGCTTTCAGCTCGGAAAAACTCGCGGGTATTTTTGATGTTGCCCATCAAATCATTGCTACTTATGCTTAAACCATCAAATGATTGCCATACATCGGGATAGCCAATTTTAGGCACAAACGCAGCGAGTTTAGCGCGGGCATTTACTTTCGTTTCTGCGCCCATCCAGTCTAGGTTGTCAATACGTTCGCCCAGAGCCGTTCGCAGGTTTTCTACCAATGCTGACATTTGTTGTTTTGATGATTCAGGGAAGTAGCGTGCTACATACACTTTACCAATGGCAAAACCTAATGAATCAGTGCTCGACATTTGGCTGATAGCGCGTTTCCAGCGTGGGCGTGGCTCTTGCTGGCCATTTAGCTCTTTTCCGTAAAATGCGAAGTTAGTATTGAATACATCTTCAGACAGTAGCTCTGCATTAGAGCTTAGTGCGTGATAGGTTAAGTAATCTTTCCATACAGTAACATCTTCTTGATTGATCAATGCAATCATTGCTTTGATCGGCTCTGGTTGCGATACATTTAACTGTGGTACTTGGTATCCTGTTTGTTCAAAATACAGATCCCAATTAAAATCAGGGTAGCTAGAGCTCAGCTCGCTGCGTTCGATTTGATTTAGGGTAAGGTCGCGGTTACGACGTTTTTCTCGTGGCCAGTGGCCTTGTGCTATTTTGGTTTCAAGGGCTAAAATTGCCTCAGCACGTTCAGTTGTATTGTCAACACCTGCAAATTTAAGCATGTCGGCGATATGGGCTACATAAGCAGTACGAGTTTTAACAAAACGTTCAGAATCTTCAAGGTAGTAAGAACGATCTGGTAAACCTAAGCCGCCAGCGCCTAATGACATTTCATATTTATTTGGGTCTAAGCGGTTAAACCACATGCCACCACCGATAGGCGAGTTAACGCCCGTTAACCACGATTGGCCAAATAATTTGGTTAGATCATCGGTTGATGAAACGTTACTAATTTCCGTTAGTAGTGGTTTAATTGGCGACACACCAAGCTTATTAAGGGTATCTGTATCCATATACGCGTTATAGAAATCGGCAACTAACTTTTCTTCAGTATTTAAATCTTTACGGGCTGCGATCTCTTCAATAATTGCCTTAACACGCTCTTCGCTACGTTCTGCCAATCCTGCAAATGCACCGTAGCGAGTTTTATCGGCAGGCATAACGTAGTTGTCATACCATGTGCCACTGGCGTACATGAAAAAGTCATCACCTGGTTTTATGGCTTCATTGCGGGCTGTTAAATCTACCCCAAAGCTACCTAATTCAGCTTTTGCTGTCTGGGTTTCGGTACTAGGCTGTTGCGCTTGTGTTGTTTTGGGCTCTGAACAGCCGGTCAGAAATGTGGCAGCAAGTGTTGCTGCAATAAGTGTTTTTTTCATTGGACTTCCCCTGAATGTAATTTAATTATTTTTATTGCACGTTTTCTAACTCAGATTGTTATTGATAACCTAAAAACAGACAAATTTTTGAGGTGAATTACTTCTCAGTTAGGTGAAACAACAAACTACGCGGCATACAGTGTGTATCCCGCGCCGAAGATGAGTCTCCATGTTTATGCTGTTTTTTGTTGAAGTTCCCACATGCGCGCATATTCACCATTGAATTTAAGTAACTCATCATGTTTGCCTTGCTCGATCAACTGGCCCTCTTTGAGCACAATAATCGTATCTGCATCTGTTATTGTTGATAATCGATGAGCAATAACTAAACTGGTATGATTAGAGGCTAGTGCAGACATGGCTTTTAATATTGCTTGCTCGGAATGAGAGTCTAGCGCTGATGTTGCTTCGTCAAAAATGATAATAGGGGAGCGTTTTAAAATGGCTCGGGCTATGGCAATGCGTTGTTTTTCACCGCCTGAAACTTTTAAACCTCGTTCACCAACGAGGGTTTGATCACCTTTATCTAAACTATCAATAAAGCTGCGTAAATGCGCCATATTAATAGCATTATCAATGTCTTGTGCTGTAGCATCTGGACGGCCATAAGCAATGTTGTCGCGAATGCTGGTATTAAATAACACAGTATCTTGTGGCACAATGGCAATCGCTTGTCGCAAGCTGTTGAGTGTGACGCTAGTAAGTTGTTGACCATCAATATGTATTTCACCGCTGTCAATATCATAAAAGCGATACAGTAAACGGGCTAGGGTGCTTTTTCCTGCACCGCTGGCGCCCACCACCGCGACTTTGCTGCCTGCTTTAATAGAAAAACTAAGCTGCTTAATGATAGGTCTTGATGGATGGTAGCCAAAGTTAACGTTTTTAAATTCTATATCAGCGTGTTGTATATTGAGCTGTTGTGCATTTGCTTTATCTGAAATGAGTGGTTTACGGGTTAATAGTCCGAGCATATTTTCAAGGTCGGTTAAGGCGCGGCGAATTTCTCGATAAACAAAGCCTAAAAAATTGAGCGGTAAAAATAATTGGATCATATAGGCGTTGATCATTACCAACTCACCAATAGAGAGTGTGCCTTTAACCACTTCAATACTAGCAAGCCACATTAAAGCGGTGATCGCTGCTGCTATGATCAAGGCTTGACCTGAATTAAGGGCAAGCAACGATAAGCGGTTTTTAAGCCGGGCTTGCTCCCAACTAGCTAAAAAGCCATCATATGTTTGTGCTTCATGCTTTTCATTATTAAAATATTTAACGGTTTCATAATTAAGTAAGCTGTCAATAGCACGGCTGTTACTATTATTGTCGGCTTGGTTTGCTTCGCGAATAAAGCGGTTGCGCCACTGTGTTACAACAACCGTGAAGGTAATATATAAAGCCACTGCAAGCAGGGTAACTACGGCAAACCACGGCGAAAATAAAGTTGCAAAAATAATCGCAACTACGGCTATTTCAAATAAAGTTGGCACAATATTGAACATTAAAAAGCGCATTAAGAAGCTTAAGCCACTGGTGCCACGCTCTATATCACGGCTAATGCCGCCAGTTTGCCTATCAAGATGAAACGACAACTCAAGGCTGTGTAGGTGATTAAATACTTTTAGGCCAATATGGCGCATAGCATGTTCAGTTACACGACCAAACAACGCATCACGTACTTCACCAAAAAACACACTCGCAAAACGTAGTCCGCCATACAGTAACAGTAAAGCTATGGGTACGATGACTATATTTTGTAAACTTGGATCAACACTGTCGATTATTTCTTTCAGCGCCCATGGCATCAATAAAGTGGCACCCTTTGCGGCGATCAATGCCAGTGTTGCAAGTGTTACACGGCCTTTAAAAGCAACTAAGTAAGGCCACAAGGTGACAATGCTTTGCTTTAAATTCATCGCATCATGATGTTTTATTGCTTCTTGTTTACCCATTCCGCGCATATTTTCTCTAACTCTATTAAGTCTGCATTAAACTTTTTCTAGTAGCCTAGGGTATAAACTTTAACAGTTTGTATCTAGGGCTATACTACTAACAGCACATAGTACAGTTTAGGCAGCTTAAGACAATGTTTTAGAGTGGTTAATTAAACTCAGTTTTTAACAAAGAAGGGAAAGCAGATGAAAACTATCGGATACGCAGCACATCAAGCTAATACGCCATTAGAGCCATTTCATTTTGAAAGACGCGATTTGCGCGATGAAGATGTTGCGATTGAAATCTTATATTGCGGGGTGTGCCATTCAGATCTTCATACCGTAAATAATGATTGGGGTGGCACCAGTTACCCAATTTTACCAGGACATGAGATTGTAGGTCGTGTCACTGAGGTTGGCAGCAAAGTGACTAAATACAAAGTTGGCGATAATGTAGCAGTTGGTTGTATGGTTGATAGCTGCCTTGAGTGTGACCAATGCCACAAAGGCGAAGAGCAATTTTGTCGCGAAGGCATGGTCGGAACTTATTCAGGAAAAGATCGTATCACTGGTGAATCAACCAAAGGTGGTTACGCTAAACACATTGTAGTGCGCGAAGAGTTTGTTTTAAACGTTCCAGAATCACTTGATCTTGCTAAGTGTGCGCCAATTTTATGCGCGGGTATTACCACTTATTCGCCGCTACGTACTTTTAATGTCGGGCCTGGTAGCCGAGTTGGCGTTATTGGCTTAGGTGGGTTAGGCCATATGGCAATTAAAATCGCTGCGGCAATGGGTGCCCATGTGACAGCTATTAGTCGATCAGATGATAAAAAACAGCAAGCGTTGGAATATGGCGCTGAAGGTTTACTGGTATCTAAAGACGAACAAGCCATGAAAGCATACGCTAATCAGTTTGATGTGATCATTAATACTATTCCAGTTAAGCATGACTTTACCCCTTATATGCCCCTATTAGATATTGATGGTACTCAAGTATTAGTCGGACAAGTGGGTGAGATGGCTGAATCAAACTCGGTGCCATTATTATTGGGGCGTCGCCGCGTGGCTGGCTCTTTGATTGGTGGTATTGCACAAACTCAAGAAATTCTTAATTTCTGTGCGCTGCATAATATTTTACCGGAAGTAGAGATGATCAATATGGCAGACATTAATCAGGCTTTTGAACGCTTAAAAGAAGGTGACTTGTCTCATCGTTATGTCATTGACATGTCCTCACTTGAAGTCGCTTAATTATCGACTGTGATTTTTGGCCGTAAGTAGTTTTACTTGCGGTTTTTTTTGTTCAATTGCAAATTAGCTATTGAAATAGGGCAATTACTCCCCATTTATAATACCAGCTTACTATTTAGATAATAAAATGATCCGTTTTCGCTTAGTCCTTACTGTATTACTGCTGTTTACTGCACTTTTTAGTGTGCAGGCTAATGCTGTGAGCAACGCTGAGGCTAATGTGAGCCAGCCTACCGCTTTTTTTCAGTCGGCGATGTTATCTGATTTGAGTGCTTTAGAGGTGAAGGTATTTGATACTTCAGTATCAGATATCACCCCTTTTACCAAGAAGGTACCAATTGCGGCGGCTGATCAACAAACAGAAGGCGCGGGGTTTGAGTCTTTACAGCCACGCTTTTCAGCGAGTAATTCATCGCTATTTCTGTATCAAAGCCAAGTTGAGCCAAGTTATGTGGCAATATTTGAGTTTTTTGTACCTAGCCTTGCGCGCCAACTTTACTTACAACCCCTTGAACCGCCAATAACATTACCTTGGTTTGTAGCCTACGAAGGTAAAAAATCACGGATTAGTGGTTGGAAAGACGCCAACTTACAATACCGTGCAGTACTTACTTACTACAGTTAACTCTTCCTACTAATTTTTTCGATGTTTTAGTCATTCAACTAAAGCAAATAAATTACTGCGCCTATGAGGCGAGAAACCGATGCTTGCATTGGTTTAAAGGAAGCAATATGTTAAAAAATTCATCAAAAAAACCGCTGCTACAGCGTTTTAAAATAAGCTATATGGCGATGTTTTTGGCGCTGGTATTATTAGCGATCAGTGCCTTACCAAATTTATATCCAGCAAAATCGTGGCTGCATCTGAGTACAACGCAGAGCCAGCCACATTCACAGCAGTTACTAGCGAATACTCCTTCGCAAAAATCTGTTATTGATTTTTTAAATCAACATGGGTTTCTGGTTGAGCAATCAATTCAAGTGGCGCAAAACAGCCTTTCATTAAATGTGTTACTACAAGAGCCAACCAAAAGTGCCGCAGCGCAACAAGCGTTAAAAAGTGAATTTACGCAGTTGAATGCAAAAATAGTTACGCATCAAACAAGTCCCGATTGGTTACAAAGCTTAGGATTAGCACCTATAAAATTAGGTCTTGATCTTAATGGTGGTGTGTTATTTGTATTAGATGTTGATTTAGTGAAAGCGCAACAAGAGCAACTTGATAGTGCGTATGAACAAACTAAAACAATTATTCGTGATGAAAAAGCCAGAGGTGTTCGTGTACAAAAAAATGCCCATGGTTTTGAATTACATGCGTTGCCTGCTGCTAAAAGTGACTTAGCCGCAGTACAGGCGAATGTACTAAAGCGTTTTGAGCGTTTAATGGCAACTGCGCATTCACAGGGTAATTTAACAACGGTGGCATTTAGTTTTAGTGAACAAGGTAGTAATGCGTTTGATAAAGAAGTAATGAGTCAAACCTTAACCACTTTAAGAGGCCGTATTGAAGAATTAGGCATTACTGAAGCAGTTACCCAGCGCCAAGGTAAACAACGTATTCGTATTGAGTTACCCGGTGTACAAGATCCAAGTGAAGCAAAACGTATTATAGGTGCAACAGCGTCGCTTGATTTTTATCAGCTTAAAGAAATCGGCGGAAAAACCTTTAACCTGCAAAATGGTGGCTCGATCAATTTAGACCCAATTGCTATTTTTTCGGGACAACACATCAATAATGCCCATGCAGGGCGCGATGAATGGGGCAAGCCGCTAGTGCAACTTAGCCTTGATAGCCAAGGTGGCGAGGCGATGTCGGCATTTTCCAAACGTAATATCGGTAAACCAATGGCAACGGTGTATTCTGAATATTATAAAAATGCCAAAGGTGAAGTAGTTAAAAAAAGTGAAGTGATTAATGTTGCCAATATAGCTCAACATTTGAGTAGCCAATTTAGTATTACTAATATGCAAAGCCCACAAGCGGCGCAGGATTTAGCATTGCTATTACGTGCAGGTTCATTAACTGCGCCGGTGACAATCGTACAAGAACAAACCATTGGGCCAAGCTTGGGCGCAGATAACATACATAATGGGCTCGCGGCCTTAATGTTGGGAATGGGTATTACATTAGCCTTTATGGCGCTGTGGTATCGCCGTTTAGGGCTGGTGGCAAATATTGCCTTATTATTGAATTTAACAGCTTTAGTAGGATTAATGTCACTGCTGCCTGGCGTGGTGCTAACTTTACCGGGCATAGCCGGGCTGGTACTGACAATCGGTATGGCTGTTGATACTAATGTTATTATTTTTGAGCGGATCAAAGAAGAGCGCCGTAAAGGCCGAGCACCATATCAAGCGATAGAGCAGGGCTACCAACAAGCATTTGCGACAATTTTTGATGCTAATATTACCACTATGATCACGGCAATTATTTTATATGGTATTGGCTATGGGCCAATCAAAGGCTTTGCAATTACGCTGGCGTTAGGGCTAATAACTAGCGTATTTACCGGGGTGTATGTTTCTAAGGCGTTGAGTCAGACTTTGTATTTAAAATTGGCAAATAAGCGAGGAGCTCGCGCATGAGCAATTCAAATGAAAAAATGAGCACCACAACCCGCTTACGTTTATCGGGGTTGGTTTTATCTATCCTACTAGTGCTGCTCTCTGTAATAGGAGTTGCTACAAAAGGATTGAATTTCGGCCTTGATTTTACTGGTGGCTATTTAACTGAGTTTACCACTGCAGTGCCAATTAGTGAGGCTGAGCTGGCGAAAAAAATTAATTATTATCACCATGATGACTTTACCTTAAGCGCTCAATCTAGCCAGCACTTTCAGTTAAGAGAGGCAGAGCAAGCCAGTACATCGCCTTGGTTAGCAACGCTTACGCAAGATGAGACATTGGGTGCTGAAGTGTTGTCATCTTCTTACTTAGGCTCTCAAGTTGGCGATGAATTATTTGAACAAGGCTGTTTGGCATTATTTGCGGCAATGGTTGCCGTGATGGTTTATTTAGCGCTACGCTTTGAGTGGCGTTTAGCGTTGGGATCGGTTGTGGCTTTAATGCATGACGTGGTGGTGGTAGTTGGTTTATTTGCATGGTTACAGCTTGATTTTAACTTAACCGTGTTAGCGAGTTTACTGGCAATCATTGGTTATTCATTAAATGATTCAATTATTGTCGGGGACAGGGTACGCGAGCTACTGCGCTTAGATTCCACAACACAACAAGCTAGCGTGAATACGGTGATCAATGAATCAATTAAGAGCACTTTGACCCGTACTTTGATCACCTCAGGCACTACTCTTGCTACAGTGGCGAGTGTGTGGTTATTGGCTGGTGCGCCGTTACAGGGGTTTTCTATCGCACTATTTGTAGGAATTGTTGTGGGAACATTATCGTCAATTTGTATTGCTGCAACGTTACCGCAGTTACTTGGTTTAAGACATGAAAACTATCAAGTTAAGGTCGATGAGCAAAGCCAAGCGTTGATGGATATGCCGTAACTAACTTTATCAACGAAAAACAAAAATGCCGCGATATACGCGGCATTGTTATTATTTAAGTTAATTTGTTAACTTAAATTAATTGTCACAACATCAGCTGTTTCATCATCGTTAAGTACAGGTTGTTTTGGTATGTCTGGTTTATCAAGCGCAATATCGCCGCCATCAATTACTTCACCGGTTTTTAAGTTGGTGAAATCAAATAACTCATTATCTGCTAGATGCGAAGGCACAACATTTTGCATTGCAGTAAAAATACTCTCAATACGACCAGGGTGCTCAATATCCCACTGTGCAAGCATCGCTTTGGTATGTTTGCGTTGCAGATTTTCTTGTGAGCCACACAGATTACATGGAATGATAGGGTATGCTTGGCTGATAGCATATTGTTCAATATCTGTTTCTTTACAGTAGGCTAATGGACGAATTACCATGTGCTCGCCGTTATCGCTCATTAATTTAGCTGGCATGCTTTTCAGTTTGCCACCATAAAACATATTTAAGAATAGGGTTTCGATCATATCGTCGCGATGATGACCTAAGGCGATTTTAGTGGCCCCCATTTCATTTGCGGTACGATATAAAATACCGCGACGTAAGCGTGAGCATAGCGAACAGGTTGTTTTACCTTCAGGAATAATATCAGTCACTATACTGTAGGTGTCTTCTTCAACAATTTTGTATTCAATATTCTGAGTGTCTAAATATGCTGGCAATACATGTTCAGGAAAGCCTGGTTGCTTTTGATCAAGGTTAACAACAAACAAATCAAATTTAATAGGTGCAACACGCTGTAAATGCTGCAGCATGTCAAGTAGAGTATAACTGTCTTTTCCACCAGAGAGGCACACCATGATACGGTCGCCTTCTTCAATCATATTGAAGTCCATCACCGCTTGACCGGTTTGACGACGTAAGCGTTTTTGTAACTTAGATAAGCTATGTTGAGCTTTGGCTTGAACAGAATGCGACATTACGCCCCCTTTAGAACTATGGGTAAAATAAAGGGGCGTATTATATGCCTAAAGTTTCAATCAACAAAATTTATTTAATCTTTTGCCAGCGGGCTCACATAGCCGTCGGGTTTTAAGGCTAATACGTCACAATCAAGGCTGTCAATGACATGCTCTGCGGTGTTACCTACTAAGGCTGCACTTAATCCAGTGCGGCCAACCGTACCAATCACCACTAATTCACTATTAAGGCGCTTTGCTACATCAGGGATCACGTCCTCTGGTAAACCTTCTTCTATGACACAGTTTTGCTGGGCGATTTGATGACTAGCTGCTAACTCATGGGTCGATTCTATATGGTGTTTTTTTACCGATTCGTTATAAATACTGGGGTTAAACTCAGGGATTTCAATTGCAATGTTTACCGGTGTCGCAGGATAGGCGTTAACGATACTAAGGCTTGCGTTAGCCAGTTCACATAAAAACTGCGCATCTTGAATAATACGATGGTTTAAATCAAGGTGCTGTTGGTTTTCACTTACAGCGTTAACAGCAGCTAAAATATTACCCTGCGAAGGCCAAGCGTGCTCTTTTACCAATAATACCGGGGCTGGGCATTTACGAATTAAATGCCAATCGGTTGGAGTAAAAATTACTGACTTAAGTGTATCGTGCTGGTGAGTTCCTTTTACAACCAAATCAAACTGTTGGTCTATTACCGTATCGATGATCGCTTCATAAGTGCGATTATGCCAAACCACTTGGCTGTTAATATCGACGTCTGGGTAGTGTTGCAAAATTTCATCCAGCCATAACTGACGGTCTTTAACGACGGCATTGCGCATTGCCTCGCGCTCATCGCCAGAGAGCATGGTCGTCATCTCATAGGAAAAATCATAAATGCTCATAAAAGCGGTGATACTGGCACCGGACTTTTTGGCTAATTCGATAGAGCGAGATAAACCATGCTGAGACTCAGCGGTTGGATCAATAATGGCGAGTATTTGTTTGATGGTGTTCATAAGCTGCTCCTTTAACTACTTTATAGCTAGAGTGTAACGTATAACGTGAGTAGTTAAAGTAACAGCTAACAACTAGTTGCGCTAGATCAAGTTTATTTTGGGTGGATTGCTGCAGCTGCGGATAACCCATCACTATCTAGAATAGTGATAAACTTACCTTCCACTTTTATTAAAGCAGCTTTTTGAAAACGACTCAGTAAACGACTAATCGTTTCAACGGTTAAACCAAGGTAATTACCAATTTCACCACGGGTCATGGTAAAGCGAAACTCTTTACGAGAAAACCCGCGTTCGCCAAAGCGATTTGACAAGTTGTAGATAAAACTAGCTAAGCGCTCTTCGGCTGATTTTTTATTCAGTGACAAAAACATTTCTTGGTCGTAGTTAATTTCACTGCTCATCAGGCGCATAATCTGCTGGCGTAGTTTTGGTAATTTACCCGCTAGATCATCAAGTGTTTCAAATGGAATTTCGCATACCATTGAGGTTTCGAGCGCTTGAGAAAAGCTTTGGTGTGCCATTTTATTTATTGCATCAAAGCCGATTAAATCTCCTGCGAGGTGAAAGCCAGTAATTTGCTCGTCACCTTGCTCTGAAAGGGTGTAGGACTTAAATGAACCAGAACGAACAGCAAAAATAGCGTTCAGTGGCGCTCCTGATTCAAAAAGAAAATCCCCTTTGTGTAATGGTTTTTTACGCTCAATGATTTCATCAAGTTTATCCATTTCTTGCCCATTGAGGGTAAAAGGTAAGCACAGTTGACTTATGCTGCAGTCATTGCAGCTGATTGTGCAATTATTTTTGGCTTTGTTTTGATATAAATCCATTAGTTCAGTCCATTAAATGTTGTCACATTAATTTGTTAAGATTAATGCAGCAGCTTGTCAGTTGCAATGATAAGTAAATAAATCCCGTACCAAATAAGTACACTGCCCAGTGCTATTCGTGCCCATGGGTGATTTAATACTTTATGTAATACTTGTGCGCCCATGCCGATACTTAACATCGCGGGAAACGTACCAAGCGCGAAAAATAGCATGACTAGAGCGCCATCAAGGGCTGTGTTGCTGGTCATCGCCCAGGTTAGCGCTGAATAAACTAAACCACAGGGTAACCAACCCCATAATGCGCCATAAGCCATTGCTTTAGGTAATGAGTTGATTGGCATTATAAAACGATTTAGTTTTACCAAGTGCTGCCACACCAAGGTTTTCCCTAGCGATTCCAGCCATTGTAAGCTTGCGCCTAACCGCATGATATACAAGCCAACCAAAATCATAAACAGGCCACTTAAAAACGCTAAAATTAACGCGAACCAATGACTTTGGGTGGCAAAATGGCTGCTGATCCCAGCAACGAGCGCCCCTGCGAGCATATAACTGCCGGCACGACCGATGTTATACGCAATGGAGTACTGCAATGGTCGGGTTTTATCTGTGGCTAATTGTAAGGAGCTGGCAATACCACCACACATTGCTATGCAATGTCCGCTGCCAATAAGGCCCATGATAAAAGCGCTGACAAATAAGGGGTCAATCATTACTTTTTTTGTGCTGCTCTTTATCATCTTCAAACAAAATGCTATGACCTTGTTTGTTTAAATCTGAAAATTGTTCACCGCGAACGGCCCAAAAAAACACTCCAATCGCGATCAGTACAAATAAAATAGCAATTGGAACTAGAATATAAATTATACTCATAATTTTAATAACCTTAGTGAGTTACTGATCACAATGATGGAACTGGCAGACATCCCAATCACAGCCATCCAAGGTGCAACTAGGCCTAATGCCGCAAGCGGTAAGATTGAACCATTATAGAGCAATGAAAGCGCTAAATTTTGCTTTATTATTCGGCGTGTTTTTTTCGATACCGTCAATAAATGCTCTATAGCGGCTAAATCACTATTGAGTAATACCACATCGGCGGTGTTTTTGGAAATATCAGCGCCGGTTTCCATTGCGATAGATAAATGCGCGCTATTAAACACTGGACTGTCGTTGACACCATCTCCTACCATGGCAACAATTTCACCTTGGCTTGACCACAGCTTCACTTCGCTTTGTTTATCCTCTGGTAGACAGCCTACTTTAAAGCTATCAAGTTTGAGCTTCTTAGCAATTTGTTGCCCTGCATTTGAGGCGTCCCCAGTTAGCATGTGGCAGGTTAAGCCTTGCTGTTGTAAAGAGGTAATTAAGTTTGCAGCATTACTTTTTACTTCATCTACAAAGTAAAAATTAGCAACCGGTTGTTGATCAATGTAGAACGTTGCTTGAGCATTACTTTTTTTACTGTTGAACCAACCACTTTTACCAATTGCATAGTTATGATTGTCATCTTCACCGGTGATGCCACAGCCAGGATGAATTTTAATATTCGTTAAGTCGCGCTGTGTGGGTGTGAACTCATTAAATGCAGTCGCAATAGGGTGTTCGGAGTAACTTTCAAGTTGTGCTGCAAGAGCCAAAATCTGTTTTTTAGATAAAGAATTTGCTAATAAGTCCACAGCATCTAGGCTAAAACGCCCCTGTGTTAACGTGCCTGTTTTATCAAAAGCAACGCGCGTTAATTGTGGTAGTGTTTCTAGCACATGAGACTGCTTAATGAGTATTCCTTTGCGGGTTAAGGTAGCCACCGCGCAGGTTAAGGCGGTTGGAATTGCTAAACTTAGCGCACATGGGCAAGTTGCAACAAGGACCGCAATGGTGATCCAAAAGGCATGTTCAGGGTCAACTTGATACCAGCCGATGGCGGTAAGTGAGGCAAATACCAGCAAGCAGGCAACAAACCACTGTGCCACTTTGTCGGTGATTTCCACCAGTTTAGGACGGGTGGCAAGCGCACTGTGCTGCAATTTAATTATTTGGTTTAAAAGAGTATTTTGACCAATTTTATTGATAAGGATTTCAATTACACCATCATGATTCACGGTACCGGCAAAAACTTGATGATCAATGTACTTACTAACTGGTAAATGCTCACCTGTCATCATTGCTTCATCAACGGTGGTGCTACCAGAGCAAATAACACCATCTGCAGGAATTGTTTCTCCGGCTTTAATTAAGACTCGGTCACCGAGTTTTAATTTTTTAGCTGCAATAATATGTTCGTGGCCGTTTTCATCCAAAGTACGGGCTGTAAGTGGTAATAACTTTTGTAAGTTAGCAGTAAACTCACTGGCTTTCAGTCGAGCCCTAAACTCTAAATATTTACCTAGCAATAATAAGAAGGTGAACATACAAATTGATTCAAAATACACTTCGCCCACGGCCATCACTGTGGCGTAACTACTTGCGCCATATGCGCCAAAAATAGCCAGGGATACAGGAAGATCCATGTTTAACTGCTTGGCTTTTAAGCCATTAATTGCATTGGTTAAAAAGGGCATAGCACTGTATAAAATAACCGGTGAAGCGAGTATTAAGCTGATCCATCGAAAATACTGTTCAAAGCTTTCTTCCATGCCAGAAAACATGCCAAAGTACATGGCGAAAGCAAACATCATCACTTGCATTGTCATTAAGCCTGCTACGCCGAGCCTGCGAATGTACGATTTGGCAACTAGCTGCTTTTGACTTGCTTCAATATCGACTTGAAACGGGTAGGCCTTGTAGCCAATTTCTAATAACGATTTGATAATGTCGCTTAGTGGTGTCTGATCTTTATGCCATTGGATCATCGCACGGTTTGTTGATGTATTTACGTCAACGCGTTTGATTGCGGGTATATTTAACAGCTGCCTTTCAATCAACCATGCACAGGCGGCACAAGTGATCCCTTCAACGGTCAATAACACTTCACTGATGTCGTTGGTTTGAGAAATAAACTCGTCTTGAATATCTGGATTATCGTAACTGCTAATAAATGCTAATTGCTCTGGTACTAGCTGTTCTACTTTACCAGCGCGTACGGTTCTGAATTTATAATAATCTGTCATACCTTGAGCAACAATTGTCTCGGCAACGGTTTGACAGCCAATGCAACACATCGGTTGCGCGCTTGCGTCTATAACAACAGTCGCGCTAAAACCAGATGGTACACTTTCAAGGCAATGAAAGCAGTTATTAGACATGATAGCTTTACTACTTATATTCAGGACTTATGGTAATACTTTGCTTACTTGGCAAAGTGATGTTTTCTTTTAACTTCCAACTACCGTCTATTGGCTCAATAAATACAGTATAAGTACCATCACTATATGGATCAATAATTGCTGTAAATTCACCATTTGCATTAGGGGTTAAATGAGTACTAAAATCATGGGCCTGGATTGTACGGTGGTAAAACGATAGCTTTAAAGAATGGATATTACTGGTATCCCCTTTATTGAATTTAAAGCTTACTTTGTCTGTTTCGACGTTTAATTCCCCATGTAAATATAACGCTTTGGCTTTATCAAATTTGCTCAATTCTAAATTAATTGCTTTGCCTTTTTTATAGTAATCATCAACCACCATATCAGGGCCATTGCCGATCGCAGTTATAAAGAGGGAAATACAGCCAATGATGGCAACTAGCGGAAAAAAGATTAAAAACCACGGCCAGAAATTTTTATACCAAGGAGTAGAGGTCATAAATACACTTAATTTGTTTTGCGATAAGGGCATTTTATAGGATTTAAATTGAAAAGACTAAAAAAAAGCCTCCAGATGGAGGCTTTTTTGATCTTAATTAATCTATTGAATTAAAACATTAAAATATAAACAACCCATTAACATTTTAATTATTTATCTTGCGATAAACTATAAACGTATGCAGTTAATAGGTGGATTTTTTCTTCACCTAAAATATCTTTCCATGCAGGCATAACACCGGCACGGCCGTTATTAAGTGTTTCTTCAACAGCACGTTGAGAACCACCATACAGCCAGATGTTATCAGTTAAGTTAGGTGCACCAAACGGTAAGTTATGTGCAACTGAACCTTTACCATCAGCACCATGACACGCGGCACACATTGCAAACTTAGCTGCGCCTGCTGCTGCATCTTTCTGGTTAACGGTACGACCTGATAAGCTTAGTACATGAGCAGTCATTTCTTTAACGCCTTGCTCACCCAATGCAGCACCCCAAGGTGGCATTGCAGCAATACGACCATATAAAAGTGTTTCTTTGATTTTATCTGGCGTGCCGCCATATAACCAATCTTTATCAGTTAGGTTAGGGAAGCCTTGACCACCACGAGCATCAGAACCATGACACTGTGAACAGTTTTGAGCAAATAAACGCTGACCAATTTCCAGTGCTTTTTCATCAGTAACAAGTGTTTCAATATCTTGCTGAGCATAAGCCGCAAAAATAGGACCAAAACGCTCATCTGCAGCGCGATATTCCGCATCAAGCTTTACAAATTCGCCATTCGCTTTAGCTTCTTCAACTGCTTTTTTAGATTCAGCTAAAGAGGTTATACCCTGGTTAGAACTGCTCCACTTAGCAATACCTTCCCAGTTACCTAGGCCAGGATATGCTGCTAAGTAATAAACTGACCATACAAATGTTGCAAAGAACATGTAAGTCCACCACTTAGGTAGTGGATTATTTAGTTCTTCAATACCATCAAATTCGTGCCCGCAGCTTTCACCTTCTTTAACACCAGTGTAGTTTGTTAAATTCCACACTAGTAATCCAAAAATGATAAATAAGCATGCAAGGGTTAATACAATAACCCATATACTCCAAAAGCTAGTCATTTCTCAGACCCCTTTTCCTCGTTAGAGATTGTATCATTATGTTTTTTCTCATCTTCAAAGATGACATTAGCGGCGTCTTTAAAACGTGTTTTACTACGCTTACTATATGCCCACACAACAATGACAATAAATAGTACTAAAATTACCAGAGTTAAAATGCCTCTGTATGTTCCGTAATCCATAATTAATTACTTCAAGTGCGTGCCAAGTTGTTGCAAGTAAGCAATGAGGGCTTGCATTTCTGTTGCACCCTTACCGTCATTCATAGCATCAACTTTAGCAACGTCAGCGATTAGTTCTTCATCACTACCATATCCTAAACCAGGGTGAGCTGGATTTTGTGGATTAATAGCAAATGTATCACGGAAAATTTTAAGCTTTTTCAGAGTAAGGCTAGTATCAACGCGATCCTCTGCTAACCAAGGAAAACCTGGCATGTTTGACTCAGGAACCACAGCACGTGGATTCACTAAGTGAGCATAATGCCAGTCATCCGAGTAACGTTTGCCCACACGTGCTAGGTCTGGACCAGTTCGTTTAGAACCCCATTGAAATGGGTGATCCCAAACCGACTCACCAGCAACCGAGTAGTGACCATAACGTTCAACTTCGTCACGGAAAGGGCGGATCATTTGTGAGTGACAGTTATAACAACCTTCACGTACATAGATATCACGGCCTTCCATTTCAAGCGCGTTTAGTGGGCGTAAACCATCGACTGGCTTTGTTGTATCATCTTGGAACATCAGTGGAGTTATCTCTACTAGTGCGCCGAAGCTGATAGCAAAAACAGTCAAGATAGCCATAAGGCCGATATTTTTTTCGACTATTTCATGTTTGTTTTGTGAATTATTATTGCTCATCATCTCACTCCGTTATGCTAACTGTGCTTGCGCATCTAATTTCAACGAATCATTCTTCGCAGAAATAGTACGGTAAACGTTATAAGCCATAACCAGCATGCCTACCACGATGAACACACCGCCTAGGAAGCGCATAACATAGAATGGATGTGATGCTTGAAGTGACTGCACAAAGCTGTACATTAATGTACCGTCAGCATTTACTGCGCGCCACATTAGACCTTGCATAACCCCTGAAATCCACATTGCTACAATGTATAAAACAACACCTACAGTATGTAACCAAAAGTGTGTGTTAACCAGTTTAATACTATACATACGACCTTGAGAAAATAATGCTGGGATAAGGTGGTAAATAGCACCGATAGAAATCATCGCAACCCAACCAAGTGCACCAGAATGAACATGACCAACAGTCCAATCAGTGTAATGAGAAAGGGCATTTACAGACTTGATCGCCATCATCGGGCCTTCAAAGGTAGACATACCATAGAAAGACAATGAAACAACTAAGAAGCGTAGTACTGGATCAGTACGTAGTTTATGCCATGCGCCAGATAGCGTCATGATACCGTTGATCATACCACCCCAAGAAGGAACGAATAAGATGATTGACATAACCATACCTAAACTCTGTGTCCAATCAGGAAGTGCAGTGTAGTGTAAGTGGTGAGGGCCTGCCCAAATATAAAGTGATACTAAAGCCCAAAAGTGAACAACAGATAAACGGTAAGAATAAACTGGACGACCTGCTTGTTTTGGTACAAAGTAATACATCATACCTAAGAAACCAGCCGTTAATAAGAAACCTACAGCGTTATGACCGTACCACCACTGAACCATCGCATCTACTGCACCTGCGTAGATTGAGTATGATTTAGTTAACGATACAGGCACAGCCATACTATTTACAATGTGAAGCACTGCAACAGTAATGATAAAGCCAGCATAAAACCAGTTAGCGACATAAATGTGCGATACTTTACGCTTAGCTATGGTGCCCATAAACACAACCGCATAGGTAACCCACACTACAGCAATTAAGATATCGATTGGCCACTCAAGCTCAGCATATTCTTTTGAACTTGTTATACCTAGAGGTAGAGTGATAACCGCAAGTACGATAACTAACTGCCAACCCCAGAAGGTAAAGGCGGCTAATTTGTCTGAGAGAAGGCGCGTCTGGCAAGTACGTTGCACGACATAATATGATGTCGCGAATAGTGCACTTGTACCAAATGCGAAAATAACTGCGTTCGTGTGTAACGGACGTAGTCGAGAGTATGTTAACCATGGTGTATCAAAGTTAAGTGCTGGCCAAGCTAATTGGGCAGCAATCAGAACCCCAATACTCATGCCAACGATGCCCCAAATCACTGTCATAATAGCGAATTGGCGTACAACCTTATAGTTGTACTCAGTTTGTGATGCTACTGTTTGGCTCATTTTCTGGCTTCCGCTGCAATAAATGCGTTTAGAAATGAATTACCCACTATATAAAGTGGGGCCTACTATTATTCTTAAGTATGTTATCAAAAACCCTCAAAGCTTTGACTGCTTCAGAAAACAAACTCGAGAAACCCTTATTTTTGCGGGGAAATGATAAAATTTTTGGCCTAAAAAAGATAGGTCAATTGCATAAAATTATGACATCAATCAATTTTTCACATGCAGTTGGTTATTTTTTGATGCACTTTTGTACATTTGTGTAAGAATTTAGTTCTGTGGTTGTATTTTAACACTGCGCTGATTAGTATCAGCCTTTACTTTATCTAGGGAATATTATGCCAATTAAGCTTTTAGTTGTGTTTTTAAGCGTATTGAACCTGTTAATTGCATGTGGCCCACAATCGCTAAGTATAGAAGAGCAACGCCAAGGTGCAAGCTGTCAGCCAAATCAGTTATGCGAGTATGATAATCAGGTGAAAATTTGGTTGAGTGAGCAACAAATAACGCCAGAAACGCCTTTTGAGATAAATTTATCGTTACCAAGCTCATTGTTAGTTCACAGTGCAAAACTTGAAGGCATCACTATGTATATGGGATATATTCCGGTGTTGTTTGAGCCGCTTGACGATATTTTAGTCGCACAAAGTATGGTTGGTATTTGTTCCGAGCGCAATATGACCTGGAAATTGACACTCGAAGTTAAAAATCCACAGGGTCAACTTAAGCATGTATTTTATTACTTTGATGCGACTTATTGATATCAGTTTAATCCATATTAAATCGGAGTGTTGGTTAAGAAAGTTGCTATCCGAAGCTTAGGGCATAGAGTTGCAAATGTCCGTTATCACTTATTCTGCCTATCCAAACACGCTATTTTTGTTACCTTCATTTGCTAAGTATTAGCTGACTTAATGCATTAACAATGCACTGGACCCATTTCTTAATTGATCCTTTAACGGTTCAAAACACTTCAAAGCAATATTTACTGAAATAATACGCTGAATATTAAGTTGAGTATCTATTTGTAAATCAGGGTTTCTAGTTTAAGTCTCGCCTTGAATTTTTATATTTTCAGTTAAATTTATAGAGTGCGCATAAAACCACCTTATTTTGACATTAAGCTGCAATGAACAAAGCTAAACCCCACTATATTGCTATCAAAAAAGTTGCATAGAGCTTAAATACGCAAAATTATTGCATAACTATGGTTAGCAGTTGTTGGTCAGTTTTGCAGTTTTAATAAAATGATGTGATTAACTTGTGAAATTTTCTGATTTAGGTATTTTTATACGTTAATTACATATAATTACAAAGTCCATTAGTTTGATTTCATACATGTTTAAAATGTTTTTCTTCGCACTTAAGTGTTTGAATATAAGGTGTATTAACTAGTTAACAATGAAACATTCATTAACCAATGTACCTATTGCGGGTTTATCAATAATTGCGAAGGTAATTATTAACCGCTCATTCAGATTTCATTCAGTTAAGTCCGCCTAAGTTGCCCTCGCTGACTCGATATTCTCAAATAAAACGAGCGCTACCTGAGCAAGGTATTTCTCCAACAAGTAGGGTTTCACATGAAAAAATCTATTATCGGTTTAGCTGTAGTTACAGCTATCCCTATGTTTTCAACAATGCAAGCAGTGGCTGCGGAAGATGGCGCCCAATCAATTGAAAAAATCCAAGTTACGGGCTCTCGCATTAAGCGTTCAGATATGGAAAACGCTAGCCCAGTTACATTAATTGGCGCAGATGATATTAAAGCAATGGGTGCCACAAGCATCGATAGCGTATTACAAAAAATGACCGCCACAGGCGGTGCAATGACAAACCCTGGCGTTAACAATGGTTCTGGTGGTAATGCACGTATTGATTTACGTGGACTAGGTTCTAGTAGAACATTAGTACTTGTAAACGGTCGTCGTATGATTGCCTCAGGTACTGGCGCTGCATCAACTGTTGACCTAAACACGATCCCTGTTTCAATGATCAAATCTGTAGAAGTACTTAAAGATGGTGCATCTGCTGTATATGGTACGGATGCGGTTGCAGGTGTTGTGAATATCATCCTAAAAGATGATTTCGAAGGCCTTGATATGAACGTCAACTCGGCAATCACAGGCGAAGGCGATGCAACTGAAAGTTCATTCGATTTTACAGTTGGTTCTTCATTCGATAAAGGTAACATTGTTATCGGTATGCAGTACACTGACCGTGGTAAAGCAAAGCAATCAGATCGTGATTTCTCAAGTTGTCCTATTGCAGAAGGTGCTAACGGTCTAAATTGTAACGGTGGTTCTCCATACAGCCCAGGTGGCCATATTTGGCAAGGTGGTGTAATTGGTGATGTAAATGAAGATGGTTCAACAGTTGATGCTGATGGTAACCCTGTTACTTCAGGTCTTGCCCCAACCGATGATGGTTTAGGCGGCCTTGGTGGACTCCATCCGTATACAGATTCAGACCTTTATAACTTTGCGCCAGATAGCTACTTATACACGCCAATGGAGCGTTTGAACTTAACTGGCCTTGCAAGTTATGAAATTTCAAACGATACACGTGTATTTACGGAATTTACCTACACAAAACGTTGGTCGCAACAGCAAATGGCTGCACAGCCAGTATGGTTTGATTTCAAGTACAATGAAAATATGGGCGATTCATTACTTGGTCAAACTTATGTAGGTAAAGTTGACCGCAATGGCGATGGTCTTGCAGATCGTGATGCAGACGGTAAATATATTACTGACACATTAAATTACGCATATGGTGATGATATCTCTTATGGGCGTCGTATGTCAGACACTGGCCCTCGTTATTTCGAACAGTCAGTAGACACTGTTCGTGCGGTAATTGGTGCAGAAGGTTTTGTAGGTGATTACTCATGGGATGTGTCAGCTAACTTCGGTCGTAATGATTCTGTTGATAAGACAGCCAACCTTCACAATATGGGTGCTATCCAAGAACAAATCACTGAAGGTACATTTAACCCGCTTGATCAAGCTGCATGGACATCTGAAGATTTCCGTAAAAATGTTTACACTGAAGTAAACAATGGTGGTAGTCAGTTATTTATAGTTTCAGCATCTGTATCAGGTGAAATGTTTGAATTACCAGCAGGTTATGCTGCTTTTGCTGCGGGCGTTGAGCACCGTCAAGAGAAAGCATGGTACACACCAGATTCACTAACAGCGCAAGGCCTTGCAAATGACCCTATGGTTGAACCAACCGCTGGCGGCTTTGACGTAAATGAAGCGTATGTTGAATTTGCAATCCCATTACTTGCTGATGCACCATTTGCTCAAAACGTAGAGCTTAGTGCTGCAATTCGTGCGTTTGATTACAGCACATTTGGTTCTGACGAAACATGGAAGCTAGGTTTAACATGGAAAGCAAATGACGAACTAATGTTCCGTAGTGTAGTATCTACAGCATTCCGAGCACCAACCGTTTCTGAGCTTTATTCAGGTAATTCACCTTCTTTTGAACGTGTAACTTTCCCTGGTGCACAAGATCAAGCTGAAGTAACAGTAGGTGGTAACTCATTACTTACTCCTGAAGAAGCGGATACTTTCACAGCAGGTATCGTATACGAGCCAGAGTGGTTTGACGGCTTCAGCATGACAATTGATTATTACAAAATTGAGATTGATAATGCGATTGCATCAGTTAACGAGCAATATATTGTCGATCAATGTTTAGCAACAACTGCAAATGCTGATTCTGTATTATGTCAGTCAGCTAATATCGGCATGGATAGCACAGGTCGAATTAGTTTCAACAATCAGCTGCAAAATGTTGGTGCTGAGGAAACGTCTGGCGTAGATTTAAACTTATCATATAGCTTTGAAGCTGCAGGCCTTAACTGGAAAGCAGGTTTAGACACTACTTACCTAGACGAGTATGTTGTAACTGTTCTTGATGATACTGTTGATTACGCTGGTTTGATAACTTCAAACATTGGTGGCTATGCAGATCTTAAGTCTAACTTTACACTAAATGCAGCTGGCGATAACTGGGATGCACAGTATCAAGCTCGTTACATCTCTGGTATGGATAGTTACTCATGTATCGGTAAAGACACGTGTTATGCGCCGTCTACACCAACTGTTATCTACCATGACATCAGTGGTTCATACATGATCAATGAAACTGTTGCATTATCTGCAGGTGTAAACAACTTATTTGATAAGCAACCTCCTTACTACACAGGTAATAATGATTCAAACACTGACCCGTACACATACGATGTACTGGGTCGTCGTTTCTTCGCTGGTGTGAATGTTAAATTCTAATTAGTAAGAATATTGGATTCTTATGAAGGCCTAGTTTACTAGGCCTTTTTTATTGAACAAATGAAAGTGTGGCAGTAAACTAGATGCATCTTTTTACTTATTAGGAGAGCTGATTGCTAAAACAGGATGAAAACTTATCCTTTATAATTGAACCTGAATTGAGCCCGCGCTCTGAACAGCGCATTGATATGTACTTTTCTATTCCGAATGAAATGGGCATCAATCCGCAAACGTTAACAGAAGAATCGTATTTTAATAACCACTTCAAATCGTATTTAGCGTATAACGCCAATAATATCCATTTACCTTTAGTGCGCAGTCGCTTTGTTAGTAAAAATAAAGGTGAACAACAAGACTATCGGCAAAACCTCAATTTGTATTGTTATCAAGTCCGCCTAGCGATTGATACTGATATCAAAGATACATTAAAGATTGAAGAAGTTGATGAGTTTTATCAGCGCGCTATTGAATTATGTGAACAAAGTCAAAGCTTACTTAAAAAGCTAAGGCGTTACACACCTGATGATGAAAAACTGATCTCGTTTTATACCAATGCAGATAACTATCTGAGTTGGCATATTGAGCAGTCGTTTTTAAAATTACTTGACGAAGGGCCACGTAGCAGTGATTACGCGAAAGAGCGTAATGATCTGATGAATTTTTGTAAAGCCGAGCAAGATTATCGACATGAGCTGCAATATAACTCGGAATCAACCCTTCAGGATGCAAACCGGATCACCAATAAGATGCGTCTTTTACAGCGTTTGATTGAGCATGGTGTGGTGTTAAATCGTAATACTCGTTACCTTAATAGTTATTTAAAACGATTGGTTAAAGGAACCGTTACAGCGATTATAATGGCGCTTGTTATGGTTGTGGTTCTGAATGCGCGGATCTCATTTACCGAAGTGACTGCAACATTAGTGATCATTTTGGGCGCTATTTACGGGATGCGAGAAATTTTTAAAGAAGACATAACACGAGTTATTTGGCGAGCTATTGTGAAAGGGCGCCCAAAATGGCGATTTCAATTTCGAAATAGTGTTACCAAAGATAAAATAGCTACACAATACATCTGGCTTGAATATACACGCTTTAAACATATTCCAGAGGATGTACGAAAAATATTTTCAAAACGACGTCAACAAAATAAACAAGCAGCGCAATGGCTGCACTTTGCCAGTGAAATACGGGTTAATGCAAAAGAGTTCTTACCTGGTTATGATAGCTTGCAACAGACCTTGCAGTTTAGTTTAGCGGCGTTTGCGCGGAACTTAAAAAAAGGCGAAGGTAAACTGTATCATCTTGATAATAATAAAATATCTAAACAAAGTGTGGAGCGGCGCTATCAACTAAATGTAGTGCTTTCATATCAAAATGACGAAGAGATAAAGTACCAGCGTTATAAAATCACCTTAAATAGAAGTAAAATAGTTAGCATTGAACTGATTTATAGCGAAATGGAATAAATGTTGTCGTCGATTTTCTTATCTATCAGGTATTATCTCCCTCTTTTTACACAGCTTGAGGGGGAGTGATATGCGCTTTCTGATTTCCAGGATGGCCGCAACCAGTCAATGTCCACCACGTAAACCGATGAGTAAAATCATCTGGTCTTTAATTGGGTCATTTTTAGGCATTTATTTAGTTGCAATAATTGGCAAAAGCTTACAGCTTGATCCGTTAACTAATTTATTTTTAATTGGTTCTTTAGGTGCAACTGCTGTGCTTGTTTACGGTGCGCCATTGGCAGAGTTTTCTCAACCGCGTAATCTTATTGGCGGTCATGTTCTCAGTGCGTTGGTGGGTGTTACTGTGGCAAAACTGCTAACTGCCGATTTAATGTTGGCAAGTGCTTTGGCTGTTTCACTATCAGTTGCGGTTATGCACTTAACGCGTACTTTGCATCCACCGGGTGGCGCTACTGCTTTGATTGCGGTTATTGGTGGTAGCGGTATACAACAGCTAGGTTATTACTATGTCGTAAGCCCTGTATTGTTTGGTACGACAATTATGCTGTTAGTTGGGTTGCTAGTTAATAATTTATCACGTAACCCTAAGCGTCATTATCCTGTCTATTGGTGGTAATAACTGTCAGTAGGTGGCAACATCGTTACTACCTACTGCAATGGTTTATTTTTCTAAACCAGTTTTACTATACAAAGATACTTTGTTTGATACCAAGGTTATTTCAATGTTTTTACTGTCATCGCCCCATGTGCAATTTGTGTGTAGGGTTTTTTCTACACAATTATCAGCGCTTCCTAAAATTGCTTCTACTGCAGTTTTGTCCATGCCAATTTCGATTTTCTCGTAATTATCTAAGTTTACTTTTGAGCAAGCTGCTAGGCTTAATGTTGCAGCAATAATTAAAAGTTTTTTCATTCGGTCATCTTCCTTTATTTAGTGGTTAAATTTTCTAATTTGTACAATCATGCCCATTTTTGGATGATCAAAATAATGAATGTCGCCACTTATCACACGTTTGAATTGTGAGAACCGAGCGTGTTGGATTTCACCAGTTACTTGGATTTCATTTACGTCAAAGCTGGCATTAATAAATAAATAATGGCGCAAATAAATATTAAAAGTGCCATCTAATTCCCACTTATCTGCATTTTGCTCAATTGCAGGGGCTATGAACTGATTAGGACTGACTAAACTAATAAAGTCATTATTTGTATACTGTGGCGTTTGCGCAATCACAGGTGCGTGCAATAATTTACCACCAAACAGTTTAATACTTTCAGAACGAGATTGGCTCGCCCCTTCAAAACGCCACCCGGTGTGAAGTATAGGTTTGAGGCCTTTACGCAGTAGTTCTTGTTGCTGTGATGTAAATTGTAGCTGTTCGGGAGCAAGTAAGTAGGTTTGCTCCATATCATCTTTAACAGGCGCTAATGGGCTCAGTGGTAACACTGAATAACTGCGCAGGTAATCGATGTTGTTATCGCACAAATTAGAGCGGTTTACACCAATCACAGAATCGGTTAACGACTGTGAATTAAAGCGAGTGTCGCCGTTGATACATTCCTGCTTAGCTTGTTCAATATAAAGTGGTGTCAGTAAATCAATGCTACGTTTAGCGTTAATTGGTTCTTTAGCTAAGCTAAAGTCTTCTTGCAAATAAGGGGCTGGGCGCTGTTTGAATATCAGTATTTCTACTTCAAACCAACGTTCTGCAAATGCTGTGCTACTAAATACACAGCATAGTAGGATAAGAGATTTTTTAAGCAACATTAATGGCTAACCTTTTTTTCGAAATCCGCAATCATTGCAGTGACCATTTTTAAGCGTTCGCGGGCATTCGCTTCATTGATCGCAAAGCGCAACTTATTTGCACCATCCATTTTATACACCTTAGGTGCACTTTGTATCAAACCTATAATGAAGCTAGGGTTAACCTTAGTATGTTGACTAAACTCAAAATAGCCACCTTTTGGATTTGCTTCAATTTTTTTGATGCCTAATTCGCTGGCTTTGAGTTTCAGTTGCTGCAAACTAAATAGGTTTTTAGTTGCATCAGGCAGCAGACCGAAGCGATCAATCAGCTCAACTTGTAATTCGTCCATATCATCTAGGTTAGCGCAGCTGGCAACCCGTTTGTAAATACCTAGTCGCGCATTTACATCGTGAATATAATCTTCAGGGAGTAAAGCGGCTAATTTTAAGTCCACTTCACTTTGTTGTTGTAGCAAGTTATCAAGGGTAGGCTCTTTGCCTTCACGAAGAGATTTCACAGCTTGCTCAAGCATTTCCATATATAAGCTAAAGCCGATGGTTTGCATTTGTCCTGATTGATCATCACCAAGCAACTCACCAGCACCACGGATCTCTAAATCGTGGGTTGCGAGTGCAAAACCGGCACCTAAATCTTCCAGTGACTCGATGGCTTCAAGGCGTTTTACAGCATCTTTCGACAGCCCTTTAGGATTACCCGTTAATAAGTAAGCATAAGCTTGATGATGGCTGCGACCAACTCGACCCCGTAACTGATGTAACTGCGCTAAGCCTAGTTTATCGGCTCTATCCATAATAATTGTATTGGCTGTGGGGATATCAATTCCCGTTTCAATGATGGTAGTACATACAAGTACGTTGTATTTCTGGTGGTAAAATTCGCTCATCAGTTGTTCTAAATCACGTTCGCGCATTTGGCCATGGGCAGAAGCGACGCTTGCCTCAGGTACCCACTCACTAATTTCTTCTGCCACGCGGTCAATAGTTTCAACGTTATTATGTAAAAAGTATACTTGGCCACCGCGCTTTATTTCCCGCAATACCGCCTCTCTGATCAAATCTGCATCGCGTTGACGAACAAATGTTTTAACCGCTAAGCGTTTTGCAGGAGGGGTCGCGATGATTGAAAGATCACGCATACCACTCATGGCCATATTTAATGTACGTGGGATTGGTGTTGCAGTGAGTGTTAAAATGTCAACATCGGCACGCAGTGATTTTATCTTCTCTTTTTGACGTACCCCAAACCGGTGTTCTTCATCGACAATGAGCAAGCCAAGATCTTTAAATATAATATCGGCTTGGATCAATTTGTGAGTACCAATGACGATGTCCAAGGTACCTTTAGCCATTTTTTCTAGGGTGTCTTTTTGTTCTTTAGGCGAATTAAAGCGAGACAGCACACCGACTTCAATGGGTAAGTCGGCAAATCGATCTTTAAAGTTTTCAAAGTGTTGTTGTGCAAGCAAGGTAGTTGGTACTAAAACCGCTACTTGTTTATTGTCGTTTACAGCAACAAAGGCGGCGCGCATCGCAACTTCAGTTTTGCCAAAACCTACATCACCACAGACTAACCTATCCATTGCTTGTTTACTTTGCATATCACCTAGCACAGCTTCGATAGCGTTACGCTGATCGTCAGTTTCTTCAAATGGAAACCCATCACTAAATACGCGATAAGCAGCATCATCAAGGGCAAATGCATTACCAGCTTTAGCTTGACGCTGGGCGTAAATATCGAGTAATTCAGCGGCCACATCACGTACCTTTTCAGCCGCGCGTTTTTTCGCTTTCTCCCAAGCATCAGATCCCAGTTTATGCAGCGGTGCACTGGCTTCTTCGCCACCAGAATAACGACTGAGCATATGCAGGGCTGACACTGGCACATACAACTTTGCTTCATTGGCATAGGTAATGGTTACAAACTCAGTGATCAGTCCCGCCGCATCAATCGTTTGCAGACCTTGGTAGCGGCCTACACCGTGGTCCAAGTGTACAATCGGTTGGCCAACTTTAAGTTCAGCTAAGTTACGGATGAGCGCATCTTGGCTAGCTTCGTATTTATGTTTACGACGGCGACGCTGGGATACTTTAATGCCAAGTAATTCTTGTTCAGTAACTATGGATAATGCGGGCTTTGTACCAAGTACTACACTTTGTTCTAGTGGGCTGACAATTAAGCCAACATCGCTACTGCTATTTACAAATTCATCGAATGATGAAAACTCTTTAAACTTTAAGCCGCTGGGTTTAAGTATAGCGAGCAGAGATTCACGGCGACCATCGGATTCTACTGACAGTAAGATACGGCCTTTTTGTTTCTTTTGCGCTGCTACATAATTTATAAATGCTTGATAGGGGTCATGTAGTTTATGATCAATGCGTATTGCGGGTAACTCGCTGGTGACTAGATTTTTATTGCCTGCTTTTGTCGCGAGTTTTGCTTGCGATAACCGAATGCGAGCAAAGTTGCCTAAATTTTCAAACAGTTCATTAATGGGTTGATAAAGTGCAACTGGCTCAAGTAACGGGCGCAGTGGATCGACTCGACGGTTTTCATAACGCACATTAATATCATGCCAAAAATGCTCCGCAGCATCTTCTAAATCTCCTAGTTGCATCACTGTTGCAGTATCTGGCAGGTAATCAAAGATAGTGGCTAATTGCTCAAAAAACAGCGGCATATAATATTCGATACCAGCAGGCCAATTGCCTTTGGTCACTTGCATATACACGGAATCTTGCGATGAGCTGGCACCAAATTTTTCACGGTAGTTTATTCTAAATCGTTCAATATCGGCTTCGTTGGTAGGGAACTCATGAGCAGGTAGTAATTCAATTTTATCGACTTTTTCATCCGAGCGTTGGCTTTCAACATCAAATAAACGAATGGTATCAAGTTCGTCATCAAGAAAATCGAGTCTAAATGGATGCGGACTGCCCATTGGATATAAATCAACAATCGAGCCACGAATGGCGTATTCACCATGCTCCATGACTTGTTGCACATGCAAATAGCCTGCTTGCTCTAAGTTACTGCGAAGTTTGTGGGTATCGAGAATATCACCGACTTTAAAATTAATCGTTGAACCATAAATAAACGAAGCAGGGGCGGTACGTAGCATCAAGGTAGACACAGGCACAATTAATACACTTTGTTGTTCTTTCTTTAAAGTATTTAAGGTGGCTAAGCGCGATGAAATTATATCTTGATGGGGTGAGAAATGATCGTAAGGCAACGTTTCCCAATCAGGGAATATCATTACTGGATGCTCGGGTAGCAAGCACTCCAACTCTGTTTCAAGGCGCAGTGCACTGGGTGTATCAGGGGTAACAATAAGCACTAAGCCATCTTGTTGTTTAACCCCTTGTGCAATGGCAATACTTAAACCACTGCCAGTGAGTTGCCCCCATTGAATTTTATCTTTTTGAGATTTTACCCAAGGCAAGGCTGCCCATTGCGCAAACGCCATTTACTACTCCTTTAATGCGCCTCTACTGAGGCGCTAATTTATTCTTAATCGCGATATATTTTGGTTAAATCGTGGTAATGATCTATACGACGGTCGCGTAGGTACGGCCAAATGCGTCTTACATTTTCAGAACGCTTTTGATCAAGTTCAACAAGTAACAGTTGCTCATCAGTGTTGTTGGTTTCTGCTAGCAGTTCACCTTGAGGACCCGCTATAAAAGAGTTACCCCAAAATTGAATACCTTCACTTTGACCACTTGGATCACTTTCATGACCGACACGATTACAACTAATCACGGGTACGCCATTGGCAACCGCATGTGCGCGTTGCGATATTACCCACGCATCTTTTTGACGTGTTTTCTCGCCTTCGTCATCACGTGGATCCCAGCCAATTGCGGTTGGGTAAATTAATAGTTCAGCACCGGCCATTGCCATTAAACGCGCAGCCTCTGGAAACCATTGATCCCAACACACTAAGACACCAAGTTTGCCGACAGAAGTTTGAATTGGTTCAAAACCTAAATCACCCGGAGTGAAATAAAACTTTTCGTAAAAGCCTGGATCGTCAGGGATATGCATTTTACGGTATTTACCCGCAATTGTGCCGTCTTTTTCAAGCACTACCGCAGTATTGTGATAAAGCCCTGTGGCACGTTTTTCAAATAAAGAGGCAACAATAACAATGCTTAATTCTTTTGCAAGCTCAGCTAAAGTGTCGCTACTTGGGCCAGGAATAGTCTCTGCCAAATCAAATACATCAACATCTTCGGTTTGACAAAAGTACAGACTGCGATGTAATTCTTGTAACACCACCAGTTGTGCGCCTTGGCTTGCGGCATCGCGAATACCGGCAATTGATTTTGCCATGTTTTGTGCGGCATTATCACTGTTACTTTGCTGCACTAAGGCAACGGTTAAATTTGCAGGGCTGCTCATAATGATGCTCCAGCTAAAAATCCACGGGGTAATTGCATAGTAATGCAGTGTAAACTACCAAATTGATGAATAATTGGTAAGCAGTTTACGCCTATTATTTGATGCTCAGGGTAGGCCGTTTGAATTTGTGCTAAGGCTAATTCGTCATTGGCATCAGCATAAATAGGCACAAGTATAGCACCATTAATGATTAAATAATTTGCGTAGGTGGCAGGTAACCTGTCGCCATCATCATTAAATACGGCTTTTGGCCATGGTAAATCAATTAAGGTATAAGGTTTACCTGTTGTTGTTTTAAAACCTTGTAACTGCTTTTCCATGGCATCAAGAGCGCTGAAGTGTTGGTCATTTTTATCATCACACTTTACATACACTAAGGTATCATTGGGCGCAAAACGCACTAAAGTGTCGATATGACTGTCGGTATCGTCACCAGCTAAATAGCCATGATCAACCCATAAAAAGTCGGTGGCGCCAAGTTGTTCACGCAAGCACTGTTCAATGTCTTGTTGGGTTAGATCTGGATTACGATTTGGATTAAGCAAACATTCACTGGTGGTCAATAGTACACCGTGTTGATCAATCTCTACACCGCCACCTTCAAGAACCAAATCAAGCGCTTGGTATTGATTGCGCGTATCGGCAAGTTGTTTAACTAGTACCGCATTAATTTTATTATCTAATTCACTGGTAAATTTATTACCCCAGCCATTAAAGATAAAATCAACAATTTTTAGTTGGCTATTATCAGCAACTGCGGCGCAGGTTAATGGGCCATGATCACGTGCCCACGTATCGTTACAGGGAGTAACAACAAAATGCACGCGGCTCAAATCAACAGCGTTGTTGCGCAATAATTGGCTAATGTGTGTTTTTAAGGCTTCATCATGAGCGATGATCACTAATTGCTCTGCATTACAAATATGCTGACATAATTGCACGTATACAGGCTCTACAGCGGTTAAATTGTCGCACCAATCAGTGGCTTGGTGTGGCCAAGTGAGCATAACGGCGTCTTGCTCAGCCCATTCGGGTAAAAGTCTAAAGTTCATGAATTTAATAAACAAACAAAGGTGCTATTAGTTTAGCATTTCAACTATAGCCAAGCCACTTCAAAATGAGGGTTGCTAGTAGCTATATTATTCTGGTTTTGTTGGCTCTGTTGTGTCTTGGGTATCAAAGTTGTCGCTTTCATGTTGCAGCAGCTGACGCTTTTTCAGTTGTCTGGTTTGTGCATGTAAACTAGCACGTACCACAAGTTCTTGATCAGTATCGCGGATGGCTTTAAAAAGTAGGGTGTATTGGTAGTATTCATCGTCAATCTTATTAACTGCAACTACCTCGGTGTAACAATAAATAGCAGAGGCTTCATGCTGTAAAAATAATTTAGTGCGAAATGCTTGGCCAATAGAGTAGACTTTTGTATCGGTTAGTTTGACACCGCCACCGCCGTAGCTATCACAATAAATGGCGTTATCTTCGGGCTGCTCTGAGGCCAATATATGGCTCATGATCAAGTCGATTTTACGCGATTGTGCTTGTAAAAATACGGCAAGCTCTTGTGCCAAATCACCAAGGCTACGCAATGGTCTTAACGAGCTTTGCTCTAATTCACTAACCTCATTGGCCAATTTAAATAACGGTGGGATATCTGCTTCTAGTTGCGCTAAGGTAGTAGGCACTTTGCTATCGTCAACAGCAAATAAATTTACTCGATTACTTTCATCAATCTGAAAGTACTGCTCAAACTCGGTTAATTTTTCACTATTCATCATAAGGCTCCTCGACGCAATAGTTTAATAGTAGCGCCGACAGTATAAAATTGCTAGTTATCAAATTACCATAAAAAAGGGCAAACCACTGTTTGCCCTTATATTTTTGTAGCTGAGCTTAAATCATAAATTACCCTCTTGGGTGTCGACATGTTCACGCTTGTGGTGGCTTGCAATTTCATCGGATAAATCTGCTCGCGAGCGTTTTTCAGTAAGTTTGCGCTCAGTTAACCAATAAAAGAACAGTGGTACAAAGAACACGGCAAGGAAGGTTGCTGCCATCATGCCGCCCATAACGCCAGTACCAACGCTATGACGTGCACCTGCACCGGCGCCTGAGCTCAATACTAATGGCACTACACCTAAAATAAAGGCCATCGAAGTCATGATGATGGGTCTAAATCGAAGACGGGCAGCTTCAAGTGCTGCAGCGCTTGCGCTCCAACCTTGTTGATGTTTCATCAATGCATATTCAACAATCAAAATGGCATTTTTACTGGCTAAACCAAGTAAGGTCACTAAGCCGATTTGGAAGTACACATCGTTAGTCATGCCTACTAACCAGATTGATACCAATGCGCCAAAGGTTCCAAATGGCAATGCTAGCATCACCGAGAGTGGCAATGACCAACGCTCATACAGTGCTGCAAGGATTAAGAAAACCATGATCACCGCAAGGCCTAAAGCAATTCCTGTGGTACCTGAGCTGCGTTTTTCTTGATACGCAGAGCCGGTCCAGTCGTAGGTCATATCAGGTGGTAATACTGCTTTTGCAATACGTTCAACTTCAGCAATTGCTTGGCCAGAGCTGTAACCGGGTGCAGCATTACCGAGCAGTTTTACCGCAGGCAAGTTATTATAACGATTTAGACTTTCTGGTCCGCGACTATATTCAATATTAGTAAACGCAGACATAGGAACCATAGCACCTTGACTATTTTTTACATAAATTCGTCCAATGTCATCAGGCTTCATTCTAAATTCAGCTTCTGCTGACATAAGTACTTGCCAAGCTCGGCCAAACTTATTGAAGTCGTTCACATAATATGTACCCAGTGTGCCGGCAAGGGCTGTAAAGGCATCGTCAATTTCAATGCCCATCGCGCGGGCTTGTTCACGATCTACATCAACTTTAAGTTGCGGTGCATTTGGTCGCCACAACGTTTGTAGGCCACTTAAAATAGGGCTTTTTTGTGCTTCAGCCATCATTAAGCCCATGGCTTGTTGCAGTTTTTCTGGGCCACCTGCGCCTTTGTTTTGAATATAAAATTCAAATCCGCCAGTGCTCCCTAAACCAAAAATAGCAGGGGGGTTAAACGCTAAAACAAGTGCTTCGTTGATATGCGCAGTTTTCATAAACAGCTCATTAACCAAACTTTTAGTATCAATCTCTCGTTCATCCCAATGTTTTTGGGTGACGAATAAGGTGGCTGCACTGTTTTTATAACCGCCGCCAATAAAATCAAAGCCTGTAAATGCCACCACATTTTCATTGGCAGGATTAGATTGTACGGCGCTAATAACTTCAGCCACTACTTTTTCTGTACGCTCAAGGGATGAGCCATCAGGTAAGAAAATAGCTGAAATATAGTAGCCTTGGTCCTCATCAGGCACTAATGAACCTGGAGTGCTTTTCCAAAGGCCAATGGTAATTGACACCATACCAATCATCAGCAATAAACCTAATGCGCCACGGCGCACCATAAAACCAACAGCACCCACATACTTACTGGTTATTTTAGTAAATACACGGTTGAACCATAAAAAGAAGCTTGCGGTTTGTTTATGCTCTTGTTTTAAAATAAGCACACATAAAGCAGGGGTCATTGTTAGTGCAACTATGCCAGATAAGCTCACAGCAATTGAAATGGTGATCGCAAACTGACGGAATAGTTCGCCAGTTAAGCCACCTAGAAATGCAATTGGCACAAACACTGAGCAAAGTACTAGAACAATAGCAACAACAGGTCCTGATACTTCTTTCATTGCTTTTATTGCGGCTTCATGGGCGCTCACATGCTCTTCGTGCATGATACGCTCTACGTTTTCAAGTACCACTATGGCGTCATCCACTACGATACCAATAGACAGTACCATACCAAATAAAGTCAATGAGTTAATAGAATAACCAAGCATATACATGCCAGCAAACGTACCAAGTAATGACACCGGTACGGCAAGAGTTGGGATCAGTGTGGCGCGCCAATTTTGTAAAAATAAGAACACCACTAAGAAAACCAGCACCATTGCTTCAAGTAGTGTTTTCACTACTTCGCGGATCGAGACTTCAACAAAACGGGTGGTATCGTACGAATTTAAGTGAGCAAGTCCAGTGGGAAATTGCTGAGTTAACTCTGCTAATACACCATTAACTTCTGCTGCTACATCAAGTGCATTGGCACCAGGTTGTAGGAAAATACCTAATAGTACTGCTTCTTTGCCGTTGATAGTGCCTCTGAAGTTATAATCTTTTGCACCAAGTTCAACACGGGCAATGTCTTTTAAACGTAAGCTACTGCCATCAAGGTTTGAACGAATAATGATTTCTTCAAATTGTTCAGGCTCTGATAAACGCCCTTGAGCGGTAACACTGTAAACCAGCTCTTGCGCTGATTGTGAAGTGGGGGTTGCACCAATCGAACCTGCTGCATATTGAGAGTTTTGGCTGCGAACTGCCCCTGCGACTTCTTCAACAGTAACACCGAGCTGACTCATTACATCAGGGCGCAGCCAAATACGCATGGCGTAATCTTTCGCGCCAAAAATTTGTACGCTCGTTGTACCAGGAACACGTTTAATACGGTCTAAAATATTCAGGGTGACATAGTTTGAAGTCCATAGACTATCACGAGTGCCGTCCGGTGAATAAAACGCATGAACTTGCAAAAAACTCGATGAACCTTTTTGCACCACCACGCCTTGGCGCCGTGTTTCTTCAGGTAAACGAGCTTCAACTTGCTTTACACGGTTATTGACGTTAACTGCTGCTTGGTCAATATCGGTGCCAATTTCAAACGTTATTTCAATGGTTGTTGCACCAGAGCTTGTCGAGGTTGAAGACATATACATCATGCCTTCAACACCGGTAATCGCATTTTCAATCGGCGCGGCTACGGTTTGTTCGAGTACTTCAGCCGACGCACCCGGATAGGCTGCTGTCACTTGCACAACGGGTGGGGCAATTTCAGGGTATTGTGCGATCGGCAAGCTGCGCATGGCAGCCAGGCCCGCCAGCACAATAACAATTGAGATCACAAACGCAAAAATAGGTCTGTCGATAAAATAACGAGAAAACATAAAACTCCCTGCGCCTATTCTGCGCTTACGTTGTTTGTTGCATTGTTAACGGCCACTGGCATGCCCGGGAAGAAAATCTTTGCCATACCATCGATGATCACTTCATCGCCTTGCTGTATGCCTGATTTAATCAACCAAAAGTTTTTATCACCTTGATTATCTGGCTTTTGGATCCACTCACCTACTTCAACGGGAGCTGGGCGCGCAATCGTGCCGCCTTGTTCATTTTTAGCGACTACATAAACAAATTTACCAGTGCCATTATCAAGTACCGCACGTTGCGGTATTACAAATGCATTTTTGCGTACCGCACCACTTAACATCACTCGCACAAATTGACCTGGGCGAAGTTCAAAATCAGTGTTGGGGATAATTGCTTGTAGTTCGCTGGTGCCGGTATTTGGATTAATACGTACATCAGAGAAGTTAACTTTGCCACTTTTATTGGAGAGTGAACCGTCTTGTAATTTTATGCTCGTGTGCCACTGACCTTTTTCTGGCAGCGTTAAAGAGCCATTTGCAACATCTTGACGCATTTGTAATTGTTCACGCTCAGAAATACCAAATCGTAAACGAATAGGATCAAACTGGGTAATTTGCGTTAATAATAGATCGGGACCTGATACAAAAGTACCTACCGACACAAATTCACGGCCCATTACTCCAGCGACAGGTGCTTTTACTTGCGCATATTGTAAATTCAGTTGGGCTTCTTTTAATGCAACTTTCGCGGCCTCTAACGTCGTGTTAGCAATATCTTGGGTGGAGCTGGCGTTATCGTAATCTCGTTGTGAGACTGATTTCTCAGCACGTAGTTTGGCTAATCGTTTCACTTCACGTTCGGCTTGCACTAAAGATGCTTTTGCACCATTAAGAGCTGCTTGCGCGCTTTCAACCGCCAATTGATAGGGGGCTAAATCCACAGTGAAAAGTGACTGACCTTGCTTAACTGTCTGGCCTTCATCAAAGTTACGAGATTCTAGGATCCCCGTTACTCTGGCACGTACTTGAACTTCTTTAGAACCTGATAAGGTTGCCGGTAGTTCAATAGTGAATGGGGCATTTTCATAGGTTGCTATAGTTGTTGCCACAGCTGCTGGATGCATTGCTGCTTGCTCAGTTTTAGGTGCTTCACTACAACCTTGTAGAAACAGCGAAGCCGAAGTAAATAAGAATAAAGATAATTTTGATAGTGCGAAAGACAGACGCATGGTTACTCCACAGTTCCAATTGTTAAGTATGAATAATTTATAATGTTTTATAAGCTAAAAGCATGACTTACGTGGTGCTTAATCCCTATAGCTTAGTTACATACGAGTGTATACCCTAAATTTTTACAGGTACAGGCTCGTGTTTATTTTTCAGTATTTTTTAAAGCTCAAAGTAGTTTGATACCTTAGAATTTAGATATTCTGTAAAGCTGTTTATAAAGTAATGAAGTCATTACTTTGTATGACAATAGCTTAATTATGAAGTGCTGTAAGTGCTTTGTTAGCGAAACAGCTTTAATAACCACAAAATTAACAAATTGCCTTGTAATTGGCGCTAAAACTCGTACCCTAGGAGTAATAATAATAGCAAGGGTAAAGTTAATAATGACGCGCAAGCCGACATTATCTACAACATTTATTGATCTGTCTTCACAGTTGCGACGTTTTGTTTCGCGCATTGTACAACCAGATGACGTGGAAGATATAGTACAAGAAACCTTTGTTAAGAGCTATCAAGCTGATTTAAAACAAGATATTAAATATACACGCAGTTATATGCTAAAGACTGCTAAGCATTTGGCGCTTAACCACATTGCTAAATGGGATAATCAGCATTGCGATTCATTAGATACCTCTGATGATTATCAGCAGTCGTTGAGATCTATGCAGCTTGAGGATGAAGTGACCTCAAAAGAGCGCTTTTTATTGTTTTGCCGTGCTACTGAGCAACTAAGCCAGCCAGTGCGAAAATGTTTTATTTTAAAGAAAGTATATGGCATGAGCCAAAAAGAAATCGCAGCGCAAATGAAGTTAAGTGAAAGTACGGTTGAAAAACATATTGCCAAAGGTTTGTTACAATCTATGCGCTACATGCAGCAACATGAGCAGTTAGGTGAGCACAGCAGTGCCACTATTGAACCTGCCAGGAGGGTGGGAAAATGAGTAATATCCATCAATTTTCGTCTAAAGATGCTATTCAAGCAGATGCCAGTCGTTGGATAAGTGCTATGGATAGGGGCTTATCAAAGCAAGAACGTATGCAATTTCAGCACTGGGTGCAACAAAATAAAGCCCATCAAGATGCGGTATTTGAGTTAGCCCAGTTATGGGATGAACTGAGCGTATTAAATGAGTTGAGTAGCTTATTTCCCAATAAAAACAGCATCAATAAGCCTGCCCGCAGAGAAATTAATTTTTCGATTGCGGCAAGTGTCTTTGCCGCATTGCTAGTTGCCAGCTTTATATTTGTTGGTATTGAGCAGTGGCCAACAACACCACAAGAACAAGCCAAGTACAGTAAAATTTACCGTACTAAAGTCGGTGAGCAAGCAACGTTTGTGCTACCAGATAGTACGATTGTGCAATTAAATACCAATAGCTTATTAGAAGTTGCGTATACAAAAAACCGCCGACAACTGATTTTAAGTCGAGGCGAAGGACGTTTTAATGTTGCTAAAGATGCCGCACGTCCATTTACGGTGATGGCAGGCGATAAGTCATTTACCGCACTGGGGACTGTTTTTAATGTGCAACGTAATGCAGCATCGGATCTTGAGCTGGTTGTTACTGAGGGTAAAGTGATGATCACGGATCCTTCGGTTGCCGTAAATGCTGATGATTTTGTACAATTACAAAGTGCTAGTAATGATACAGACAGTGTGAAAAAAATTAATGCTAGTATTGTTATCTCTGGCGAAAAAGCATTAATTAAAGAAAGTATTACCAAGCCAATCAAACGGTTAACACAAGATGATGTACAACGGGATCTAGCATGGCAACAAGGTATGCTAATTTTTAATGGCGAGTCGTTAAGCGAAGCACTGCAAGAAGTGAGTCGCTATACCGCAACGCGTTTTGAACTTGCTGATCCTGCATTAGCTTCTTTAAAAGTGGCTGGGGTGTTTAAAGCCGGTGATATTATCGGTTTACTTGATAGCCTGCGCATCAATTTAGCCATTGAGCATGAACGTTTAGGTGAACATATCGTAAGCCTAAAACACGGTGATCACAGCTAAGCTTTATGCTTGCTCTTTGATTTAAAGTGTCAGAAGTTACAATGGTAAATATAAAAAGTAAAAAAATAATTAATAAAAAAATAGGATTGCATAGCGGATTATTCTTTCTCAACTGTTTGTATAAGTTGCGCAGTAACCAAACGTATCCAATTTGTGGGTTAATTGTATTAGCACCTTTAGTATTTAGCCTAAAAGTTCAGGCTGAGGCTGCAAATCCACAGATGGTACAATTTGATATAAAAGCGCAGCGAGCAGATCAAGCATTGATAGAGTTTGCAAAACAAACAGAACAAACCGTGGTTTTTTCGTTTGATTTAGCAAAACAATACCAAGCTCAATCAGTGTATGGTTATTACACTCAGTTAGAAGCGCTTAGTACAATGCTGAAAAATACTGAACTCGATGCGGTTGTTGATCAAAATGGTTTACTGAGTATAAAACTCAAACAAATCAATAGGAATGATAACAACATGAGAAAGCTTTCAGGGGTCAGTGCTGCTGTAATACCACTTTTAATGGCAACCAATAGCCAAGTTGCTAATGCACAAGAACAAGCCGCTCAAGAAAATATTGAAAAAATCGCCATCGTTGGTAGCCGTGTAGCAGGGCGTTCGGTCGAAGACTTACCCGTACCTGTTGATATCTTAAGTGCTGAAGCGCTAGAAAATACCGGACAAACAGAAGTCGGCCGTATGTTACAAGCTATCGCACCGTCTTTTAACTTTTCAAGTTCATCGATCAGTGACGGTACTGATGCACTACGACCTGCTACTTTACGTGGCTTAGGGCCAGATCAAACATTAGTACTTATCAATGGTAAACGTCGTCACCAGGCCAGCATTATCCATATTAATACATCTGTAGGTCGTGGTACCGCAGGTACAGATATGAATGCGATCCCAGCTGCTGCAATTAAACGTATCGAAGTATTACGTGATGGTGCGGCTGCGCAATATGGTTCAGATGCGATTGCGGGTGTTATCAACATCGTATTAAAAGATGCTGATGAAGGCGGTAAAGCCGCGGTTAATTATGGCCAGTATTCTGAAGGTGATGGCGAAACCGTTACGGTTGATTTTAATAAAGGCTTTGCCTTAGGCGATGATGGTTATTTAAATACCACTATCAACTACCGCGACCGTGCACCTACAAATCGTGCCGGTTTACATGGCTCTTGCCAGTTTTATGGTTGCACAGAGCTTGATGATGGCACGCTGTTAGCGGGCGATCCTCGTGAGCTGACTGCACCACGTGATACATTTAGAATTGGCGATGCAGACTCGCAACAATTTGCTTTAACTGTGAATTCTGGATATGAACTAGCAGGTGGCGAGTTATATGGTTTTATTACTTACTCAACTCGTGATAACGAATCAGCGGCGTTCTTCCGTCATAATGCCAATGCTGATGGCAACCCAGTTTTACAAGATGGTGATGCGGTGATCCCGATGGGCTTTTTGCCAATGATCAACACCACCATTGATGATATCTCGTATAACTTTGGCTTTAAAAAAGAGTTTGATAATAGCTCTAGTCTTGACCTGTCATACACCTATGGTGAAAACAGCATCGATTATACCACTAGTGACACTATCAATGGTTCATACGCTAATTTGTTACGTTATGATCAAGGTTTAAGTGCTGATGATATTCGTGCCACTATTCCTCGCCAAGCGTATGCGTATGGCATGGAGTTATCACTGCAAACAATCAATCTTGATTTTACACAAGACTATGATAATTTTTCACTGGCAATGGGTGCCGAGCTTCGCACCGATGAATATCGTATTTTAGAAGGCAGTGAATACGCTTACCGTGATTATGATACTAATAATGGTGTTAATATTTACGATGGTATGAGCGGTGGTATTGGCAGCGAAAATGCAGCAGGTGGTACACAAGGTTTTGGTGGTTCATCGCCGGAATCTTCTGTGGATGAATCACGTGATGTGATTTCGTTTTACCTTGATGCTGAAACTTACATTATTGATGATGTAATTATCTCTGGCGCACTGCGTTACGATAACTACAAAGGCTTTGGTGATACGGTTAACTTTAAGTTAGCGGGTAACTGGTCGGTGACTGATGACGTTTCACTGCGCGGTGCGGTGAGTACTGGTTTTAGAGCACCATCAATGCAGCAATTGTACTTCAATAATATTAGTACTCAGTTTGTAGTCGGTCCTAATGGCGATCTAATTGCAGAAGAAGTTGGTACTTTTAGAAACGACAGCACACTTGCACAGAGTATTGGTATTCCAAAACTTAAAGAAGAAAAGTCACAAAACATGAGCTTAGGTATTGTGTATAACGTGACGGATAATATTAATGTTACCGTTGATTATTATTCAATTGATATTGACGATCGTATTGTGATCAGTAACCGTTTAGGTAAAGGGTTGTCATCAACGCTAGATGCTGCATTGGTTAGTTCTGGCGCAGGTGCAGGGCAGTTTTTCTTAAATGGTGCAGATACCGAAACGCAAGGTGTGGATTTTGTTGCGACATGGAACACGGAAGGCTTAGGCGGTACCCTAGATTTTACATTAGCGGCTAACTTTACTGAAACCGATGTGGTTGATTTATTTACTCCTGCGGGCAGTGGTTTGGAAACGATCCCTGTCGAAGATGTATTTTCTTCGCAAGAAACCTCAATCATCGAAGAATGGCAACCACAAGACAGAGTAAACTTAAGTGCATTATATCGCCTTGAAGATTGGACGGTAAACTTATCGCTCAATCGTTATGGCGAATACACGGTTGAAGATGGCGGTCGCCAGACTTACGGCGCTGAAATTCTTACCGATATAAAAGTAAATTATTTTGTCACAGATAACTTGTCACTAAATATTGGTGCAAACAATTTATTTGACGTTTACCCTGATAAAAATACCATAGGTAATTCTCGCTCAGGCACAATTGTTGATGCTTCTGGTAATACTATTATCAGTTCAACCGGTGTATTTGAGTACTCACGCCGTTCAGCACCATTTGGTTTTAACGGTGCTTACTACTATGTAGGTGCTGAATACCGATTCTAAAAATAACTTCTCCTACGTTATTTAGTTTTGAAGGGCCGTCTGGCCCTTTTTTTGCTTTTAGTGTGATGTGAGTGCGATGGGGTAGTTATCATACTCTTTGATATTATTCATTACTGTCATTAAAGTTTGATGCGTACTGTTTTCGTCTGCAGCTATTTGTACTGTGGCGATATTATACTTCGCAGCAAACATCGCAAGGTTAGTGGCAACTTGGTTTAAGTCAATTAATCGCCCCGCAAAATACACCGCATTGCTTTGGTCAATACTAAAATGAGCACTTTTAGTTTGTTTATCAATACTGGGTTTATCTACAGGACGTTGCAGCTCTATTGCCACAGGTTTTACAAATGAAGTTGTAACAATAAAAAATATTAAAAGTATAAATACAATATCAAGCATCGGCGTCATATCAACGTCAGCGTTTTGTGGGTTTACATGTTGTTTATTTCTCATAATGGAACCTTGTTATTTTTGATAAAATGCTGCGGCGCCACAGCGGGATAGTAGGTACCTATTAATAAGCCTAGACGATTAAAATCATGCTGTGGTTAAATAAATATGCTATTTTTATTAATTATTTGCATTGTTTTGTTATAAAAATCATTTAACTATAATTATGAGCATAAAAAAGCCCAGCGCGTGGCTGGGCTCTCATTTAAGCATTGTGGTTAATGCTTCTGCATACGGCTCATCTCCGTATGACAGCTTTGCATGGTCAGTAATACTTTAGCGAGGGCGGCTTCACAATCGTGCGGTTGTGGTTTTTTCATGGCAGCTTTAATTTCTTCAAGTGTTTTATCTTCCACTTCTTCAAGCTCTTTGACATAAATTTGGTCGTTGTTGGCACTAAATTTTGTGATCAGTGCGGTATATGCTCGGCGAGCTTCAACAGCAAAAGACGAACCATCTTCTCGTTCACCTTGCTGATTAATAGCGTAAGGCTGTAAGTTTTCAACGCTGACTTTACGTGCGTCTATCATACGCTGAAATAGCGCACCAATGGCTGGATCTTGTACTTTTTCCTGCGCCTTTTCATAAAAGTCGATGCCGCTGTTCATTACTTGGATAATGTCAGTGATATGATTTACTTCGTTTCCTTGCTGGGCATTCATAATATTGACCTCTTTAAGTTAAATGAATATTAAAGTTCAAGTAACTTAAAGCAATTGCCATTCCATTTTTAAATTATTTTAACATCATGATTATTAATACTTTTAAATTGATGTTTGCTTACTTGAAAATACCAGTAAGCAAATTTTACAGGGCTTTTGTAAGAGCGTTACTTTAATTCATCTGCAACTTCGGCTACTTTTTGGCGTAACCAAATATGACTGGCATCTCTGTGAAGTAATGGGCTCCAAATCATATCTAACTCAAATGGTGGTATAGGGAAGGGAGGCTCCAGAATTTGCAAACCGGGATCATCTAAATAAATATTAGCGGCTTTTGAAGGGAGTGTCGCAATCAGGTTCTTCTCTTTCGCTAGATGTATTGCAACGTGGTAATTACGGGTGAATGTGGCAATATTTCGGTGTTTACCAAAGTGGGCGAGCGCTTCATCAACCCAGCCAAGTTTTTGTACGTCTTTAGGATCCATACCAACCCCGACACCAAAACCTGTTTTACTTACCCAAATATGCCGAGCTTTTAAATAACTATCGAGGCTAAAATTTTCAATGATCGGGTTGTCAGCTTTTACTAAACAACAAAAGCTATCTTTCCAAATACGTTTGTGATGAAACGACTGCGGTAGGTTTTCGAAACGATTTATTGCCATATCAACTTTACCGTTTTCTACATCATGAAAAGTAACATCACTTGGAGTGAGAATATCGAGTGTGGTATCCGGCGCTTCATCGTGTAATTTACTCAGTAGCTTAGGTGCTAAGGTGCTGGCAGCATAGTCACTGGCCATAATCCTAAATACCCGTTTGCTTTGGCTGGCCTCAAATTCACGGTTTGGTGCAAGCGTTTCTTCTAATGTCATTAAGATGCCACGGATCACCGGCTGCAATTCAATAGCTCGTTCAGTGGGCACCATACCATCACTGGTGCGTACTAAGATCGGATCGTTAAACAGGTTACGTAAACGTTTTAAACCATTACTCATTGCCGGCTGTGTAATGCTAAGCTGGTTTGCGGCGCGAGTAACATTACATTCGCGTAATAAGGTGTCGAGATAAACGAGTAAGTTTAAATCTATTTTACTGATATTCATTGTGTGTCCTTTCGTCTACCATTGATGGATAAAACGCTGCGCTGCTGGATAAGGGTAGATATGGCTAACGACCCCTGCTTTTATATTTCGTTGCGCTTGCTGCCAAAATGCGACGTCTAATAGTTCTGGATGTGTTTGGCTGAAAACTGCTTTGTATTGCGGGTTTGGCATTACAAAAGTGCATAACTGCTCTGGAAATACATCTTGTGGTGCCACAGAGTAACTTTGCTCATTGGTTAAGTAGTCATCATAACTTTTTGCTTTAGGCAATGCCCTAAAGTTCATGTCTGTTAAATATTGCACTTCATCATAATCATAAAAAATAATGCGTTTGTGTTTACTGACACCAAAGTTTTTAAGTAACATATCGCCTGGGAAAATATTAACGGCGATCATTTCCTTGAGTGCTTGGCCATATTCTGCAATGGCAACAGCGGCATCTTCAGTATTAGCTTTTTCTAAATATAAATTCAGTGGCGTCATGCGTCGCTCAATATACATATGTTTGATGATCAGTAAGTCGCCTTCGATGATCATTGATGAACCAATAGTTTGTTTAAGCTGTGCAAGCAATGTAGCGTTAAAACGCGCAACAGGGAATACGACGTTAGAATACTCTATGGTATCTGCCATACGACCAACCCGATCATGGCTTTTAACTAATTGGTAGCGTTTGAGAACGGTATCGCGGCCAAATGGTTTACTTTCACCAAATTTGTCTTTAATTATTTTAAATACATAATCAAATGAAGGTAGGGTAAATACCATCATCACCATGCCCGGTGTGCCAGGGGCAATCACAAAATCATCACTGGAGCGTTGTAAATGGGTTAAAAACTCGCGATAGAACTCGGTTTTACCTTGTTTATGAAAGCCAATGGCATTGTAAAGCTCTGCTAAGGTTTTGTTGGGCATTAGTTGGTTTAAAAACCGAACTAATGCGGAAGGAGCGTGGGTTTCAACCATAAAATAAGCGCGAGCAAAGCCAAAAATAACCCGCATTTGTGATGAGTTAGTCAGTAAAGCATCGAGATACAGACCTTGCTCTTGATGATGTAACACCGCAATAATAAATGGCTGCACACCACTTTGTGATACCACACGGCCGACAATATAGGCTGCTTTGTTGCGATAAAACGGCGTTTGTAATATGTCAAAGCGCATTTGCCACGCACGGTGATGGGTGTCGGGTGCTTGTTTATAAAACGCCTTTACTAAAAGTCGTATATCGCGCTCTAAATTAACAAAATCGGCTTTAAAATCAAATTGATTAATTATTTTACGGATAGTGGGCTTTAAGCCGTCTACAACAGGAAAGTAGCTGCGGTATTCTGCTTCTACAGGAAGCGCAGGGGCATCTGCTAAGGTGGCTTTTACAAAAATAAAATTATTATTAAAATAACGTCGATGAAATAAGCGGCAAAACACAGAGTTATAAAATGTTTCGGCTAATTCTGCTTGTGGATGAAACGTTAAAAAGTGCTGGTAGATTTGTTTTGTTTGCAGCCAGAGTGATTCATCCAGTTGATTGGCTAATTGCTGATTTTGTAGTTGCTGGGTGGTTTCGTTAACCCGATCATCGTAATAAGTGATCCGCAAGCGACTAATGTCGTGCATTTTTGTCCAGTTTTTATTTGCAAATGCCAGAGGTGCTTGTGCGGTGATCTGCTGAAATAATTTATAATGCTTTTTAAAGCCATTTAAAATTAGCTCGGCAATGTTTTGTGGTTGCATGAACGGGTACTCCAAAATGACCTGTAGAGTATATGCTCTACACATGTTAAGAGTATGCTAAATATTGGTAAAACCCAATAGTTTATTCATAACGTTTCAGTTTTTTTTCGAGTGCAGAGAGCTGTTTGTTGGTCGTTTTGGTGTTTTTGGCAAACGTTTTATTGATCACTTTTAGCTGCTTTTTTATCTCTTTACTAAGCTTTTTTTTATCATCATCACTCATTAAACGATTAAGCCGTTGCAGTTGCTCGTATTCAGCGCGATCACGGTCACGACTCAAAATGGCGAGTTTATATTTAACGCTGCGTATCTCAGCGTTGAGATTACGAATAATTTGTTCACGCTCAAGAGAATTAAGCGCTTTGACATGATTTACATTGGCCGGAGTGACGTTGGGCGACACTGCTATTTTATGTTGCGTTGCCTGCCCGCCACAGGGAAATTGGCTAAAAGTAGTACCTCTGTCGGTTACGCACTTGTAATATTGATCTGCGGAAGCCGCCTGATCAGCAACAAATAGCAAACTAATAAAAATAACGAAAAGAGTACACAGTTTCATTACGCTAGCCTTCCCTAGTTAGGGCATAATCATATATGAAAACTATAACCTAACTTGGGTAAATTGCCAGTGGCAGTTATTCGGTAAAGGTTTTTAGCTTTTTAATGCTTTGTGCTAAAAACGGAATATCTAAACCTTGCTCTATTGAAAAGCCTTGAGCAGCAGAGATATTTTTATAATTACCATCAGAATCAATTAATGTAATACGGTCTTTCTTATAGGCAATAAATACGCCTTGCGAATAATTAACGCCCATATCGCCTTTTTTGTTATACAGATTAACGCCTAGCATGCTTTGCTTTGCGATATCAGCACAATTTAAATATTGGCCAACGCTTGTGGCAATTAAATCGCTTGGCTGGATCAAGCCTTCAGTGCGGGTTACTTTTCTATCCGTGCTGTATAAAGATGAAGCACTCACAATACCGTGATCAACATCGGCTAAACTAAATGCAAATACTTGATTGACTCCCTCTCGAAGCGCAGTGTTTTCATCGGCTTTAATGATACGAATTGCTGCATCACCCGCTGTTGTATTATTGATATAGTTAAAATCATCAAAGCCACTGACACTAATACTACGACGATTACTTTGCCACACCGGTAATGTTTGCTCTGTCATTAAGGCTGGCTTGTAGTATGCAGGTAAACCGTAAATCAAGCTAAATAGTACATCTTGATGGTGAACGGGTTGTAAAAACTGCTCTGTTTTATTTAAATTTTTGTGCTGTTTAGCAAAATTAGTTAACGCAGGTGCAGAGCTAAACACTAAAATATCGACTGTCGCAGCAGTAAAGTCTTCACAGCGAGAAATTGGTGTTGGAGCCGTGTAATCTACATTTTGTGTATTAACCTTTACGTTATGTGCTTGCTCGTAACTTTCAATATCAAGTAAATCATTTTTTGCCAATAAACTTTTTGCTGTCGTTGGGTAGGACAAGGGTAAAACATTATCTTGCTTAGTAATGTCAAACTTCAAATTTGCATCAGCCCAAATATGAATACTGTGGCTCATCGCAAAACATACCAATAACAATGAGCCGGCGTAGCGAGCAAATTTATATTGTTTTAAGCGAGCTAAATGGTGCCATGTATAGTTACTTGCTAATAACTGAAATGCAAAAATAAGCATTACAATTCCCCCAGCGAGCAGGGTTGTCAGCGCTGGAGAGCTAGTTAAACGATGCCACAATAAGGTAATAATCTCAGGTAACGCAGAGCTACTTAAATGGTAGCCTAAGTTAAAATACACATAGGCATCAAGCGTCAGTAGTGATGCACCACAAGTGGCAAGTATTGCAGCCATACCGCGGATATGACGTGGATAAGGAAATATTAAACTTAGCGGAAATATCGTCAGTACAAAGGCAATAAAGGTAATAAAACTAGTGTGACTAAGCCATGTCACTAGCATATAAAGAATACCCATAAAGCTGGTAGGTGGAGAGTCAGCAAATAAGTAACTTAAACTTATGAGCAACACTAAGCCGATATTGGCAAAAGTAAACAAATGCCCCCAACTTAATAATTGACTCGCTTTAGACGAAAACTGATTGTGCTGCGATAAATTCATAAAGTCTATTTAACCGATTGCGCAAGTGCTTTGGCAAAATTGTCTGCAACCGCTTGTCTTTTCCCTGTTGGTACATGCTCTTTTAAGATATGCGTGATAGAATTTCCTAAACACATAAGACTTAAATCAACCGGCGCATTGTGCTTAGTTAACACATCAATGAGCTGATCGACGATTTGTTCTACTTCATCATTAGAATATTTTGATAAGATTGGCATCAGTTGGTTCAATAAAAGAGTTATATTCTCACATTTTAACACCAGAGGCGTGAAAAACAAAGATGGCAATAGATGTTAAAAAGTTAGTCGTTCATTATGTAGACAAAAAAGACGACGATACGCAAATTCATTTGCGCAATGACGAAATGGCAGTGAATGATAAAGTCGCTGTATTCATCGAGCAACTTCATCACGCATACAACGGCAAACCAGGAAAAGGGTACTGTGCTTTTAGTGGTGATAAAAACTCTGTAGTTGCATCAGCCATGCAAAGTTACCGCAACAGCGAGCTTGGCTTTTGGCACATGACAGAGCAAGCTTCAGCTGTACTTAAAGAGGAACTTGATAAGTACGCGTTTAACGAAACTGGCTATTTAGTATTTTGTCATTATCAATACGTAGCAACCGATTATATGCTGATTGCAATGATCAACATCAAAGAGCATTACTCTATTACCTCTGAGCTTGATTTAGCCTCGTCACGCCATTTAGATATTTCCCGCATGCAACTAGCTGCACGCATCGATTTAACTGCGTGGGACACCCAAGCAGAAGACAATCGTTATATCTCATTTATTAAAGGCCGAGCAGGGCGCAAAGTCGCCGACTTCTTCTTAGACTTTTTAGGTTGCGAAGAAGGCATCGATCCTAAACAGCAAAGCCAAGTAATGCTCAATGCAGTTGAAGATTATTTATCAGAGCAACAATTTGATAAATCTGAAAAAGACGATCTGCGTAAACAAGTATTTGATTACTGTAATGACTGCGTTACTACTGGTGAAGATGCTAACGTCAGCGAGTTATCAGCAACGCTTACCAAAGGTGACGACAACCCATTTGAAAGCTTTTGCAAAGAGCAAAGCTATGATTTAGAAGAGTCATTCCCGGTCGATAAAAAAACAGTTACCAGTATGGTTAAATTCTCTGGCCTTGGCGGCGGTGTTAGCATCAGCTTTGAGCGCAAACACTTAGGCGAACGGGTAATGTACAACGAGGCCACTGATACGTTAGTTATTAAAGGCATACCGCCGAACCTTAAAGACCAATTGCAACGGTTTATGGAAAGTGAAGATTAGAGCCATAAGCCATAAGCCATAAGCCATAAGCAGTAAGTTTTAAGCAGATTTGAATTAGTTGAAAGCGTGGTGTTTACACCGCGCTTTCTTGTTTTTGCTGTGTGCCGAAGCATAGTTACAGTCGATACTAAATTAATTAAGTTGTATGAAAAAACCACCGCGAATAAGATTATTACTCTAGCTTTTAATACAAAAAATAATTTAACCAAAATAGTAACTTGGCTATAGTTTATTAATAAAAGTGAATTATAAAATGAGTTTATCTACAGGTTTAGTCGTTAAGGAGGAAAAGTGAAATTTGGATTAATGTTTTGCTGTTTTTTGTCACGGCAAGTGTGTTTGCCAAGCCTAATTTTATTAAGGTTAATGGCTATGATATTGAGTACGAAATCGCGGGGAGTGGCAAGCATACTGTATTTTTAGAGGCTGGTGGCTCTGCGGGGTTATTTGATTGGGAGCCGGTTTTTGAAAAGCTTGCAAAGGAAGCCCGCATCATTCGTTATTTAAAAATTGGTAACGGCGGTTCTACGCAATTGAGAAAAAACTACAGCTCGGAAGAGTATGCAAACGAAGCTCTCATGTTACTTGAAGCGTTACACGTTGAAAAACCAATCGTCTATATTGCTCATTCATATGGTGCTTATACCGCAAGACGATTCGCTGCAACTTACCCTGAGTGGGTTTCAGCCCTCATGCTGATTGAGCCTGCTTCGGAGCATGATGTTGATATCATGCGCCAAATTGATCTTGCAAAAGCTGAGAAAGAAATAGCACAAGTGAAATTAGACGATATGGCTAATGGTATGTCCAACCAGTATCTGGACTTTTGGGCGAAAAGACCATTGCCAGATTATCCACAGATCCCAGATATTCCATTAACCGTTATTGCATCCGTGAAAAAGTATAAAAATCCGCCATTACTCTTTTTTACCGATGAAGGCCGAAAATGTGGGGCGAATTGCATTCAGCTTGGGCTGAGTCTTTTCCACAAGGTAAAGCTGTATTAACAGATAAGAGCTATCATTATCCTCAAAATGATGAACCAGATAGGGTGGTGCAAGAAGTAATTGAATTATTGAAAAGAATTAAAGACTAATAAGTGCAGGGAATTGATTTACATGATTTGCCGCTGCAGTAAGCGATGAGACGGTATAGTTAGCTATGTGCTTACAAATAATTTAACCAAAATAGTAACTAGGCTGTGTTTAGTTTACAAATGAAAATAAATCAAATCGAGTCATTTTTTAGACTTGTAGATAAGCCGATATAGCTGTGATGATTTAAGGACTGATATGAGTAATAAAAAGGAAGGTAAATCAGCAAATAAAACCTTAGGTGTATATATGGCAATAGGGTGTGGAGTTGGCTCTGCTATCGGTGTGGTTATTGATGTAATATTTAACATATTACATTTTAGTTTAGCTATTGGCATTGCTGTTGGCGCTGGCATTGGTCTTTCAGTTGGCACCGCAATACAAGAAAAGAAAAAATAACAAACATCCCTAATAATATGAGCCTTCGACTTGCCATCGTTTTAGATAATCAATTAGTTACTGTATAATTTAACGAGTCTAGGTGTTTATGAGCAAAGCTAAATTGTTTTTACACTTTTCATATTTCTTGCTCATGATTTTTGTGCACAAAAGCACTAGGCCAAAATCAAAGTTCAAGTATTTGAATGCTAACGTTGGGTGCTGAATTTAAATATGAAAATTATACTGCTTCCTGGCCTTGATGGTACTGGCCGTCTGTTTGCTAAATTGACAAAAAACTTGCCTGAAAATATAAATACTGAAGTGATCTCATATGAATCACTTGAAGGCGTAACTTATGCTAAACAAGCGGCAGAAATAGCAAAGCGTTTTAAAGATACTGATATTTATATTGTCGCGGAGTCTTATTCTGGGCCGGTGGCTTGTGAGCTTTATAAGCTACTTGGCAGTCGTGTGAAAGGCATCGTATTTTTGGCCAGCTTTATCTCAGCGCCTTCTTTGTTATCTAAGTTGGCAGGCTTTTTACCTGTTAGCTTACTGTCAGCAAATTATTTAAGTAAAAAGCTACTTTATCTGTTTGGTTTTAGTTTAACGGGTGGCCAAACGTTGGTTTATCCCGTATTTGCTTCGCTGCAAACAGCGAATAAACGTAAACTCAAATTAAGATTAGGCAACATAGCTGGCCTTTCAAAACAACAGTGCGAGTTAGATTGCCCAGTGACTTATATTCGCCCTAGTAGAGATTTACTGGTAAGCGCGAGTGCGGTGAAGTACTTAGCGTCAATGTGTTCCAGCTTCAGCCAAGTTGAGATTGAAGGCGGACATTTTATAGCGCAATCAAACCCTGTAGCATGTGCTAAGGTTATTTGTGATACATTCAACGTAGCATCGGCGTTGATAAAATTGAACTTAAAGGAAGATTATAATGGACAGTACATCTCATAAAACAAAAGGCCATTGTCGTTGTGGACAGGTAAAGTTTGAAGTTAGCGCAAAGCCAATGATCACCATGGCTTGTCATTGCACTGGCTGTCAGAAAATGACTTCTAGCGCATTTAGCTTAAGCTCATTATTTCAGCGAGCTGCCTTTTCTATTACATCTGGAGCGCCTGTTATTGGCGGGCTGCATGACAGTAGTACGCAGCACTTTTTTTGTGGACATTGTATGAGCTGGTTATTTACCCACCTAGAAGGTTTGGATGATTTTGTAAATGTTCGCTCAACAATGCTAGATGACTCTCGCACCTACAAACCATTCATTGAAACTTACACTGATGAAAAACTTGAGTGGGCGAGTACGGGGGCAAAGCACAGTTTTTGTAAGTTTCCACCGCAGGAAAAGTTTCCTGAATTGCTGCATGAGTATGCGCAAAAACAAGGATAAATACAGCGTTATCTTTCATGCGCTTTTTATAAATAACAAGTGCAATGTGCTGTTTGTTTTCCATCACTATTTATCTAATATCTCTGCTTTAGCTAGAGCCTAGTAAATCGTTCTCTTTAACCTTATAACTGCTATTAAAAAAGCCGCGTTAATTTTCATTAACGCGGCTTTTTAGTGTGCTTTTAAGCTAAACCAAAAGTGTTAGTCAACACTCATGGTTTTAGTCATTGCAGCTTTCGCGCGACCAGCTGGTTTGATAGAACCGGCACGTAAGCCGCTATCTGGAATAGCGTCACGTTTGTCGTGTGCCATCGCTTTTGGCGTATGGGCGACTTCGCTATCTGCAACGGCAGTAGGTTGTGCCATTGGCGCACTTGCTTTACCTGAAGTGATCACTGTTTTAGTGTGCGCTACAGGTTTTGCAGTAGGCTTAGTCTTTGCCATTGGTGCTTCCTCAACAACTACTTCTGAAGCAGGTTCAGCAGCAACTGGTGCTTGTTCAACCACTTCTTCAGTTGCTTCAGCAGCAACAGGCGCTTGTTCAACCACTTCTTCAGTCGGTTCCGCAGCAACTGGCGCTTGTTCAACAACTTCTGGAGTTGGTTCAGCAGCAACAGGCGCTTGTTCAACCACTTCTTCAGTTGCTTCAGCAGCAACAGGTGCTTGTTCAACCACTTCTTCAGTAGGTTCTGCAGCAACAGGCGCTTGTTCAACGACTTCTGGAGCAGGTTCAGCAGCAACAGGCGCTTGTTCAACCACTTCTTCAGCAACTGGCGTTTGTTCAACCACTTCTTCAGTAGGTTCAGCAGCAACAGGTGCTTGTTCAACCACTTCTTCAGTTGCTTCAGCAGCAACAGGTGCTTGTTCAACCGCTTCTGGAGTAGGTTCAGCAGCAACAGGTGCTTGTTCAACCGCTTCTGGAGTAGGTTCAGCAGCAACAGGTGCTTGTTCAACCACTTCTGGAGCTGATTCAGCAACGGCAGGTTTTTCTTCAACTGCTTCTGCAGCTTGCTTATTTTGCTTGGCTTTTAACTCAGCTTCATATTCAGCAGCGGCTTGATCTGCAACTGGAATAAATGCTGGTGGTTGTGTACCTTGCGTTGGCGTAGCTTCTTCACCCTCAGGACGACGACGGCGTTGGCCTGCAGCGCGAAGATGACGAGGAGAGCGGCGTGAACGTGTACGAGTTTGGCCTTGATCTTCATCAATCGATGTTACTGTCTCTTGCTCGTTTGGTGCCGTCTGTTCAGCTTTTTGCTCAGGCGCTTCAACAGCCGTTGTTTCAACAGCAGTAGTCTCAACCGGTGCTTTAACTTCTTCAGTTTGAGTTACAACTGGCTTAGCTGGCTTGTCATCAACAACAGGCGTAGCTTTTTGCTCTGCGTCATTGTTGGTTGTAGCCGGTTGTGCATTTTCATCTTGCAGGCGAACTTTTTTACGTAAGTTACGGCGCTGACGACGAACCTTAGGTTTTTGCTCCGTTGCTTCAACAACGACATCTTGGCTTGGTGCAACGTCTTTTACGTCAGCTTTTGCTTCGGTTTTTTCTGCTACTACTTTGCTGTCATCGTTACGGTTATCGTTACGCTTACGTGAGTTAGGATTGCGACGACGTTTGTTACGGTTATCGTTTCTTTCCTGTTGCTCGTTGTTTTGCGTGTTTTCAACTGCTGGCGTTTCTTCAGCTACGCTCTCCGTACGCTCGCTTTGCGGTTTAGTGCGTGAATTATTGTTACGGCGACGTTGGTTATTACGACGACGTGTATCACCGTCATTGTTACGACGTGGATTATTACGAGATTCACTCGCTGTTTTTTGCTGCTGTTGCTCTTTACTTTCTGTTTGCTCAGCAGGCGTTGCAAATAAAGCCTTAAACCAATTGCTGATGGTCGTAAATAAACTTACCTGCGGCTGGGCTGCAACACTTTGTGGTGCCGCTGCTGGGGCTGCTTGAGCCTGAGCTTGTGGTGCTGGTGTTGATGGCATAACTACGCCTTTTAACACCGGCTCTTCACGTACCGCGACCGTTGGTGTTTTTGATGTTTCATACACTTCTTGTTCAGGTAATGTGATTTGCTCGTAGCTTGCTGCTTCAATTGTTTCATCTTTACGCAAACGCATTACTTCATAATGTGGTGTATCCATATGTTGATTTGGAATGATCACCACATCACAGTTATGACGTTTTTCGATGCGATGCACGCTACGGCGTTGCTCATTTAACAGATATGAGGCAACCGCTACAGGTACTTGGGCATTAACTTGTGAGGTATTGTCTTTAATCGCTTCTTCTTCGATTAAACGTAGGATTGACAATGCAATCGACTCGTTTGAACGAATAGTACCTTGACCACTACAACGTGGGCATGGGCCTTGGCTCGCTTCACCTAATGAAGGGCGTAGGCGCTGACGCGACATTTCAAGTAAGCCAAAACGCGAAATTTTACCAATTTGTACACGGGCACGATCTGGACGAACAGCATCTTTTAAGCGATTTTCTACTTCACGTTGATGGCGCGGTGGTGTCATATCAATGAAGTCGATAACGATTAAGCCACCCAAGTCGCGTAAACGTAATTGGCGAGCAATTTCGTCTGCAGCTTCTAAGTTGGTATTAAGCGCAGTTTCTTCGATATCGCCGCCTTTAGTGGCTTTAGATGAGTTGATATCGATAGAAGTAAGTGCTTCAGTTGGGTCAATAACAATTGAACCACCAGAAGGTAAGCGTACTTCACGTTGAAACGCAGACTCAATTTGGCTTTCGATTTGATAATGAGTAAAAAGAGGCACTTCACCTTGATAAAGTTTTACACGGCTCATGAAGTCAGGGCGAAAACGCTCAATGTGCGCTTTAGCTTCTTCAAATACACGGGCTTTATCAATTAGGATCTCACCTATGTCACGGCGTAAATAATCGCGAATCGCACGGAAAATCACGTTGCTTTCTTGATGAATTAAGAACGGTGCTTTACCGCCATCAGAGGCTTGCTGAATCGCATCCCAATGAACAAGCAGCGCTTTTAAATCGTAGTTTAGTTCTTCAAACGATTTACCAACACCGGCAGTACGCACGATTAAACCCATGCCTTTAGGCAGTTCTAAACGACTTAAAGCTTCTTTAAGTTCAGTGCGTTCATCACCTTCGATGCGACGAGAAATACCGCCAGCACGAGGATTATTAGGCATTAAGACTAAGTAGCTACCTGCAACACTAATAAAAGTGGTGAGGGCTGCGCCTTTTTGGCCGCGTTCTTCTTTGTCTACTTGGACAATAACTTCTTGACCTTCTTTGATCACGTCACGAATATTCGGACGACCATGGAAAGTATAACCTTGTGGGAAGTAAGTACGGGCTATTTCTTTTAAAGGAAGGAATCCGTGACGATCAGCGCCGTAATCAACAAAGGCGGCTTCTAATGACGGTTCTATACGAGTGATTTTGCCTTTATAAATATTGGCTTTTTTTTGTTCGTGACCCGGGCTTTCGATATCTAAATCATACAGGCGCTGGCCATCAACCAGTGCTACGCGCATTTCTTCTTGCTGCGTCGCATTGATTAGCATACGTTTCATATTGTTACTCTACTGTGTTATGTCTCTGACATGACGAAACTTTTCGCCTGTTCAGTTGCTCCCATCGCTTCTTTTTGTACAATCTCACGACTGGGTCTGTGGGGGAGCTTGGTACTGTATCCGTACTCTAAGTATCTTTATGGTGCTGGCTGACAATAACGTGTTGTCACGTTATTAAATTCTATTATGGTGCCAAAACTATCGGCTGTTTTTTTACAGTGACGTATTCGAGTTCTGTCCAGAGTCGACCATTAATTAAATTAACTTGTACGGTTACAACACATCTGCTGAACGGCGTATTGTACGCCGTCACGATCAGACAAATTATCTGTTCAAATTGCTTTTTTCATCAACATTAAATAACACTTCATGCTCAAACTTAACTGGCGATATATTACACGCATCGGAGTTAATTGAAGGCACGTGTAAACTGGGTATGTATAAAAGCTTTGGAAAACTTATCTCGGATCTGTATGATCAATTACCCAGAATGTGCATCACGAATGTTTTAATGTGTTAAAAAGCACCGTTGTTATTTGCAAATATATATTTGCGACGGTGATTATCCCATTATTATAACTGTGTTAGCAACTAAAATTATTTTACTTAAATCAGTGATTAGGCAATGTCAGAAAAAACCGGCTTACAAGTATCTTTCGTCACGATTACCGAAGACCATTTAGGTCAACGGATTGATAACTTTCTTATTACTCATTTAAAAGGGGTGCCTAAAAGCGCTGTGTATCGAATTCTTCGCAAAGGGGAAGTGCGGGTTAATAAAAAACGCATCAAACCTGTGTATAAATTACAACTCGATGACATCGTTCGTATTCCACCAATACAAATAGCTGAACGTGAAGAGTTTGTGCCTAAAAACCTTGATGTAGTGACCAAACTTGAAGAGGCTATTTTATTTGAAGATAAATACCTTATCGTCATTAATAAACCATCAGGTATGGCTGTGCATGGCGGCAGTGGGCTCAGTTATGGTTTAATTGAAGCATTGCGCGTATTGCGCCCAGATGAGCGCAGTTTAGAGCTTGTACATCGTTTAGACCGTGATACATCAGGCTGTTTGTTAATCTCGAAACGTCGTTCAGTGTTGACCAGCTTGCATGAACAGTTACGTGAAAAAACCATGGAAAAGAATTACTGGGCATTGGTTGATGGGCAATGGGATTCTAAAACTAAAAATGTCACCGAAGGGCTGCGTAAAAACACCCTACAATCAGGTGAACGAGTAGTACGTGTGGATAACGTTGAAGGTAAACCTTCACATACTCGTTTTAAAGTACTGGAACGCTTTGCTGAATGTTCGTTAGTGCAGGCATCACCAGTAACCGGTCGTACTCACCAAATTCGTGTGCATACACAATGTCAAGGTCATGCAATTGCTTGTGATGATAAATATGGCAACCAAGCATTTGATGCGGCGATGCGTAAAGTGGGATTAGGGCGATTATTTTTACATGCGCACGATTTGAGTTTTTATCACCCAAAAAATGAAACTACTATGCGAGTAGAAGCGCCGCTTGATAAAGCGCTGGCTAATTGTATTAAAACGTTACGTGCAGCAAAACCGTGAAACCCTATAAATTAGTTATATTTGATTGGGATGGCACGGTGATGGATTCAGTGGCTAAAATAGTTAACTGTATGCATCAATCTGCGAGAGTCTGTGGTGTAGTTTGCCCCAGTGACGAGGCGGTTAAAAATATCATTGGTTTATCACTTGAGCAGGCCGTGACGGTGTTATTTCCTCAGCAGAGCCATTTACACGCTGATTTAATCGCCGGTTATAAGCATCAGTATAAACATCTTGATAATACGCCTACGCCTTTATTTGCTGATGTAGAACAGACTTTAGCGGCATTAAAAAACCGTGGCGTATTGTTAGCTGTTGCTACTGGCAAAAGCCGAGTCGGCCTTGAACGCTTGCTGGATGAAACACAGTTACGGGATTACTTTGTAGCGACCCGCACCAGTGATGATGCATTGTCAAAACCAGCTCCTGATATGTTGTTGCAACTGCTCGATGAACTCAATATTAGCCATGATGATGCGCTGATGATTGGCGACACCAAAATAGATATGGCGATGGCAAAAGCGGCCAATATTGACCGTTTAGGTGTAACTATGGGGGTGCATAACGCCCAGCAGCTAAACGAGTTTACACCGATTGCGACAGTTGATTCGTATCAGCAACTAGCTGCGCGTTTAGTTTAAGTCGTAGTGAATAAATAGTTAGTCTTGATTACTTAACACATCCAGATCAAACTCAGTCAATAATTGGCTGAGTTTGATAAGTGGTAAACCAATCAAGCTATTAGGGTCATCACCGCTAAGCTTTTCAAATAAACAAATACCTAAGCCTTCGCTTTTAAAGCTGCCTGCACAATTGTAGGGTTGCTCTGCGTCACAGTAAGCAGATATTTGTGCTTGTGTCAGTGTTCTAAATGTAACATTAAAGGGTTCAACTAGGGTTTTTGTTTTATTGCTTTGAATATCATAAACACATAAGCCCGTTAGAAATGTGACTGTATTACCGCTAAATAAACTCAGTTGTTTAATGGCATTTTCTTTGTTGTGTGGTTTACCTAAGATTTGTTGCTCAAATACGGCAACTTGATCAGAGCCAATTACTAAGCCTTGTTTAAAAAGGGCAGTGGCTGCGCGTGCTTTGAGTTCACTTAAGCGTTTTACAAGTTCAACAGGGGCTTCATTGGGTAGTGCTGATTCGTCAATATCAGGTGAAAAACTGTCGAACGGCAGATTAAATTTTTGCAATAAAGACTGACGAAAGGGTGAACTTGAGGCTAAAATAAGCGGGTGCTGCATGGATTGTTTTCCTAATGAAAATTAGATTGAGTTAGGATAAATCAGATCCGTTGGCAAAACAAAGAAATGAATCGCGAAAAACCAGCTAAAATTGGTTTTTTACTTTGACTAACCAAGTAACTATCTATATGATGCAGCCCCTATGCAAAAGGTGAAAATTCCCATCACTCTTCATCCAGGCAAGGCAGCGCAACACCGTTTAAAGTATGACGGCATTGTACCGCTTGAAAAACTTACCCGTTTACGGGAAGTTGTGCAGGAAGAAGTAGGTGAAATAGCGGTAAAAATTCATTGCAAAAACGATGATCAAGGTTTCGCTGTGATTAGAGGCAATTTGTCCACACATGTTACTGTCACTTGTCAACGTTGTAATGGTGATTTAGGGTTGGATTTGGTTCAAGACTTTGTTTATTCACCAGTCGGTGAGGATACAGAGTTAGAGATTTTTCCAGAAGACTACGATGAAGTAGCGCTTGATGAAAATGGTGAAGTTAACGTTTTTGATTTAATCGAAGACGAACTAATTTTAGCCGTGCCATTAGTTGCTACCCACAACGAAGCTTCATGCAGTTATTCAGCAAAGCCTGCCAGCTTTGGTGTTTTAAAAGCGGAAGATGATAAACCAAATCCATTTGATATTTTGAAACAACTTAAGAAAGATTCTTAGGAGAAGACTATGGCTGTACAAAAAAGCAAAAAGTCTCGTGCAAGACGCGGCATGCGCCGTTCACACGATGCGATCAGTGGTCCAACTTTAACTGTAGACCAAACATCTGGTGAGACTCATCGTCGTCACCATGTGACTGCAGATGGTTACTACAAAGGCGTTCAAGTAATTTCTAAATAAGAGATTGCTTTTATGCTGACCAATCTAACAATTGCGTTAGATATGATGGGGGGCGATTATGGCCCCCGTTCATCTATCCCCGCAGCCGTTAACGCGGTAAATGCAAATGCCAACCTAAGATTGATCTTATGTGGCAACGAACAAGTAATATCTAAAGAACTCGAGTCTCTCGATTCTCTATCTCATCCTCGTTTAATAATTCGTCATTGTAGTCAAGTAGTCACCAATAGTTGTGAACCGTCTTCTGCTGTGCGATCTAAAAAAGATTCCTCAATGCGCGTTGCTCTTGATTTAGTTAAATCAGGTGAGGCACAAGCGTGCGTTAGTGCCGGAAATACCGGTGCATTATTATTTATGGCTCACTATGTGCTGAAAATGTTGCCAGGCGTAAAACGTCCTGCATTGATCTCTGCTGTGCCAACTGAGCGAAAAAATCCGGTTTACTTACTTGATTTAGGTGCGAACGTGCATTGTGATGCACAAACCTTATATCAATTTGGCATTATGGGTTCGGTTGTCGCAGGGCAAGCACTGGGCTGTGATAGTCCAAAAGTGAGTTTATTAAATATTGGCTCCGAAGACATTAAGGGCCATGAAGATATCAAACAAGCTGCACAACTGATGCAACAATGTAGCTACCTTAATTATACTGGTTACAGCGAAGGTAGTGATATTTTTACTGGTAAATCAGATGTGATCGTCTGTGAAGGTTTTGTGGGCAATGTGGCTTTGAAAACCTGTGAAGGGATTGCCAAGCTGATTATGTTTAAGCTTACCAAAGCACTGCAAAAGCACTTTTTCTATAAATGTTTAGCATTTATGTTACAGCCAGTAATAAAAAAACTCTATAAACGGGTGAACCCCGACCAGTATAACGGCGCTTCTCTGGTAGGATTGCGCGGTATTGTCGTAAAAAGCCATGGAAATGCCTCAGCTAAAGCATTTCATGCTGCTATCGACGAAGCTGCTAGAGAGGTGGAACGTCAACTTCCTGAAAAAATTGCAGCTATCTTCGAGCAAACACATTCAACTAAAAAAGTCGCAACTGACGATTAATTACTATGTCAGGTGTGTACTTAAACATTTATTTATTTGTTTAATTAAAAGAGCAAAGTATGGCACAAAAAATTGCACTTGTTTTTCCGGGTCAAGGCTCACAATCTGTGGGTATGTTAAGTGAACTATTAGAGCAATCTGATATTGTTAAAGCGACGTTTGCGCAAGCATCAGCGGCACTTGGTTATGATTTGGCTGCATTAGTACTTAATGGTCCAGAACAAGAATTAAATCAAACCCATCGTACGCAACCGGCATTATTAACAGCATCAGTGGCAATTTACCGCCAATGGCTTGCTGCAAATCCAGATGCAGACGTAACGATGGCAGGTCACAGTTTAGGTGAATACTCAGCGCTGGTATGTGCTGATGTGTTGAGCTTAGGCGAAGCTGTAAAATTGGTTGAAAACCGTGGTTTATATATGCAAGAAGCTGTGCCAGCAGGCGTGGGTTCAATGGCTGCGATCATTGGTTTAAGTGATGACGAAATTAAAGCCGCGTGCTTGGCATCAGCACAAGGTGAAGTGGTTGCACCAGTAAACTATAACTCACCGGGTCAAGTTGTGATTGCAGGTCATAAAGCCGCAGTAGACAGAGCATCAGAAGCGTGTAAAGAAGCCGGTGCAAAACGTGCATTGCCTTTATCGGTAAGCGTACCTTCACATTGTGAACTAATGAAACCAGCGGCAGAAAAATTAGCAAAAGATTTAGCTGCTTTAACATTTAATACACCTAAGTGTGATGTAATTAATAATGTTGATGTAACAGCTGCAAGTTCAGCGGACGCTATTAAAGATGCATTAGTGCGTCAACTATACAGTCCAGTACGATGGACAGAAACAGTACAAGCATTGGTAGCGCAGGGCATTACCCAAAGCTACGAGTTTGGCCCTGGAAAGGTGTTAACGGGTCTTGCTAAACGCATTGATAAAGCAATGGTATGTGGTTCGGTGAATAGCCAAACTGCCATTGACGAAGCAAAATAAGAGTAGGAAAAAATGGCAAATTTATTTTCGTTAGAGGGCAAAGTTGTCCTAATTACAGGCGCTAGTCGCGGTATTGGTAAAGCAATCGCCACTACATTGGTAGCACAAGGTGCTAAAGTTGCCGGTACTGCAACCAGCGAGTCTGGTGCTGCAAATATCAGCGAATACTTAGGCGAGAATGGTAAAGGTTATGCGTTAAACGTAACTGATCCTGCGTCGATCGAGGCGACACTTGCTGCGATAAAAGCAGATTTAGGCGATATCGACGTATTAGTAAATAATGCCGGTATTACCCGCGATAACTTACTTATGCGTATGAAAGATGCAGAGTGGGACGATATCATTGATACTAACTTGAGCTCAGTTTTTCGTTTATCTAAAGCAGTGTTACGCCCGATGATGAAAAAGAAAAACGGTCGAATTATCAATATAGGTTCAGTTGTTGGTACAATGGGTAATGCAGGGCAAGCTAACTACGCAGCAGCTAAAGCGGGTGTAATTGGTTTTTCTAAGTCGTTAGCGCGTGAAGTTGCTTCTCGTGGTATTACAGTCAACGTAGTTGCTCCTGGTTTTATTCAAACAGATATGACCGACAGCTTAACTGACGAGCAAAAAGCAGCTACGCTTGCTAATGTTCCTGCTGGGCGTTTAGGCCAACCGGATGAAATTGCCGCCGCAGTATGTTACTTAGCATCTGATGCAGCAGCGTATGTTTCAGGCGAAACTTTGCACGTAAATGGTGCGATGTACATGGTGTAAGGAACTTTGTTCCTATTTTGTTTTGAGGCGGCTTGTCGAAAAATGTTGAATTTTTTGTTAACTTGCTTTAAACATACTTGAATTCGTGCTGAAAATAAGCGATAAAAGACACAAATAACCGTCAAGAGGTTTGACCAGATAAAAAATTATCAGCAAATCCTTGAATCACAGAATTATGCGCCGTAAACTACGCCGCAATCTGAAAATAACGCATTGGCGTTTTTAATAAAGGAAAGAAGAATGAGCGACATCCAAGAACGCGTAAAGAAAATCATCATTGAGCAACTAGGTGTTAAAGAAGAAGAAGTAAAGCATGAAGCTTCTTTCGTTGATGACTTAGGCGCAGATTCACTTGATACTGTTGAATTAGTAATGGCTCTTGAAGAAGAGTTCGATACTGAGATCCCAGATGAAGAAGCTGAAAAGATCACTACAGTACAAGCTGCAATCGATTACGTAACGGCTCACGCTGAGTAATCAATCGCATATTAAGGGCAGCGTTCGCTGCCCTTAATCTATCTATACCCTGTATTTCCACGCATTTGGGTATTAATACCCACCAGAAAAATAATAATTCCCTTATTGGAGGCAAACCGTGGCTAAACGTCGAGTCGTCGTAACTGGCTTAGGAATGTTGACGCCGCTAGGTAATGATGTTGAATCAACCTGGCAAGGCTTGTTAAATGGCAAAAGTGGTATCCAAACTATCACTCATTTTGATACATCTAGTTTTGGCACCAAGTTCGCTGGTTTGCTGAATGATTTTGATGCGTCAGCCTATATGCCGGCAAAAGATGCTAAAAAAATGGATTTGTTCATCCAGTATGGCATTGCAGCAGGTGTACAAGCACTACAAGATTCTGGCCTTGAGATCACAGAGCAAAACGCAGCCCGCGTTGGTGTTGCTGTGGGTTCAGGCATTGGTGGTTTAACACTTATTGAAGAAAACCACATAAAGTTATTAAACAGTGGCCCACGTAAGCTTTCTCCTTTTTACGTGCCGTCGACCATTATCAATATGATCTCTGGTCATTTATCGATTATGCACGGTCTACGTGGTCCAAATATCTCTATCGTGACAGCCTGTACAACAGGTTTACACAACATTGGTCACGCTGCGCGCATGATTGCTTATGGTGATGCTGATGCGATGGTTGCCGGTGGTGCAGAGAAAGCCTCAACGCCAATTGGTATGGGTGGTTTTAACGCTGCACGTGCGTTATCAACCCGAAACGACGATCCGCAAGCTGCATCACGTCCATGGGACAAAGACCGTGATGGCTTTGTACTTGCTGATGGTGCAGGTGTTATCGTACTTGAAGAATACGAGCATGCGAAAGCCCGAGGTGCAAAAATCTATTCTGAGTTGGTTGGTTTTGGTATGAGCGGTGACGCTTATCACATGACGTCGCCACCAGAAGATGGTGCCGGCGCAGCCTTGGCAATGGAAAATGCTTTAAACGATGCGCAAATCAATGCAGATCAAGTGGGTTATATTAATGCTCACGGTACATCGACTAACGCTGGCGATAAAGCAGAAACCTCTGCAGTTAAGTCAATTTTTGGTAATGCTGCCAAAGATGTGATGGTGAGTTCATCAAAATCTATGATGGGTCATTTACTCGGTGCAGCAGGCTCTGTTGAATCAATTATCACTATTTTGTCGTTACAAGATCAAAAAGTAACACCAACAATTAATCTTGATAACCCTGATGAAGGCTGTGATCTGGACTACGTTCCACACACGGCTCGTGATGCGAAACTTGATTACGCATTATGTAACTCATTTGGTTTTGGTGGTACTAATGGCTCGTTGGTATTTAAAAAGGTATAATCTTTTTTAACAACGAGACAAAATAAGAGCCCAGTTGTTACTGGGCTTTTTTATATGCAAAATATGCCAAAACAAAAAACTCACATAGCGCAAACAATAAAATTAGTCACGCCACAGCAAGGCGTTAGCATAAGTAGCAATGATCGCGGTTTTAATTATGGCGATGGCTTTTTTACAACAGCAAAAATAGTTGATGCTCAAGTAGAGCATTGGCCACTTCACAGTGCACGATTAGTTGAATGCGCGCAGCGACTTAGTTTTGGTGAGCTGGATTTATCGGCACTGCAGCAAGCAATCGCTGAGTATATTAAGACGGTTTCGCTGGGCGTGTTAAAAATAGTGGTTACACGTGGTGAAGGAGGGCGTGGTTATGGCCTTCCTGAACAAAGCAATTTATTGATTGTACTGTCGCTATTACCGTTTCCTTCACACTACGCTCAATTAGCACAACAAGGTATTAAACTCGCTATTAGTCCTGTGCAACTTGCATCGCAACCATTGCTTGCTGGTTTGAAAACGTTAAATCGTTTAGAGCAAGTAATGATCAAACGCGCCATGCAAGGGCAAGATTGTGATGATGTACTGGTGTGTGATTATCACCATAATGTGATTGAAACCTCTGCGGCAAATATTTTTGCTATTAAAAATGGTCGAGTTTTTAGTCCAAGTTTGCAAAACTGTGGCATTCAAGGGGTTTATCTGCAATCACTGTGTGATAAGTTAACCATTGAATTTACTGATATTAAGCTAGAACAATTGCTGCAAATGGAGGCAGTATTTAGTTGTAATAGCTTAATGGGAATTGTGCCTGTTACAGCGATTGATGGTATGCAATTTGAGTTAGCAAATAGTTTAGTATTATTGCATGGTTTATTTACCAAGGAGTCTGCGTGTTAAGAGTGATTATATCGATTGTGTTGCTAGCATTATTGGTAACTGGAGTTGGTTATCAACAGTTGCAAGCTACTATTAACAGTAGTTTAAAAGCGCCAGCAAATACGTTGTTTGAAGTTAAAAAAGGCACGGGGTTTAATCAACTCTGCCAACAGTGGCAAGCAAAAAAATGGTTAGATGGGTGCTTACGTTATCAGATACTCGCGAAACTCGATCCGACACTGACGGATTTAAAAGCTGGTTTATATCAACTTAATAACGCCACGGTGCTTGATAACATTCGGCAAATCAATCAAGGTAAACAAGTAAGCTTTAGTTTTACAATTATTGAAGGTCAGTCACTTCGTGACGTGTTAGCGGCAATAAGTAAAGCCCAGTACCTTCGTCAAGATTTAAGTCTTGGTGAGTTATCTCAGCAAATAGTCGGCTCTGAGCAGCATTTAGAAGGGTGGTTATTTCCTGATACCTATTATTATCATGCTAATGATACGACAAGCTCAGTGCTCAAACGAGCGCATAAAATAATGCAAAATGTACTTGATGAGGCTTGGCAAAACAGGGCTGCTGATTTACCGTTTAAAACGGCCTACGAAGCATTGATTATGGCCTCAATTATTGAAAAAGAAACAGGTCTTGCCAGCGAACGGCCATTAATAGCCTCTGTATTTACTAATCGACTAAATACAAAAATGCGCTTGCAAACTGATCCAACCGTGATTTATGGCATTGGTGCTGACTTTGATGGTGATATAAAACGTAAAGATTTAACTAATCATACTCCGTATAATACATATAAAATTAATGGCTTACCGCCTACGCCGATTGCTATGCCGTCAAAAGCGGCAATACTTGCAGCAGTCAATCCACCTGAGTCTGAGTACCTTTATTTTGTTGCCAAAGGCGATGGTAGCCATCAATTTTCTAAAACCTTAAAAGAACATAACAAAGCAGTACAAGATTACTTACGTTATCAAAAACAGTTAAGCAAATCAGAGTAAAGAATATAAAACGAGAAAGCCGATTAATGCTTTTTCAAACTAAAAAGAGAGATCATGACAGCAGCAAAATTTATTGTGATTGAAGGCTTAGAAGGGGCCGGTAAATCGACAGCTATAGCAATTTGCCAACAGTTTTTAGAGCAGCACAAAGTTGATTTTATTAATGTACGCGAGCCCGGCGGCACACCCATCGCTGAAGCACTGCGCACTATTGTAAAAGATAACCATGTCGAACAGATTGCCAGCGAAACAGAATTACTGCTGATGTATGCAGCCCGTTCGCAACTGCTACATAATGTTATTCGTCCAGCACTTGCTAAAGGACAATGGGTATTAGGCGATCGTCACGATCTATCATCGCAGGCTTACCAAGGCGGCGGACGTGAAATTGCCGCTACTACGTTAGATTCTCTCGCCAATATTGTATTAAAAGGTTTAAAACCAGATCTGACCATTTATTTGGACATTGAACCTGCGGTGGGCCTTGCCCGTGCGAAAGGACGCGGTGAACTGGATCGTATAGAACAACAAGCATTGAGTTTTTTTGAACGTACCCGCTCACGCTATTTAGAACTCGCAAATAGTGATGACACTATTAAAACAGTTAATGCAGGTCAAAGTATGCAATTAGTACATCAAGATATTATTACCGTGCTTGAACAATTTATGAAAAGTAACAATTAACATGATTTATCCTTGGCTTAGCAATGTTGAGCAGCAATTAGCAGCCAGTTTTAATGCTGGGCGTTTTCACCATGGACAATTATTTAATGGTCAACAAGGTGTTGGTAAGCGCGCCTTAGTGGAGCAGCTGGCTAATGCATTATTGTGCTTGTCTGCAACTAACTTAGTCCCTTGTGGGCATTGTAAGAGCTGCCATTTAAATCAAGCAGTTACTCATCCTGACAAATATGTAGTGCAAGCTGATGGACAAAGCATTGGTGTGGATGATATTCGCAGTGTCAGCGATTTCATGCATCAATCAGCGGCGCAAAATGCCAATAAAGTGGTGGTGATCAATGATTGCCATAAAATGACCACAGCGGCGGCCAATGCCTTACTTAAAACGTTAGAAGAGCCCAGCCCACAGCGATTTTTGTTACTAACAACGAGTGCGACAACGCAATTACCGGCCACTATTTTAAGTCGCTGCGCGCTTACACAAGTAAAAGTGAATGACGCCAATGTTGCTATGAATTGGATTTCCCAACTGCACGTTCCTGCATATCCATGGTTAAAAATGTTTACCCAGCAGCCATTATTGATTGCCCGTTGGCAACAAGATGAGCAGCTGGAAGTAATCGATGAATTGTATAAGTTTGCAACTGAGCTAAAACAAGGCCATAATTTCAGTGCGTTAGTTGATATTATCAGTAAAGATACAGAGCGTGTTCGCGTCTTTTGTTTATTTTTAAGCGAACAATTAAAACAACAACTCATTGCTGGAATGGATTTTGATTCATATCAGAGTGCGCAAAATGCATTGGCCGAATTTGTGCAAAACAGTACACAGATATTAGGATTGAACTTGCCGTTGGCAGTGTCTCGTTTAGCGTATCGTTTACGTAAAAGCTATAAGTAGGATTATTGTGCAAGAATTATTAGTCGATTTAGATGATCTAGATGAATTATACCGCTGCTATATGCCGTATTTAAAAAATGGTGGACTATTTGTGCGCACTAATATGCGTTATGAGATGGGTCATTCATTGGCATTAAAAGTGACATTACCGGATGCGCTTGAAGATGATGTAATAACCGGAAAAGTTACATGGATCACGCCACAAGGCGCGCAAAGTTCTAATCCACCGGGCATTGGTATTAGTTTTATCGATGATAAAACTAACCTAAATGTGAAGATCGAAAAACTACTAGGGACTATGTTAAACTCTGGTAATCCAACTTATACCATGTAGTAAGCAGTAACATGATTGTAGATTCTCATTGCCATTTAGACCGACTCGATTTTGATAAACTCGATTTAAACTTAGACCAAGTACTTGATAGTGCACGGGCTAAACAAGTTGAACACTTTTTATGTGTGAGTGTCACACTTGATCAATTCCCTAGTATGCTAGAAAAAATTCAAGGCTATAGTGATGTCTCTGCCTCGTGTGGTGTTCACCCGCTTGATCAAAAAGACGCACTTGATAAACAACGCTTAATTGATTTAGCAAGCCACGATAAAGTAGTAGCAATTGGCGAAACAGGGCTTGATTACTATTATTCGAAAGACACCCATGCCGTGCAACAAGCAAGTTTTGTGGGTCATATTGAAGTGGCGAACGAGTTACAAAAACCACTTATAATTCATACTCGCGATGCGCGCGACGACACCATAAACTTAATGCGTGAACATAACGCACAAAAGTGTGGTGGTGTATTGCATTGCTTTACTGAAGATTGGGATATGGCTAAAAAAGCCATCGACTTAGGCTTTTATATTTCTATCTCTGGCATTGTGACCTTTAAAAATGCCGTAGAGCTTAAAGATGTTGTTAAACAAATCCCTCTTGATAGATTATTAATCGAAACAGACTCGCCTTATCTAGCGCCAGTACCGTATCGTGGGAAAACTAATCAGCCCGCTTATGTGCAAGATGTTGCTTATTACATTGCTGATTTAAAAGGTATTAGCTACAAAGAGCTAGCCAAAGCGACTACGGAAAACTTCTACTCATTGTTCAACTTAGTGAACAAAGGTTAATTAGCATATGAGCACAGCATCACTCCCTCTATTAATAATGGGGCCGATGGTGCGCCGAGCTGATGCTGCAGAGGTTTGCATACAGTTTGCAACGTCTGTAGCATCACAATTTAGTATTGAATTTGATGATATAGACGTTTTTAGTGAGCAACAGAGCATTGCTTTAGGTACTCATCTTTACTTGCACTTTGTGATCGTAAAACCGATTGCCGCAACATTGCCTGTTAATCAGCTGATCAGCTACCGCCTATTAAACAGCAACTCAGACGTTGATTTAAGTGATTTTTGTTATCAAGGAAAAGCCACCCCTGAATTTGTGATCCCGCAAAAACTTGAGCAGATTTTACATGGCTCATGCCGTAATCCACATCATCCTGCAAAAGATAGCTTAGTGGCTGCGAATGATTTTCAACAGCAAAATCGCAGTGTAAATCAAACCGGGGCGGATGTTTTACTGCTCTCTGGTGATCAAGTGTATGCCGATGATGTTGCTGGTGCGATGTTATTAGCAATTGAACGACTGATCAGCGTATTAGGAATATACCAAGAGCAACCACTGGCAATTGATTTACCTGCACAGTTAAGTGAACAACTGTATCAGCGCCACTTATATTTACCGACGGTCCCTTGGCAAAAACGTAATAAAATAGGGGTTGGCTATTGGCTAAAAAAAGATGAGCCACATTTTTCAAGCTTAAAAGCTGCAAATCACTTGATCTTTTTTGAAGAGTTTATAGCCCTTTATTTACTCAATTTTAGCCCGTTACTGTGGGACTTAATTGACTTTGATAGTATTAGCTATCAAGCAAGCACACCCAAATGCCAGCAAGTTTTTGATAATGAAAAAGCAGCTTTAACGGATTTTAAAAATGGCTTAGTACACGTTCAGGTGCTACTGGCAAATATTTCAACGTTAATGATGTTTGACGATCATGATGTTACCGATGATTGGAACTTGACGGCTGGTTGGGAGCAGGTTATTTACCAACATCCAGTTAGCCGCCGTATTGTTAATAATGGCTTGATCAGTTATTGGCTGATGCAAGGCTTTGGCAATGATGCAGGTCATAAAACAGCCGCTTTACTTGATGCGTTTAAGACGAGTTTTTCTGAGCAAAAACAATGGCAATTTAAAGCGTTTGATAAAACCATTCTCGAGTTTAATCATTGGCATTATGAGCTGAATACTGTGCCTAAAGTGGTCGTGCTGGATACCCGCACTCATCGTTGGCGTAATGAGCAAAACTTTAATGAGCCCTCTGGTCTACTTGATTGGGAGCGTCTCACTGAGCTCGAAGACAGTTTAGTGACTCATGAACAAGTGATCATTGTCTCACCCGCACCGGTGTTTGGCGTTAAATCAATTGAAGCTATTCAGTCATTGTTTAATATTTGCGGACAGCCATTATTAGTTGATGTTGAAAACTGGATGGCCCACGAAGGCTCAGCTAAAAAGTTACTGGATACCTTTCGCCGTGACGATACCCCTAAAGAAACACTTATTTTATCGGGTGATGTACATTACTCATTCTGTTTTTCCGTACAGAAACGCTTTGGTAAGCACCCCAATAGAATTTGGCAACTTACTGCCAGTGGTATTAAAAATGAGTTTCCGCGTAAATTAATTAACGTGCTGGATAAGTTAGACTCGATTTTATACGCGCCGAAAAGCCCGTTAAACTTTTTTACAAAGCGTTGGCAGATGGAAGTCGATAAACATCAAACCATCGGGGAGGGGCAAAAATACTTGGTGAGTGATTCAGCGATTAGTTTGATTGAATTACAACAAGGAAAGCTGGCGCGTTATCAGTTACTCCATCCCGATAATCGCACCACAGAGTTTGATTTAAGCAATGATTAATTTAATGGTTTGCGCTGTTGTCTTACATAGTCGCTCACGTTACTTACTGTATCTAACCAATAACCGTTAGCAGGATCTTTCAGATAAACAAGCAATTGCTCGAGTACTTTTGCGTCAGTGGTATATTGATCTCCGTTACCAATTTCATGGCCCGCTAAAATCAACCAAGCATTATTTTCCCGTAATTGATCCAGCATGGTAATGATTTCATCAAAACTCATTCCGTCGATCCTAAGTCCTGTTAGCTGTGCAAAATCAGTAAAATTAGGATTATTAGCTGACTCATCTAACCAAGTTCGGCCGCTGTCAAAATGTTTAGCGATTAAAGGCACGTAGCTCTTAGTATCAATGCCCCGGCCAACAAATGTATTGCCGCACGGATAAGCAAAGGCGCGAGGGGTCACTCCTAAATGATCTTTTAGGTATTGCTGCGCTGATAAAATATCATTTTCAAGCCACTTGAGTGTAATGTGTTCAAGTGATAAGTCTTGTGCTCTTAACCATTCAAAATTCCCTGTACATACGTGGCTGCTAGTATGATTTGCAATTTCATGGCCCGATTTTACCGCGTCTTGCCACTGAGTTAGGCGCTGCTTGACGTTAAAAGGGGAAACATAAAAAGTTGCTTTGACTTGGTACCTGTTCAAAATCGCAGCGCCAACATCGACTTGGCTGTGACGGGCATCATCAAACGTGATACTCACAGCATTTTGCGCTTTATGCGGGTAATTAAAACCAAGGTATTTTTGCGACTCAGGATTGGCAATAACAGAGAATGACAGTACTGAAATAGTCATGATCAATGAAGATATTTTTAACATGGTAGTCCTTACACTTTCTTTGGGCGTGTTGACCTTTTATGGTTAATTTTGCAGCAGTATGTTTGGTATTTAGGCAAGGCAGAGCCTATGTAGTGTGGTTGTTCCCCATAAATAGGCGATAACGCAGTATAAATTCCAAACATGCGCTGCCCAAAGGGTTCTTCCTAGGGGCGATTAACTCTTTGTTACTTACATGGATGTCATAGGTAGGTACTTAAGAAAAATATTAAGTACAGCCTTAAAAATTTGGCTCTACCCCATACTGAAATACTCCTGTTTTTCGATCGCGTTTGGGGTG
>NZ_JACJEV010000012.1:0-114763 GCF_014164235.1 Pseudoalteromonas sp. SG44-17 | reverse complement strand
GCCAGCTTAATGAGTTTTGCCATTTACCGAGTTGTTGCTCAAGGGCTATTTTGCTGTGCAGTGGCATTATTTGATATAACGGCTCATCACTGTCATCACGCTCGCCATGGGTGCTAGTAAGCGCGGCGGTTAAATCCCATGTGCCTGCATTTTTACTATCAACAACACGGATAATACCTTCAAGCTTAGTGCCATAAAGTGTGGCGTCTAAATTGGTAAATTGCAGGGTATTACGCTCAGTTAATACCTTATCTGTGCGGTTAGTACTGCCAACAACAGTAACATCAATATAATCATTTACTTGGGTATACCAAGCGTTAGCTGTTATTTGCCACTGTCCATCTTTTGCCGATTTAGTGTAACTGGTGCTGATGGTATGCGCGGTTTCGGCTACTAAGTCTGGGTTACCAATATAACCATTACCATCACCAAACCAACCAATCATACTGGTCGACATTGTGCTGACACCCCAGCTATAACGTTCATATAAATTAGGCGCACGATTTTTACGTGCTAAGCCAAATTGTAGTTCATCTTCATTAGTAATTTGGTAGCGTAATAATAGGCTGGCATCCACAAGCGTGTCACTGCGCGCGCGATCCATGGCATTAAACTCTTTTGCAGCATCTTTATTTGGATCTGCCATATTCATTGCTGGCATACTTCCCATACCTGACATTCCATTCATGCCATCACCCATGTCTGAATATGGCTGCACTTCACCGGTATCCGTTTGCACATATTCAATACGCGTACCAGCAGAGACCCACCACTTGTTATTTAGCTGCTTTTGCAGCTCAGCAAAACCGGTGTAGCGGTCGCGTTCACCGTCATTAATATTTACATAGTCGTTAGGCCCCATCATCATTGAGCCTTCAATCGCAGGCCACCAATCATCAATGCGGTAACCATAGTATTCTTGGCCGAGCAGTAATACAGTGTCAGCATCAAAGTCTAAACGCCAATTAAGTTGATAACTGATATCTTGCGCGTCGGTATTCATCGGCATCATGCCGGTTTTTTCAGCGCTGAAAAAACCCATTTCGTGCTTTATATCATTAAAGTTTATTTGCGCTCGAAACTCACCACTTTCAAGCTGGCGTTTATACTGAGTGACTATGCCATAACTGGTGTTATCCGTCATATCCATATATTGATTAGCAAAGCCCTGAAAGGGTATTTTTTGATGCGTTAATTTAACCACTAGCTGTTGTTTTTCATCTCGCAGCGCTGCAGTTAATGCATGATTTTGCACACGATATAGAGTATCTAATACTAAATCACCATTACCATCGTCATAACTATCAGCGTCTTCAAAGGCACCTTGATAATTTAAACTCAAGCTGCCACTGGCAAGTCGTGCGCCAACACCTACCGCTTGCGCATTATTTACACTGCGATACTGCGCCGACACATAACCTGAATGCCACGCTAACGTATCACTCTCACCATATTGCGCAGCAATGGTGTTTACTACAATAACGCCGGCAATGTTATCGCCACCAGCGCTTACTGGCGAAATACCTGCAATCACTTGATAAGACGATAGCTGATTAGCCGAAATATAAGATAATGGTGGGTTCATCTGATTGCCACAGGCCGCAGTAATATCTGCGCCATCGACCAGTACTTTAACTCTATCGCCCATCATGCCATTTAATATAGGTAAACTAGAAACGCCACCTGCCGCAGAGAAATCCACCCCCAACTCAGTTAAAAGCTGTTCTGCAGAACCTAAATTTGCATGGCTGTTAACGTTTTGGCCTTGTACCTCAATCACTTCAATTGAATCATCAGCAAGAACGTAAGGAGAAACTAAACTCGCTATGCAAAGTGCTAACGGAGAAAGTGCATAACGTGAATTGATAAGTGGATTGTGGTTGCTCATTTTATTCTTTAATTACAGCAGGTTTAAGATGAACAAAGTATATAGTGTGCGACGTTGCCTGAACACGTGACAAATTGTCGCACCTATAATGCTATAAACTCAGTGCTGAGAATATCGTAACTAGATAAGTAAACACCTTACCAGATCATTTCACCCATATGCACTTTAGCGCCTAATTCTAAACTACTGGTATCAGTAAATTCGGGATAAAGCGTAACCATTTTGGCGATTAACTCTTGGCTATTGTGACTGTGCTGTTTTGCTTTCACAAACGCAGTTATATAGTTAAAGGTAAAATCAATGGCGCTAGCATCTAATGCAGAGCCTGCTTCCATATGCCCAGGGATCACCATTGCTGGTTCAAGCGCTTTCATTTCATTGAGCTGTTTTAGCCACGCATCAATACTTTGCTGACTTTGCGTATCAGCCATCCATACATGGTGCCCAGCTGAAACGGCTACATTACCTAAAATTGTTTTATTTGCAGGGATCCATAAATAAGGACGATGCGCTAACACCCCAGCTTGCATTCTGATCTGAATTTCATGCCCTTCAAGCTGCAATGTTTGTAGTGAGTAACTTGTTGGAACAATGGGGTTTGCTGGCGCATTGCTGCCCATTTTAGGCCCCCAAAATGCGATTTTATTAAGACGATTTTTTGCAATTACTTGCGCCACAGCCTCGGGAGTTATTAACTTTGCATTGGGGAATAGTTGCTGTAACAACTGCGCACCAAAGTAATAATCAGGATCTGCTTGGCTAATAAAAATGGTGGTTAACTCTTTACCTGAATCATACACTTTAGCTGCAATTCGCAGTGCATCCGCATTCGTAAAGCCACTATCGACCACAATAGCTTGCTTATCACCGTAGACGATACTTGAGTTAACCGTAAAACTATTACTATCAGCGTTATAAACATCCACCGTTAATTGCGACTTAGCCTGCGTACTTGCAGCCAGCATTAACAATGAAACAGATAGCGACTTTACTAAAACCTTCATTTAAGATACCTAAAATAAATACTGTTAGGTGAATAATAAAGAATTGATTAACTCAAATAAACGCACAACAATAAACATCATTATTTCAAAAAACGATCTAATTAATGGATAGAGTCACTGCCGCAAAAGTATTTTTGGATGTTGCTCACTCAGGTAGTTTTACAGCATCCGCTGAGCGCCTAAACATGTCACGAGCAATGGTAAGTCGCAGCATCGAAACAATGGAAAACTGGCTACAAACAAGGCTACTGCATCGCACTACCCGTAAAGTTGCCTTAACTAGTGCTGGTAAAGCATGTCTTGAAAATATTGAAAACTGGTATCAGCAAAGTGAACAACTAGTTTTACACGCAACTCCTGATGCAGCGCTGACTGGCAGTATTCGCATTGCCACGAGTATGTCGTTTAGTCAGTCACAATTAATGCCCGCATTAAAACCATTTTTACAACAACACCCATTAGTGAATATTGAACTAGAATTAAATGACTCAGCAACCAATTTGGCGCAAAAACAAATAGACTTAGCAATTAGAATTGCTGCAAACCCAGACCCATCATTGATCGGCAAACCTATTGGTATTTGTCACTCTGCGATTGTTGCATCAGCTGACTACCTTGCTAAGCACGCGCAAATAACTCAACCTAGTGACTTATCTGAGCATACCTATTTGGCACATAAACATTTTGCTAATCATGTCTTGCATTTAAAAATGCCCCAGCAACTTGCTTCTATTAACGTAACCAGTCGCCTTTGCGCTAATGAAGCAACTACCTTATTAAGTGCCGCGATTAATGGCTTAGGTATTGCGGTGTTGCCAACCTATTTAGCTAATGACTATATAGCACGTAACGAGCTTGTGCACATTTTGCCTGATTGGCATCCTGATGCACTAAACATTTATGCTTTGTATAGTTCCCGTAAGCATTTATCTCCAGCTATTCGGGCACTCATCGATCATTTATGCACGTACTTTAAAACAGAACACTGGTAATACTGGCAGCTTAAATGTAAAATCTACCCATTAAAACTGGAACGTTCCTATTAAAGTAAGAACGCTTGAATCTAACGTTATATTTAAAAATCTAAGTACGCCATTTTTCGTGTAATACGCTGACTTATTTTTATCATACAATCGCGGTTTAATTGGTTCTTCAAAATTGCAGTTTCCTGCTTTTTATTAAATAAATCATTCATATTTTTTCGTCAGTCTTTTTACAAGGGTTATCTATGTCACCTGAACCTAGCGTCGTGAACAATACGCTAAGCACTACCGCTATTTTGTTAGTACTTGCACTGGGTACTTTTATTTTAGGATTATCGGAATTTTCGATGATGCCAATGCTGCCATTGTTCAGCGAAACATTTGCCTCAACACCAGCACAAAGCGGTTATACCATTAGCGCCTATGCGATTGGCGTAGTGATCGGTGCACCGTTTTTTATGATCACCACAGCAAATATGCGCAAGCGTAATGCCTTGCTATTATTTGTGTCGATGATGTTTATATTTAACGGCTTAAGCGCATTTGCTAATTCGTTAGAGCAGCTTATATTATTTCGCTTTTTAAGTGGTTTACCCCACGGAGCTTATTTTGCTGTTGCCATTTTATTAGCCGCAGATATAGCACCTGCCAATAAACGCGCCAGCTTTATGTCTAAAGTATTTATGGGCCTTACCATAGCAACGATTGTTGGCGTGCCTATGGTTACTTTAGTCGGTCAAAATTTTAGTTGGCGTTATTGTTTAGCGGGCACCGCAGTGCTGGCACTTGTTGCGTTTATTCTAATTGTAAAGTTCATACCAAACACAAAAAATTCAGCCCCTTCGTCGTTATTAAGCGAGTTGAGCGTACTGAAAAATAAGCTGGTTTGGTCAATTTTAGGGATCATTATTGTTGGCTTTGGCGGGGTGTTTTGCATTTATACTTATATTGCCGATACAATTTTAGTGGTCACCCACACACCAGCCTACACTATATCAATTGCGATGGTTATGTTCGGTATTGGTTGTACGCTGGGCAACTATATTTTAGGTAAGGCAGCTGATCATTCGCCCCTTAAAACCACCGGTATAGCACTTGTTGGCGCAATCATTTTTGCTACAACTTATGTAATGGCAAGCCATAACATTTGGTTACTTTATGCGGTTATATTTTTTATTGGTTTTAGTGTCGGACTTGGCACAGTTATTCAAACTATGTTGATGGATGTATCTCCGCATGGGCACGCAATGATTGGCGCACTTGTACAATGCGCATTCAATACTGCAAATGCAATTGGTCCTTGGGTTGGCGGCTTAGCAATTGCACAAGGCGCGCAACCTAATCAAACCGGCTATGTCGCCGCAGTGTTATTTGCTGGTGGATTTATTATGTGGTTACTGAGTGCATTGCAAATGGGTAAACAAAAACCGCAACTAGTTGCCCCATAAACAGCACTACACTCTGCGTACTTTAAGCACGCAGAGTGTAGAATTTATACCTCTTCATCTTGAAAGATATCTTCAATTTTTAATTTAAATAAACGAGCTGCTTTAAACGCTAATGGTAAACTAGGATCGAACTTGCCTTTTTCAATAGCATTCACCGTTTGCCTTGATACATCAAGTAGCTCTGCTAATTTTGCCTGAGTAAGGTCATGCTCCGCGCGCAATACTTTAAGGCGGTTTTTCATTCTTCGTCCTCAGCGCCAAGTTGTTTATTCATCACTACGACAGACACTAAATAAGTTATCCCCATAAACATCACTAAATGGGAAATCCCTTGTCGAAACGAAATTACCCCGCTCGTTTGTAATACCGAGTATGCTAAACCAAATACTAAACTCCCTCCTAAGGTAATCGCCATCGCATTTAAATGTAACCGTTGCTGCAATTCATCTAAACCAGCTAAATGGCGTTTATTTGCCATAATCATCATAATACCTGCGAAAACATTGACCATAATTGCCACTATACTAAGTAGCGTGTTCTGCTCGCCCCACAGCAACAATGGCCCGAATGACGCAAGCGCCAAAGTTAAAACCCACGCCAGAGTCCACTTTGCTAAATAAACTGTGTTTAGTTTGTTACGTTGTTTGAATGTTAATCCTGTTTGTTGTTTCATGTTCTCACCTTTTTAGTCAAGTAAACTTGACTAAGTATTATTGAAGAATACATTTAAGTCAAGCAAGCTTTACATAAAGTAATGTAGATTAGACATAACCTATACTATAACTGTTTAATTAAGATTCTTAACGTTTGACTCAGAATATTGTATTAACTTATTGCTTGCAGTAGGATAAAAAAACCTGTTGAAGTAACCTCAATTTTAACAATAACAATGATGAGCCCTGCATGAGTAAATCCGTTTTCTTTGTCGGCGAATGGCAAGTAACAGCTACCACCAATAGTTTAATACGAGGCGCGCAAATCAAACAACTTGAGCCCAAAGCGATGGATGTTTTATTGTTATTATGCGAAAAACAAGGAGAGTTAGTTAGCAGTGAAGAGATCCTTAACCACTGTTGGCGCACAGTTGCAGTGGGCGATAATCCCCTGCATAAAGTCATCACGCAATTGCGTAAAGCATTTGACGATAAAGCCAGTGATCCGCAATACATAGAGACAATCCGCAAGCGCGGCTATCGCGTTATCGCCAAAATAGAGCTCCCTCTTGATGATGAGCAAAAAGCCAGCCATAGTAAGTGGCAAGGTGATTCGCCATTTGTTGGGTTAAGCGCGTTCACCCACAATGAAGCCGCGGTGTTTTTTGGCCGCAGCAAGCAAATAAACACACTATTACAGCGGGTATCTGCGCAAATTAATTATTGCCGCGCATTTTGCTTATTGCTCGGCTCAAGTGGCTCAGGTAAGTCATCACTGGTCAATGCAGGTGTATTACCAGCACTAATGAGTGAAGCAGGCTTTGATGGCTTTCGAATTGAGTCATACTGCTTGCTCGACTTTGCAGACGTAAGTAAAGGTCGGCTATTTCTCGATCTAGCCTCTACTTTACTTGATTTAGAAATCAACGATGCGCCAGTTTTAACAAATATCAGTGCCGACTCCCTCAGTGAGTTATTACTCTCAACGCCTGAGCAAGTTATTGAGCGTTGCCAAATGGCTTTAAAGCAAGGGCAAACAACCCATATAAAACCGTATTTATTTTTATTTATCGACCGCCTTGAAGTATTGCTGTCGTCGCCAGTATTTAGCGAGCAAGAGCGCAGCCAGTTTTTAACAATTATAGAGTTACTGGCCACCAGTAACTGCATTATTATATTTAGCGCCTGTCGAAATGACTTTTACCCCCAAGTGGTTAATCAACCCAGTTTAATGGCTGGTAAAGCCAATGGCGCGCATTTTGACTTGCTACCGCCAACGCGTTCTGAATTAAAACAGATGATCCGCCTGCCAGCTTTAGCCGCAGGGCTTAGTTGGCAGCTTGACCCTGAGCACCAAACACCACTGGATGAAATGCTCTGTAACGACACCGCCAATAACCCCGACGCCCTGCCAATGCTGCAATACACTTTGCAACAACTGTACTTACAGCGCAGCGAAAACGATGAGCTATTAGTCTCTGAATACCAAGCATTGGGCGGTATTGAAGGCGCGATTGGCCAAAAAGCTGAGCACGTTTTTACACAACTGCCCAAGCAACAACAAGCCCAGCTGAGCTTGGTATTATCAAAACTAATTACCCTGCACGCTGATGGCGAAACCCTCACCAGCCGCGCAGCCCGGTGGGATGAACTCACCACCCCTGCACAAACACAACTTGCACAAGCGATGGTCGATAGCCGCTTATTTGTGTCGCACCTTAAAAACGAGCAAGCCTGTTTTAGTTTGGCACACGAAGCACTACTACGTCAGTGGCAACGCGCCATAGACTGGATAAACCAACACCAACAAAGCTTAGCCATTAAAAGTCGCTTACAAATCGCCACCGAGCGTTGGTTAAACGAGCAAAAACATGCCGACTTTTTATTAGCGCAGGGCAAGCCGTTACAAGAAGCACAAAGCCTTATAAATAACCCGATGTTTAGCCTCAGTGCTGCTGAACTGAGTTTAATTAAAGCATCAAACCGCAGGGCAAAACGTAAAAAAAGAGTGTTACAAGCCACCGCGGTTGCACTTATTTTACTCAGTTTTATAGCCACCTTTATGAGCGTACGCAGCTACCACGCCGAGCAAGTCGCGCAGCAAAAACGCTTAGAAGCCGAAAGCCTACTTGGTTTTATGGTGGGTGAATTTGCCGATAAACTGCGTAGCGTTAAACGTATGGATTTGCTCGATGGCATTAGCAATAAAGCGCTGGAGTATTTTACTAATCAAGCTGATGAGGACAACTCTCTCTTTCGCTTTACAGACCAAAAAACCGAATTTAACAACCGCTTTCAATATGCACAAACCCTTGAGGCAATGGGGGAAGTGGCCTATTCCCGCGGTAAAACCGACGAAGCATTTACCGCGTTTGAGAGCGCCCGCACCCGACTTGAGGGATTATTAAAAACCCAACCTAGCAACTTAGAGTTACTTACGCTTGCGGGTGCCAATGCCTTTTGGTTAGGGCAACTTCATTATGATAAAAGTGATTACGCTGCCACAGAGCCAATGTTTAAAAAATACCAAGCCTATAGTGAAACAATGTACTCCCTAGCACCCAATGATTTTAACTCCATTATGGAGTTGTCTTATTCACATAACTCTCTCGGCTCGTTATATTTAAAACAATTTAACTATGCTGCTGCAAAACAAAGCTTCACAGAGTCGCTAAATCTTAAAAACAAAGCACTCGAGCTTAAACCCAACAATAAAAACTTATTACGTGATAAAACAGATACAATTAGCTGGCTTGCCAGTACAGAAGAAAATTTGGGTAATTTTAATACGGCATTAACAATGTTAGAAAATGCATCTAATGAGTTGAATAATATTTTGGCACAATATCCCAATGATGCCAGCGTATTAAGCAATCTTACTTATATTTATATGCAACAAAGTTTCCTACTAAGTTATTTCTCGGATAAGCAGCGCTCTTATGAAAAAGCTAAGCTAGCAAATGACAGTATAAGTAATGCTCTTCTTCAAGATCCAAATAATAATAAATTCCAGAAAATATATTACCGTTCTTTATCTTATAAATTGATGTTATCGAACGAGCAAGATCTTAACGATAACATAAAAGAAATATTAAACTTTTTAACAGAGCAGGATTTAAATGATACTGAAACTATTAATATATTTATCAGTATTATTCATTACTACATCAACATAGGTATAAATTCCAAAGCAAATGAACTACTAATTAAACTTGAAAACAACAATGATTACAAAGTACAAATAGGAAAACTATGGCAAACAGCAAACTCCTTAGTTTTAGCAAGGATATATTTAATTAAAGCTAAACTTGCAACAAATAATGATGACCGAAGCTTATTTTGTGAAAAAGCAATTAAAATAATTTCATTCCGAGAAAATAAAAGTATAAAAACAACGTACCCTTTGGTTCAAGCATATAGCTGCTCAAATAGAAAAAATGAAGCGAAAAAATTAAAAGAAAACCTAATACAGTTAGGTATTGATGACTTTAGCCTATAACAAAAATGATAGAGGAAATAACATGAATAACAACCAACAAGTTGTTAACTTTTCAGTAGAAATCGAGCTTGTAGATAACAAAGCAAATTTTACATACTATATAGGAGATGACCAAGTCTCAGGTGGAGGTGAGGTAAGAACCAAAACTGCTGCTATTTACACTTTAAAACAAGACACATTTAATAAAGGCTTCTTATTTAGCAGCGCAACAATCACTGGCAACTGTGCTGATGACTTCCTTTACGTAGTTAATAATAACGGTAAGTCTATTACCATTACAGATACCGATGAAACCAGCGGTACAGCATCAATCATTTTTAATGTGGAATGTAATGGCACCTCTTACAGCAGTAGCGACCCTCAGGTTATAAACAAAGAAGAAATTTAATTACTGCAACCTATCCCTTTCTTTCTCTTGCTTCGCAGGCGTTACCTCACCTGCGTATTTTAATTTTATTATTAAAAATCAAAAACTTAAAACCAGAAGGTTACCAGAAGGTTTATTTGCACTTTTTTAAGTAAATTTATAGACACCAAAAACGTATAGCAAAACGTAAAGGATTAAACGTGTCTAACCAAACAAATAATAACCAAACACTTAACGCAAATAAGCAATCAGCTACTATTGGCAAAACCCTTTCAGCCTGTCTTTCTCACTTACAGTTTGGTTCTTTAATTGAATTATTCAACGGCATCAGTGAAGGTATTTTTATCATCGATGAGCAAGGTACGTTTGAGTTTGCAAACCCAATGGCGGCACAGTTTTTAGGCGACTCCCAGCAATCATTGATTGGTCAAAGCCTACTACAGTTTTTACATGAAACTGACCGCGATAAATACATGTATACGTTACTAAACTGGTTAGATATAAAAGATACTCGCCTTAACTTTGGTCCTAATGAAGTAAAAATAAACAAAACGGATGGCAATATAATTGAGGCCGACTTATCTATTTCTAATATGCCTTCGAGCATTGCGTCAGCGCAAAAACTTTATGTGTGCATATTACATGATTTAAGTATTCACAAAGCAATATATAACAAATTAAAAGTACAAGCTTCAATAGATCATTTAACTGGGCTTGCTAATCGCTTCACGCTCGATGAATCATTAAAACAATACTGGCAAGAAAGTATTCAAAGCCACCAGCCATTAACTAGTATATTAATTGATGTCGATCATTTTAAGAGATTCAACGATACCTATGGCCATATTAAAGGCGATAAGTGCTTACAAAAAATAGCCAAGATTATTTTGCAATGTATACCATCAAGAGATTGTTTAGCCGCTCGCTATGGCGGTGAAGAATTTGCTGTTATTCTGCCACGCTGCAACCGCGATAGCGCCGCTGTTGTTGCCAGACATATTCAACAACAAATAAATGCGATGACGTTTACTGATATAGGCCTGCCGCCAGAAGTTAAAGTAAGTGTGAGCCAAGGTATAGCCTGTGAACTTGATAATCAATACCGTACCTGCGAAGCACTAATATGTGCTGCTGATACTGCTTTATATAGAGCAAAATCTGACGGCAGAAATAAAATCAGCATCAGCTCATAAACACAACATTAACAAGGTTTGATTTATTTTAACGAAATGCATTAGTTACACATATACTATATTTTAATGTTATTTGTTTGTTCCCAATACGCTATATAAACTAGATGGCGTATGACAACAACTCGGGATCAACAATGAAACTATTTAACAAGTTACCTTTACAACTTGCTATTGCAAGTACATTGGCAACCTCAGCGACTGCAATCGCTGTTGAGCAAACAGCTGACACAACAGCACAAGATATTGAAGTTATTTCGGTTACCGGCACACGTCGTAGTTTACGCAGCCTGTCGGAAAGTACAGTTCCTGTAGACTTGCTAACCAGTCGTGATCTGGCAACCACAGGCCAGCTTGAAATAAGCCAAGTGCTTGCTGCGCAACTACCCAGCTTTAACTACCCAAGTGCAACCCTCGCTGATGGTACAGACCATGCAAAACCAGCAGTATTACGAGGCCTAGCTCCTGATCACACCTTAGTACTTGTCAATGGTAAACGCCGTCACTCTGGTGCTTTATTAAATTTAGGTGGCACAGTTGGCCGTGGCTCTACGGCTGTTGATTTAAATAATATTCCAACCTCTGCGATTAAACGCGTTGAAGTACTGCGTGATGGTGCAGCTGCGCAATATGGCTCAGATGCCATCGCCGGTGTGATCAATATTGTACTCAAAGATGCCGATGAAGGCGGTAGTGTAAGCTACACTTATGGTCAATATGATTCGCAAATGGCAGGCTCTGCACAGTTAAAAGAAACAATCATCGACTCGCAAGGTAAGCTTGGTTTTGTTAAAGGTGATGACCGCCGCGTTAACGATGGTATTACCCGAACTGCAAGTGCCAATGCGGGCTTTTCGCTTAGCGAGAATGGCTTTATCAATATCTCAATTGAAACCCGTAACAACGAGCCAACTAACCGCTCAGGTATTGATGAGCGAGAACAATATAATCGTGATGAAAACGGCGCGCTTGATCCAAAAGAGCTGACGTTTGACCGTTATAACCACCGCTTTGGTAAAGCCGATGTTGAAGATATCGCGCTATTTTATAATCTTGGCTACGACTTTAGTGATGACTTATCACTTTACTCTTTTGCCAGCTATTCAAATCGTAAAGGTAACTCAGGCGGTTTCTATCGCCGTGCCAAAGACAACCGTAATGTGCCAAGCGTTTATCCTGATGGGTTTTTACCAAACATTGACACTGATGTTGACGACTATTCGTTTGCTATCGGTTTAAATGGGGTTAGTAATGATTGGACATGGGATATCAGCACTAATTATGGTCGCAATGATTTTGCATTAGGTGTTAGCAATAGTATCAATACCTCTATGGGTGCTAACAGTCCGACAGAGTTTGATAATGGCGCATTAGTGTATGAACAATTCCTTGTTAACATGGATGCCAGCAATAGCTTTGACTTAGGCTTGCCTGATGACGTGTTTGTTACCATTGGTACTGAATATCGCCATGAAAACTACCAAATCAAAGCCGGTGAACAAGCTTCGTATTTAACGGTACTTGATGCACAAGGCGTACCTGTTGCCGCCGGTGGTGCACAAGTTTTATCAGGTTTTTCACCCGATAGTGCAACTGATAAAAGCCGCCATAACATTGCCCTATTTGCTGAATTTGATACCTACCTCACTGAAAATTGGAATGCTGTGCTAGCAGGTCGATTTGAAGACTATAGTGATTTTGGCAGTACTTTTACAGCGAAACTTGCCAGCCGCTATAGCATTACTCCTTCATTATCGTTACGTGGTGCTATCAGTAGTGGTTTTAGAGCACCGTCTCTTGCACAAACATCTTATAAATCAGTCAGCACTGTATTTGAAAATGGCGTACCTAGAGAAGTCGGATTATTTCCAAGTAGTGAGGCTGCTGCCAAAGCGCTTGGCGCAAAAGATTTAGACGCTGAAGGGTCTGTCAATATGACCGCTGGTTTTATCTTCACAGAAGGTAATTTTAGCTTCACGCTTGATGCTTATCGTATCGATATTGATGATCGCATTGTGCTTTCTGAAAACTTAGAAGGCCCTGCTGTTGAAGCTATTTTACAACAAGCCGCTGAGCTTAATACCCAAAGTGTGCGCTACTTTACCAACGCTATCGATTCGCGTACTCAAGGGGTTGATATTGTTGCCACCTATTTACTCGGTTTAGCTGATTATGGTGACTTACGCTTAAGTGCCGCTGTAAACTTTAACGATACAGAAGTTACTCATGTGAAAGACAATCCACCAGAACTCGAAGCGTTAGGTGATGGATATCAATACTTTGCACGACGTGAAATTTCTCGATTCGAAAAAGGCACACCAGCAGATAAATGGAACCTGTCTGCAACATGGGATTATGAAAATATACAGGCCACGCTTCGTGCAACTCGCTATGGTGAAGTAGTTGATACCTCAAGTAGTGCTGAGGGCGATGAGCTTCTTAAGGCGAAATGGCTCACTGATATTGAAGTGGCGTATCGCCCAACCGAGCAATGGAAACTTGCTTTAGGTGCTAACAATCTATTTGATCAGTACCCGCAAGATACGGTAAGTAATATTGGTTATAGTGATTTCAACCAAATTTTCACTTACAGCGGGTTCACGCCATATAGTTTAGATGGCCGCTTTGTTTATGCGAATGTAACGTTTAACTTTTAATTAAACAAGTAACTACGGCCCATATAAATATGGGCCGTCTTATCGGGGATGTATAGTTACAATCGCTACAAAGTTAAGGCTGTAGCTAATTGCTTATAGACTATTTTATGGTTACGATTTAAATCACTCTCTTTAACTGTTTTAAACCACTTAGTAGCCTGCTGATTATCTTTTGCTTGCCAGCATATTTCTGCCAACCTTAATGTATGCGCAGCTTTTGCAATATCATCACTACCTTCTACCATATAACTCAACGAATCTACATAGTACTTAATAGCAAGGTCATACTGTCCGAGCAATTGATATGTGCGCGCTAAATTCCCCTGTGCCACAATAATTTTGCCTTGATGCTGGGTTGGTAGTATCCAATCAAGCGCTTTTTTTCTGCTCTCTCTGGCATTTTCTAAATCGCCATAAGCGTGATAAATATTTGCTTTATTAGACTGTAACTCAAAATTAAAAATTGGATCTTTACTCTTGCCAAACTTTCGTTCGGTTTTGAGCAGCATCTGAAAAGCGGATTCCTTATTACCAAAAACATACTGCAAATTAGCTAACTCGAGCATTCGCATTGGATCTGCAAACGCATCGTACATCAACTTTATATCTGTAAATGCCTTATTTGCATAGATTTTTGCACGCTCATCATCGTGATAAAAATGCAAAGCTTTGGCATAGTAAAAATAAGCTTGGACTTTAAATACTTCAGGTAAATCATCTCGTTCTGCGAATGGTTCAACAATGATTTTTAAGGTTTCATAATCATTTTTATCGTAATAATAATCAAATAAGTAAGACTTGGCTTTATACCACCGAGTTGAATGTAGCTCTGATTGCTCTATACGTTCATTAATATAAACTAAGCAGTCTTTCTCTGGCTGTTGTAAGCAGAATTGTTCGTGATCACTAAAGTGTTCAGACGCATTAGTTAGCGTAGAAAAAATACAGATAAAAATAGCGATTATTAAGTGATTTTTTATCATAAAGTTTAAGCAAACGCTTAATGCTGTAAAGTATATACATAGATTAAAACATATTTGCATAAAATTATTAACAAATATTGTGCGCTAGCAGATCATGGCGTGCTAGGAGTGGAGGTAAAAAACTGGCTTGGCAATTACAAAAGTATTTTATAATTGCCTAAGCATTTGAAAAGTATAATTATAACCTTTACTGATAGTGCAGAATAACTGATCACACAGCAATATTTTCGTATGCTAAATTAAGCTGCTTTTTTCAGCGCTTTTTTAAGCTTACCTATTTTGGATTTTTGTTTTGCGACTTTATCTTTACGAGCGCTGATTTCTTTTTTAATCGATTTTACTTCTTTACTGATTGCTTTAGCTGGTTTCTTTGACATTGAGTATTTCCTTTTTAATTATGTAACTCGCTATTGCGAGAGCTGTACTTTATGATAAAAAAGAACCAGATGATACGCGCCAACCAGTTCTTCACTAAAAGTTCATACAACAGAAATAAAACTGAAATTAATAAAATGCCTGTAAAAGCTATCATACTTCCTAAACTAAAATACTAAAGTAGTAATAAACTACCTAACCCTAAGAAAGTGACAAAACCAACGATATCGGTCACTGTTGTCAAGATTACTGAACCTGACAGTGCGGGATCGATTTTCATTTTATCTAAAATAGAAGGGATCACCACGCCAGACAAAGAGGCTGCAATTAAATTAAGCAAAATAGCCACTGTAATGGTAATACTGAGCATTACATCACTAAACCAAAAATAGGTAAGCACACCAATTACCATAGCCCACACACAGCCATTTACGGCACCTACCCTAAGCTCTTTTTTAAGTAGCGCCTTACGGTTTGAGTCAGTCACCTGACCAAGCGCTAAACCGCGCACGATTACGGTTAACGTTTGGCTCCCTGCTATACCGCCCATTGACGCAACTACCGGCATTAATACTGCCAATGCAACCACTTGCTCAATGGTTGCGCCAAATAAGCCAATAAACCAGGATGCTAAAAATGCGGTTGCTAAATTAATGCCTAACCAAATACCACGGTTCTTCGCACTTTTTCGTACGCTGGCAAATAGATCTTCGTCTTCACGTAAACCACCCGCTTTTGCCGCTGCTTCATCGGTGACCTCTTGGCGTAATTCGTAAGCTGAGGTAACTTTTAATCGCCCCAGTAACTTATTATCGACATTGACAACGGGCATTGCCATTTTTTCACTGTGGATCACCACTTCAGCTGCTTCGTATAAATCATCGTCGGCATGCAGTGAAGTTATATCGTGATCAGCAAAACTTAATAAGGTGTCTGAGTCCTTAGCTTTAAATAACGTGTTAACCGATACCTCACCAATTAGCGTGCCTTTGCGGCTCACTAAATAAATAACCTCGGTATATTGCGGTAAGCCTTTTTGCAGGATTTTTCGTGCGCCACCGACCGTTAGTTTGTCTGAAACCTTAAGTGAATCAAAATCAAGCCAGTGACCAAGTTGCTCTGGCAGATACTGCTGCGCTAATTCATATTGCTTGGTTTGTACTTCATCAAGTTGACGGCGAGCGTATTCAACAAAGCGCTCAGGGATCACTTCTTCAAGTTCAAGTAACTCAGCAACGCTTACTTCATCAAGTAATTTAAAACCGTCATCTTCATCGAGTGTTTGTAATAACCAACGACAGCTATCGGCGCCTAAATTAATGAATATTTCATGCTGGGTGTCTTCATCTAATAACTGCCAAATATCTATACGCTGATCTTTTGGTAAGGCTTCAAATAATAACGATAAATGTTCTGTCGAAAGTATTTCTTTGGCGTCAGCTAACAGCTTATTTTTACGCTCTGTGGTATCACATTGTAAAAGCTCATCAATAAGCTGTGGGAGTTGATCAATCGGGTATTCAATCATGTTGAAGCCTTTGAATTTAACTACTTTGTGTTTAGTTTACCTCAGCTTGAAAAAATAGTTTGAGAAATTTTCGTAACAATACCCACAGCTCAAAAAGCTGCGGGTATTTATTATTTACTTAAACCAGCTTTGTGCTCGCTCCATCAGCAAGTAATTAACTGGTACTAGCAACAAGGTAATAAAGGTCGCAAAAATAATCCCAAAGCCTAAACTTACAGCCATTGGGATTAAAAATTGCGCTTGAGTGGCTTTTTCAAACAGCAACGGCATTAAGCCTATAAAGGTGGTTAAACTGGTTAACATTACAGGGCGAAAACGTGACGCGCCAGCCAGTTTTACCGCTTCCAGTAATTCGCCGCCTTCACTGCGTTTTTTATTTATAAAATCAACTAATACTAGCGAGTCATTAACCACAACACCGATCAGGGCCAACATCCCAAGTAGGCTCATAATGGTTAATTCCATTCCCATAATCCAGTGTCCTACCACGGCACCTATCATACCAAACGGGATCACACTCATGACGATCAGCGGCTGTAAGTAAGATTTAAACGGAATAGCTAATAACGCATAGATAATGAAAAATACAAATACCAACGCCCAAGCAAGCGAGCCGAACGATTCACGTTGTTCTTTCGCCTCACCTTCAAGAGAGTGACTAACGCCAGGATATTGCTGCACCAACTCATCAAGGTAAATTTTTAAATCGGCTTGCAGCACTGTCATATTGGTGTTTTCTTTTTCGATATCTGCCGTAACATTCAGAGTCCGATAGCGGTCGATACGATTAATCGTTGAAGGACTTTGCCCAGGCACTAGTTTAGCTACATGTGATAACGGTACTGTGCCACCGGTTGGGGTGTTAATAAGGATATCTTTTAAGTCAGCCACCGAGCGACGTTCATCAAGAGGTAAACGCACCATAACTCTGACGTCATCACGACCACGTTGAATACGCTGTGCTTGAGCACCAAAAAACGAGTTACGTACTTGCTGTGATACATCAACCCGATTTAAACCCAGTGCTAAGCCTTGCTCTGTTAGCTCAATTTGCAGCTCTTCTTTACCATCAGACATGCTATCAGCAATATCAAATACTGTTGGGTAAGTCGCCAAACGCGCTTTGACCTGCTCAGCCACTTCTTGCAAGGTTGATAGCGAGGTTGCTGTAAGCTGGACATCAATTGGATCTGAACTGCGACCTATTTCAGCCCTAAAAGTTAAGCTTTCAGCGCCAGGGATCACACCTATTAAATCGCGCCATTCACTGGCAAGCTCCCGCGAGCCTATATTAGAGTCACGTTTTTCAGCAGGGGTGATTTCAAAGCGTACACTCCCTGAGTTTGATGCACCACCACGACCACCCGTGGTGGCTAAAATGTTTAAAATAACACTTTCGCCTGTATTTTCATCACGGTACTTATCTTGTAATTGACGTGCTTTATCCGACATATCAATCACGTATTTATTAGTCACTTCAAATGGAGTACCTGTCGGTAATGTTAAGCTAACACGCACCGTTTCGCTCGGAATACGAGGGAAGAAAATAAACTTAGTCCACCCACTGGTAACCATAGTTAAAATAATTAAAAAGATCCCCACAAACAAGCTTACCGTAGCTAGCTTATGGCGTAAGGCCAAGTTTAATAACGGTTGATAATACTTTAAAATTGCATGCTCAAAACCATCAGCAAAACGCTGTTGAAATTTATCAAACTTAGATGGTTCGCCTTTTTGATGGCGTAACTTTATATATTTTAGGTGCGCAGGTAATACAAATTTAGATTCAATCAGTGAGAATAATAATACCGGGATCACAACTACAGGGATCTGTGCAAACAGAGCACCACGACTACCTTCTATAAATGCTAACGGTAAAAATGCCGCAACCGTGGTTAAAACACCAAAAGTCACAGGGGTAGCAACTTCTTGGGTGCCACGAATAGCTGCCTGCTCGCCAGATTCAGCGGTTTTTAAATGGGTATAAACGTTCTCACCGGTAACGATTGCATCATCAACCACAATCCCTAGCACTAAGATGAAGCCAAACAAGCTCATAATATTTAGCGTTACCCCAAACAATGGCATGGCTAAAAATGCGCCCATAAATGATACTGGAATACCAATGAATACCCAAAAAGCGATGGCGGGACGTAAAAATAGCGTCAATAACGCCAGTACCAAAATACCACCTTGTAAAGCATTGGTGGTGAGTGTGGCAATACGACTTTTAACCAGCTCTGAATCATCATCCCAGTAACTTAAATCAAACCCTTGTGGTAATTTACTTTGCTGGCCTTCAATATATTCTTTTACTTCATCGGCTACTGTTATGGCACTTTGTGGACCAATACGATATACATCGATAAAGGCCGCTTGCTTACCATTAAACCGAGTCCGCACTGGGGTTTCTTCAAAGTCATCGCGGATAGTAGCAATATCACCTAGACGAATAATAGTACCATCTCTTTGATTTTTAACTGCAATGCGAGCAAACTCGTCTTTGCGATATGCTTGCCCTTTAGAGCGAATAAGTACATCTCCCCCTTGGGTTTTTAAATTCCCCGCTGAAATATCAGTACTTGAGTTTGATATCGCCCGTGAAATATCACTTAAGCTCAAACTGTATTGACGCAATGTATCTTGGCTTACTTCAATTGCTAATTCGTAATCACGCACACCACTGAGTTCAACTTGAGTAACACTGGGTAAGCGCAGTAATTGGTCGCGCACTTGCTCTGCATATTCACGGGTTTCTTTTTCACCGTAGTCACTGGCAACGGTAACCGCAATAACCTCACGTTTACGCTCAGCTAAGGCAACAACTGGCTTTTCAGCATCTGCTGGGAAGGTATTAATTGCATCGACTCGGCTTTTTATATCGGCCAATAACTCTCGAGAATCGTAACCGCTGTCGACCTCAATACTCACTGACGCTGACCCCTCAGATGAGCGACTCGATATTTGTTTGATGCCTTCTAAATCTTGTACTGCCTCTTCAATGCGAATGGTCACCCCTTGCTCTACATCTTCAGGAGTTGAGCCTCGCAAGGAAACACTGACGCTAATACGATCGGTTTCAAAAGACGGGAAAACTTCTAAAGGAATTTGCGTGGTAAGGCTAAATAAACCCGCAAAAACAATGCTGATCAGCAATAAATTAGCTGCAACATGGTTTTTAGTAAACCAAGCTATCATGGCTTATCTCCTTGCGAGCGAGCAGCTTTACGCTTTTGCATCAGCTCTTCAACAGTGATCCCTTGTTTTTTAGCCATCGCTGCTAACTGTTCACGTGACGGTCTTTTGCCAGTAGGCTGACTGCCCTCTTTATCAGCTTCACCAATAACTTTAACAGCAGTACCTGAACTAACTTGACCAAGTGGTGTAAGCACTAACTTATCACCCATGTTCAAACCATCGGCAATAATTGCTTGCGTGGCATTTTGCCACGCTAAGCGGATATTTTTACGCTGTAATACACCTTGATCAACAATATATACATAAGTACCTTGGTAAATAGCACTGTTTGGAATAACCAAGACATCAGCGACTAATTTGCCACTGATCTGCGCTTTAATATATTGACCAATCTTAATCGGGTATTGGTTTTGAGCAGTTGCTTTGTAAGGATCATTGATTTGGGCAACAACATAAAGCTGCTGAGCATTTTCATCGATGGCCCCTTCAGTTCTGGCAACTTGTCCTTGCCACTTTTGCATACCAACTAGGTCAGAGCTAAATTCGACAGTTGAGCCATTGGCATTTTTCATACCATCTCGAAATTGCTCTGGCAAATCAATAAAAGGTAAGTCTTTGTTTTTAATTGGCAACCGTATTTCAACACTATCTATGGCGTAAATAGTTGCCAATTGTGTATTGTTACTCACCACTTGACCAAGATCCACACTGCGACTTAATACTCGCCCTGCATAAGGGGCTGTTATCTTTGTGCGCTCTAAGTTTAAATTCGCTTTTTCAAGTTTTGCTTGTGCTGAAAGTACTTGCGCTTGAGCTGCGGCTAGTTGCGGTTCTCGCAGTACTAAATTACTTGCCTGCTCACCATTACCTAAACGCTGCCAATCGATAATAGCCTGACGACTACGTGCTTGTTCTTCTTGAAAGCCTTGCTGCGCAGTGAGTAAATTAGCTTGCGCTTCTTTCACTTCAGCGCGGTGATCTCTGTCATCAAGCTGTAAGAGTACATCGCCTTTTTCAAAAAAGCCCCCCTCTCTAAATTGCTCACTGCTGGCGATGATCTGTCCTGAAGCTTGAGCGACCAAGATACTTTGAGTGCGCGGCTTTACAGTACCAAAACTGTCAACCATCACTTGATACGGCTGTAGCTGTAAAGTTTGCACCGCCACACTTATTTGCGCTTTAGGTGGTGAGCCAAAACGCTTTGCTTCTGGTGGGTTTGAGCTAATAAACATTACTAACAAGGCAGTAGCTGCGATTATAGCCGCAGGGATAATAATTTTGGTTTGTTTAATATTCATAATTATTGCTCAGTTGACTCGTTGGTTGGCTGTGAAAAATCGCCACCAAGGGCAATATGGAGATTAATTCGGTTAATAATTAATTGGTTCTTAATTTCAATGACAGAGCTTTGTGCGTCAAAGGACCTATCTTGCGCATCGAGTACCGTAGTGTAAGTTACTAAGCCACTTTGATATTGCTCAAAAGAAAGTTGCTCTGCTGCAATGGCATTTTCTTGTGCCTTAAGTGTAGCTAAGTAGCGAATTTGCAAAGATTGCTCTTGCGAAATAGCTGTTTCCACCTCATTAAATGCATCATATAGGCTGGCTAAATATACTTGCTCCTGACGTAACACAGCTAAACGGGCAGCTTCTTCATCAGCACTTAGCCTACCAGCATCAAAAAGTGGCGAAGAAATACTACCCACTAATGACCATGCTAAGTTTGATGGTGAAAATAAATCACTGACACGATCAGCACTGTCACCTAACGTAGCGCTCAGATTTAAACTTGGAAAACGCTGCTTGTGAGCATAAGCTAAATTAGCATCAGTACTTAATAACTGATACCAGCTCGCCATTAAACTTGGTTTACGTGTGATAAGCTCTGACGGTAAACCTAAAGGGATAGATTTATTTAATAGAGGTAAGTCAGCCTCAACACTTAAAGCACCGCGCGGGTAGTCGCCAGTTAAACGCTCTAAAGCCCGAATTGCTTGACTGAGAGTGGCTTTTTGACCAGCAATACGTGAACGCTCATTGCTTAACTCATTACGCGTTAAATAAACATCTAAGGCATCATTTATACCTTGACGATAACCCGACTCAATAATTGCTAGGTTCTGCTCTGCGTTTTTTTCTCGTTGCTGGTACAGCGCCAATAATTTTTGCGCCGTTATTACATTAAACCAACCACTGACCACATCACCTACTAAGCGTTGTTTTGCTTGTTGAAAATTTGCCTGCTGCGCTAGAAAATCAAGGTTTGCCTGGCGCTGCGCATCAGAAAGCTTGCCCCATAAATCAACTTCATAATTAAGTGTTAAATTTGCTGAACTGACATTGCTATAACTAACTGGACGATTGTTTTTACTGCGATTAGTTCGCGCAGATAAATCTAAACTCGGCCAAAGAGCCGCGCCCGACGCAATTAATTGCTGCTGTTTAATTGCAACATCATACCCAGATTGTAAAATCTCTTGGTTACTTGCTAATGCTTGTTCAACCAATGCAAATACCTGTGGGTTTTCTAATTGTTGAAGCCAATTATCTTCAACCTTAAATGCTGACGCCTTTGCTTGTTGCCATTGCTCAGGAGCATTTGCTGTATATTGCACTCGTTCAGTTGGATTTAGCTGATTGCTGCATGCACTGAGCAGCAAGGCACTGACTACCACTAAACTCGGCTTAAGTTGCCAAATCATATAAAAACCTGAATTACTTATATTTATGAGTGTAATTCAAGCACCAGTTCACAGATAGCTCAACTGACTTTACATAACATTACAAATATCACAATAAAGAGTCGTTTTTGAGGGTTGAGTTTGCCAATTTATATTTACTAGTGGGAAATGCAAGCCGATGTTTACGTTTAGAAAGTCAAGCTTGCCTTAATACCAATCGTTTTAAGTTACTGACCATTTGATAACAAGGCATAAATTTTGACATCTAGTTGCTCTACATGAAAAATTTATAACACAGTTAGCGCTTTGTTTAGCTCGCTAGAATAGTTAAATATTTAAGTCGATTGGTATAAATTATAAGAGCGCTAGTTTGCACGTTATTTATAAAAGGCGCGAGTTTTTGAGATTAAAGATTACAAATTAAAGAATGGTATTGTACAAGAGTCAGAATTGACGCTGTTTTTCTTCGTAAACTGCTAGCTTAGTTTATTTCAGATACAAAAAAGCCCTGCAAATGCAGGGCTTTGATATAAATGGTGCCTCGACCCGGAATCGAACCAGGGACACGAGGATTTTCAATCCTCTGCTCTACCAACTGAGCTATCGAGGCACAGAAACTGTGCAGATTAATTGTTAAATTAAACACTTAATCTAAATAAATGGTGCCGACTAACCGAGTCGAACTGATAACCTGAACGAATTACTGATTACAAGTCAGTTGCTCTTTCAAATTATCTAAATAAATGGTGCCGACTAACCGAGTCGAACGGTTGACCTACTGATTACAAGTCAGTTGCTCTACCAGCTGAGCTAAGTCGGCACACTAAACTGTGTGCTAAGGCACGTTTCAATTTTAAAGATTGATAACTTTTAATAAATGGTGCCTCGACCCGGAATCGAACCAGGGACACGAGGATTTTCAATCCTCTGCTCTACCAACTGAGCTATCGAGGCACTTAAACAGTGCTAATTAAATGTTTAAAACATTTAATTTAAATAAATGGTGCCGACTAACCGAGTCGAACGGTTGACCTACTGATTACAAGTCAGTTGCTCTACCAGCTGAGCTAAGTCGGCACACTAAACTGTGTGCTAAGGCACGCATAATAATGTTTTAATCATTTGATTTAAACACCACTACTTAAATAATGGTGCCCAGAGGCGGAATCGAACCACCGACACGAGGATTTTCAATCCTCTGCTCTACCGACTGAGCTATCTGGGCAATTTCAGTATTAATAAAAAATCACAAAGGATTTTCAATGCAATTCCCACTTAGCTCTACTGACTTAGCTATCTGGGCGATTTCAGTTTTAATAAAAAATCACAAAGGATTTTCAATACAATTCCCACTTAGCTCTACTGACTGAGCTATCTGGGCAATTTCAGTTTTAATAAAAAATTATAAAGTGTTTTTATACACTTTCCGCTTAGCTCTACTGACTGAGCTATCTGCGTGTGCGGCGTATTAAACTGGTTTTGCCCTTTCAAGTCAACTTTTTTTTTATTCTTTATAACTGTTTGCACGGTTTTTCAACAAACTGTTTAATAAACGTAAAAAACGCTGTTTATTACAACAGCTGTTTGTAGTTTAACGTAACTGTCTATTAATTTAGGCTCCTTGTAAACAACAGCACTAAAAACGTAGTGAATTATTTCTGGTAAATGGTAGGATTGATTTCCAGTACACAAGCGACTGTTTAGATTGCGGTTGATAATAGATTAAGTTGGATAATAAATGCAGAGTAAATTTTCTTCTCCTGTAAAAGGGCTGTTACCTCTTTTTATACTAATAAACTTAGCCGTAACAGCACTCGCTGTGGTTGCTTATTCTTTTTACCCTAGTAACACTGAAGACTCAAAAGCACCACCAAGTTCACTAAGCTTAATAACGTTAGCTGAGCAATTAGACACACCTTTGGTTAATGCATTGACTCGAACAGGACAAGATAATGCCACTCAACTACTAAATTTAAGCGCTTCGCTAAATAATCAATTTGATTACTACTTATATAGATATACACCTACTGCTCAAACACAATTGGTTTTTGCCAGTAATAAACCAGCAATTGCACCGCTAAAACTTGATCAACATTTAGCTGAGCAAGGTATTATCCATCATCAATTAAATTTAAATGATCAACCCGTTGGTGAATTAATCATTAAACAAAAAATCACTGCCCCCCCTCTACTGCCAAATTATTCCATCGTGCTTGCATTGGCTATTGCAGGAGTTGCTGGAGTAAGTTTATTTTTACTAGCGCTGTTTTTTAACGTTTATCTTAATACGCGGATCCGCAAAAGTAGTGACACTCTTGCACATGAATTAGAGAGCATCACTAAATCTGGCAGTTACAATACACATATAGACGAACAATTAGATATCGGCCTTGGCGTTGTAGCTAAAAATATCAATCAACTATTACAGCAAGTACAAGATGCTATCAATAGTAATGACGTAGCCCAAAAAGATTTGCAAAAACTGCAAAGCAGTCTGGAAACTGAAGTGCAAAACCGCACTTTAGCGCTTGAAAAAGCGAGCCATAGAGCTGAGCAAGCTAGCGAAGCCAAAACCACGTTTTTAGCAACTATGAGCCATGAAATACGCACCCCAATGAATGGCGTTATTGGCACCATTGATTTACTGAGACAAACAGATCTCAATGGCGCTCAGCATCGCCTAAGTACAATTATTCGTGAATCAGCCTTTTCACTATTGGGGATTCTGGATGATATTTTAGATTTTTCAAAGATTGAAGCGGGTAAACTAAATATCGACCCAACTCCTTTTTCGGTCTCGGATACTATTGAGGAAGTTGCCAGAGTATTATCATCGGTTGCAAAAAAACGTCAGCTTGATTTAGAGCTAGCTATAGCACCTGATATACCAGTTAATTTAATTGGTGATACTGTTCGCGTTCGCCAAGTACTTTATAACTTATGTAGTAATGCAATTAAATTTACTAGCACCGATGAAAATCGTCTAGGTCAGGTACGCATTGCTGTAGAAGTGGCACAAAATACTGCAGACCATTTTACTCTGCGTTTTAGCGTCAGCGACAATGGTAAAGGTATGAGCCAAGCTCAACTGCGTGAAATATTCAATCCATTTATTCAAGCTGAAGGATCAATTACCCGTGAGTACGGTGGCACAGGCCTAGGTTTATCTATTTGTAAAAGTTTAACCGAGTTAATGTTAGGGTCCATTAGTGTTACCAGCGATATAGGTATTGGTAGTGACTTTGTGGTGGAATTGCCATTTAGTACTGAAAACACCATAAAGTATGCCCATAAAGGTGCGTTGAAAGATCATTCTGTAATACTCATCACTGAGCATCAAAGCAGAAAACAAACGCTTTCTCGTTATTTATCATTTATGGGGGCAAACACAATTACGGCGCAAACGGTGCAAGAAATTGAACAATCTCAAGATAACCCTGGCGTTATCTGGGTGCTTGATGGGATCGATTCAATGGATAGCATTAATTACTTATTACGCCGTTTACTGTACACCCTTGAAGATAATAACCAACAGGTGATCGTACTTAGTAAATTAGATGAAGCCGCAATAAATCATAAAAACATCTTCTATCTCAATGCGTCACCATTGTGTAAGTCAAACTTTATGATGTCGTTATTGGTTGCTGCGGGGCTGCATACACCAAAACAAGTTAAACCTGTTAAAACCCTTAATAATTATTTAAATATTGAACAAGCACGTGAAGAAAACAAACTCGTGCTACTTGTTGAAGACAATGTTTTGAATCAACAAGTACTTACCGATCAACTACATTTACTTGGGTTTGGCGTTGAAGTTGCTGATAACGGCGAGCAAGGTTTAAAAATGTGGCAAAGCGGCCGTTACCCGTTAATTTTAACTGATTTACATATGCCTAAAATGTCAGGTTACGACATGGTTGAAAAAATTCGCGACGAAGCTGCACAACTTGAAGACATCAACGCTCAGCCTTATGTTATTGCAATAACAGCAAATGCCTTAAAGGGTGAAAAAGAACGCTGTTTAAATGCTGGTATTAACGATTTCATTACTAAACCAGTTGAATTAAATACGCTAGAGGCAACTCTTAATAGTTGGAGTGAAAGCAAGCAAGGACCGATTACGGCTTCTCCTAATAAGCCGTCAGCACCAATTAACTTTGAAATGCTCGCTAAATACATAAACAATGATGAAGCAAAGCAGTTACGATTCTTTAAAATGTACTTAGAGCAAAGCCATACGTTAGCTAAAGACATTAACACAGGGGTAATGACCAGTGATAAAGAAATAATAATTGCAGCTTGCCACCAACTTAAATCTATATCAAAAACAATTGGCGCAGAAAAAGTAGCTGAGCTAGCTGCTGACTTTGAAGATAACTGTAAAGAACAAGACTTAACCAGTGATCAACTAATTGAACTGCGTGACAATTTAGAGATTGAGTACTCCCGTGTTGCGCAGTTTTTAAAAGAACAAGTTAGTAATGCCCAAGAGCAAGATGATCTGATTTAATTCAAGCAGTAAAAAAGGGCTTATTGCCCTTTTTATTCGCATGTGAAAATTATTTTTCTGGCGGACGGTAGCCTTCGATTTCTACATCTTTATCTTCGAACAAAAAGCCAACCATTTGCTCTTCTAGAAAAGTACGATGCTCTGGGTCCATCATATTTAAATGTTTTTCATTGATCAGCATTGTTTGCTTGTGCTGCCACTGTGCAAATGCTTCTTTAGAAATATTATTAAAAATCCTTTCACCCAACTCACCTGGGTAAAGTTGGAAACCAAGCCCTTCGGCTTCTTTTTGTAACTTTTGACAAAATACAGTACGTGCCATGATTGCTCTCTTGTGCTCTTCGAAACGATATCAGTTAGTGTAAACTATTGTAGCAATTTGTTTAACTAGCTTTTTAGTTGGGGCGGCTAAACCAACCTCTATTGACTGGTCCAACGGGTACCAAACTAGTTGTCGCTCATTCACCACATCAGGCACTTTATGCAAAGTGAGTACATGCGGATTAATAGTTAATTCAAAGTGCGAAAATATATGCGTAAAAGGCTCAATTGGCACAGTTGTAACAGCAAGCCCTTGCTGCGCTAAAAAAGTATCTAACTGAGATTTTTGCTCAAATTCAAAAAAACTAAATAAACCGCCCCATATTCCTGAGTTAGGCCTTTTTTCCATCAATACTTGATCATTACATTGAATAATTAATTGATGGCACACTTTCTTTGGCACTGCTTTTTTAGGTTTTGAATGAGGGAACTGTTTTACCTGCTCAGTCTTATACGCTCCACAACGCGAACGCAACGGGCAAGGTTGGCAGTCAAACTTGCTACGTGAGCAAAGGCTTGCTCCTAAATCCATCATTGCTTGGTTAAACTCAGTCACTTGTTTTGCTGGAGTTAACTGCTCTGATAGTTGCCATAATTGGTTTTCAACTTTTTTGACTCCGTACCAACCTTCAATCATAAAAAATCTGGCAAGCACACGTTTTACATTACCATCTAATATAGGATGATGTTGGCCAAGAGAAAGCGATAAAACAGCTCCTGCAGTCGAGCGCCCAATTCCTGGCAAAGCGACAACCTCGTCTAACGTTGTTGGAAACTCACCTTTGTATTGATCTCGAATTATCTTTGCGGTTTTATGTAAATTGCGAGCTCGAGCATAATAGCCTAATCCGGTCCAGTGATGCAGCACGTGATCTTCATCTGCATTTGCTAAAGCGATAATATCTGGAAAACTTTGCATAAACTTTTCAAAGTAAGGAATAACTGTGACTACCTGAGTTTGTTGCAACATCACCTCAGACACCCACACCTTGTAAGGTGTTTTATTTAATTGCCAAGGTAAGGTTTTACGCCCATGTAATTCATACCAATCGACTACTTGCTGAGAAAACCAGCTTGCTTCACTGTTGTTTAACTTCAAAATAATTACTTTTTAAACCCGACTCTTAATGGCGCTCAGTCTATTGCAGTGAGTTAAAATATCAAGTTATAAACATACACAAAAGATAAGGCCTTGTGATCAACGCCGTGGTCAGGGATAATACGCCACCATTTTAAGACATGTTGTTTTCATCAGGCCAAAATATATGAGTGATTCAAGTAACGATAACCTTGAGCAAGCGATGCAAGAAGGTAAATATATTCGTACCATTCGCAGTTTTGTTAAGCGCGAAGGTCGTTTAACCAAAGGGCAAGCTGCGGCAATTGAAAAATGCTGGCCAACCATGGGGCTTGAACATCAACAAGGCATGCTTGATCTAGCCCAAGTATTTGGTAATGACAACGACGTTGTTTTAGAAATTGGTTTTGGCATGGGTAAATCATTGGTCGAAATGGCCAAGAGCGCACCACACCTTAACTTTATTGGTATTGAAGTACACCGCCCAGGTGTTGGCGCATGTTTAATGGATGCTGATGAAGCAGGCATTACAAACTTACGTATTTTTGAGCATGACGCTGTTGAAGTATTTGCTGATTGTATTGCAGAGGGCAGCATTACTACGGTGCAACTATTCTTCCCTGACCCATGGCATAAAAAACGCCACCATAAGCGTCGTATTGTGCAACCTGCATTTGTAGAGAGCTTGCGTAGCAAATTAAAAATTGGCGGTGTATTCCATATGGCAACAGATTGGGAAAACTACGCTGAACATATGCTTGAAGTAATGCAAGCAGCGGAGCATTTTAAAAACCAATCTGAGACTAACGATTATGTACCACGTCCTGATTTACGTCCCTTGACGAAATTTGAGCAACGCGGCCATCGTTTAGGTCATGGCGTTTGGGATTTAATGTTCGAGCGTATTAGCTAAATTAATCAAAACAACTTTAAGGCAAAGCCATTTATGAGCGCATTAACTAATCCAAGTTCACTTTTACTACGCAATAGTGCAAACCTAATGGCGGACTCTATTTTAGTAGTTAATTTTGTGCAAGATGGCTTTTTGTCACAACTGCGCCAGTTAAATCCAAACAGCAAGATCAGCGCTTTTAGTTACAACCATGCTAATGGTGAGTTTGCTAAAAATATCAACAGTATTGATGTTTGTGTTAGCCATGAGATAGCCGGTCAACACTTTGACCTCGTTATTTATTATTACCCAAAAGCAAAACCTGAAGCATTGATGATGTTGGACAATATTCGCGCGGTTATCAACCCAGACGCTGAGTTACTGGTGGTTGGTGAAAATAAAAGTGGTGTGAAATCGATTGAAAAGCAATTTAGTAGCCACTGTGAATACAGCAATAAAATCGATAGTGCCCGCCATTGTGCTTTGTATTTATTCACCGAGATAAAAACCTTAGCTGAGTTTGTTATTACTCGTTACCATAAGCAATTTAATGTTGATGTTGCTGGCGTTAGTTTTAATGCCATCAGCGTACCTGGTGTATTTAATCACGGTGAACTTGATGGCGGTACTAAAATACTGTTAGAGAATGCACCTGTAATTAAATCTGGCAATGTACTGGATTTTGGCTGTGGCGCGGGTCTTATTGCGACCTTCTTAGGTTTAAAAAATCCAGCTTTGAATTTTACCTGTACGGATGTTAGTGCTCTTGCAGCTTATGCAACCACGCAAACATTGGCACTTAACGGTGTTAACGGTAGCGCTTTACTAAGTGATGGGTTAGCAAATGTAACTGGAAAATTTGAGCTTATTATTTCAAATCCACCATTTCATACCGGTATTGCCACTGATTATACTGTTGCTGAACAGTTTTTAAGTGGTGCTAAACAGCACTTGACTAAGCAAGGCAAGTTAACCATTGTTGCAAACTGCTTCTTGAAATACCCGCCAATTCTAGAAGCTCAGTTCGGTAGTTATCAAGTAGTACACAAAACCAATAAGTTTTCAGTGTATAGCAGTTAATTGCTGCTATAACCTCACAAACGCTGCCAAATAATATAAATGGCAGCTTTTCAACAAAGTTATTATATTTTTTAGTCACTTTGATAGGTCTTTGCTAGACTTACAGCAACTAGATAAAAATTAAATAACTTGGCCTTCATTACAATAATGTCTAAATCAACATCGCCAACAAGTATTCGCAAAGCACTGATAAGCGCAGTCATGCTTGTTACTGCCTTGTGTTTATCGTTATCTATTTCTATTTCAACCTACCTAGATGTCAAAGAGCAAAAGCAATTAATTGTCAACAAGCTCAATATTCTCGCTGAAATAATCGCTTTTAATGCACAAGTAAGTGTACTGTTTGATGATAGGAAAACCGAAGAGCAACGCCTTAAATCTTTCGAAAAAATTCCACTCATTAAAAACATACATATTTATGCAATCGACGAAATATCAAATAAAGCAGTATTTTTTACCAGTTTCAATGCACGAAAAACCCCACCAGTGCCACTTCGAGTTGATAGTATTGAGCAACTTCAAGAACCTAGAATCACTGAAGACTACATAGAGCTAATCAAACCAATTACTTACGAAGGTGATATTAAGGGTTATGTGTATATTCGTGGTGGCTTAGAGCGCCTTAACGCCTATATTAACCAAAAAATTCTTATTGATATCCTTTTAACGCTATTCGTTTTAATACTGGTTTATTTTGTCGCAAAACGAATTCAAAAGCGTATTGCCGACCCCATTGACCAATTAAGTACGTTGCTGCAAGATGTTTCGAAAAATCATAATTATAGCGCCCGAGCTCCGAAAACTAATATTACCGAAGTCAATATGCTTTCGAATAGTTTAAATATCATGCTAACTCGCACACAAAATCAAATAGAGCGTCATAAGAATGATAAGCAAGAAATTAAACAGTTAAACCAAAGCCTAGAAGAAAAAGTAAATCAACGTACAATCGCACTCCGAGAGGCAAATCAAGAGTTGCTAACAACCCTTGAGCGAATGCATCAATACCAAAACCAAATTGTTGAAAGTGAAAAAATGGCCTCTTTAGGGCAGATGGTTGCAGGTGTTGCACATGAAGTAAATACACCGATTGGTTTGGGGATCACTGGTTCTACCCTGCTTCGCGATAAACTGGCAGAAATAAGTCTAGGGTTTGAGCAAAAAACCTTAACCTCAAACCAATTGAAGCGCTTTATCGACAATGGCATAGAAAACTTAGACCTTATCTATCGAAATTTAAATCGTGCTGCGGAACTGGTATCCAGCTTTAAAAAAGTAGCAGTAAACCAAGATGGTGAGCTTAATTCGCTGATCAATATGCATGATCTTATAACTAACGTAATGCTTTCTATGCGTACTGAACTAGAGATCAAGGCTCCTAAAATCGTTATTCATTGTTCTGAACAATTGATGATCGAAAGTAAAGCGGGTCCCCTACAACAGGTATTACAGCAATTATTAAGTAACTCGATAATCCACGGCTTTAAAGATAATAAAAATAACGAAATAGAAGTCACAGTGGAACGTAACGAAAGTAGCTTGATCATCAACTATTACGATAATGGTATCGGAGTTGATAAAAGCGTTAAAAAACGCATTTTTGATCCCTTTGTTACCACTAAGCGCGGCGAAGGTGGCAGTGGTTTAGGTATGCATTTAGTTTACAATTTAGTCACACAAGCCTTAGGAGGCAGTGTTTACTTTGATGATCAAAATATAGAAGGTACGCGCTTTATAATTACCTTGCCATTAACAGAGGCAAGTAAAGTATGAGATTAACAGGTTTATTACTGGCTCTGATGCTGCTGTTTCCTACCTTTTTACAGGCCAAATCCCCTGAACAAGTCAAATCGGCGTTCCTATTTCAGATTGCAAAATTCGTCGAGTTCCCTAAAGTTAACAATAAACAGGCTGTGACTTTTTGTTTTTATGACGTTGAACATGGGATTGGTGAGCTATTAAAGGATAATTCGAATCTTAAAATTAACGATATACCGATTGAAACCGTATTAATTAATAAAAAACAGCAAATTTCTGAACTTTCTCGCTTTTGTGATATCACATACATTGATGAAACAATGGAAGATGATATAATTCCACTTTGGATCGATACCATTTCATTAAGTACCTTAACAGTTGGTGAGAGTATCAGTTTTTTAGAAAAAGGAGGCGTTGTCTCTTTGGTCCAAGAAGGGAATAAAATCCGACTGTATATCAATAAGCAGCAGTTGTTGCGCAGCAGTTTTAAAGTGCAATCTCGGTTATTAGCTGTTTCTAAATTTCATCCGAATTGATTTTACTTGTTAACAATTGGATATACTCCTATAATCACTAGTATTCGGTTTTATAATACAATACCGAATTAATTGTAAATAAAATATTCCGAAAAAGGTTAATTAATAATGCAAACGCCAGTCATTCTGATTGTAGAGGATGAAGACGTAACTCGACTAAACCTCGTTAGTTTATTTGAAGCTGAAGGTTACAAAGTTATTGAAGCCATTGATGGCGATGACATGCATGACAAGCTTACAAATAATGATGATGTGAACCTTGTAGTTATGGACATCAACCTGCCAGGCAAAAACGGGCTAATACTAGCGCGTGAATTACGTCAAAAGCGTAACGTTGGACTTATTTTCCTAACCGGTCGTGATAATGATGTAGACCGTATTTTAGGCCTAGAAATTGGCGCGGACGACTATATTACTAAGCCGTTCAATCCTCGTGAATTAACTATTCGTGCTCGTAACTTGCTTTCTCGTACTGCCCTTGGTGGTGAAGAATCAAGCCTTGAAACAAATGGTGTGATCACATTCAATGGCTGGGAACTTGACGAAAATAGTCGCTGTTTAACATCGCCAAATGGTGATGCCAAACGTTTACCTAAAGGTGAATACAGAGCACTGCGTCTAATGCTTGACTCTCCGGGCCGTATTTTCAGTCGTGAGCAACTAATCAAGCATATGACTGGTCGTGAGTTACGTGCGAATGACCGTACCGTTGATGTAACGATCCGTCGTATCAGAAAGCATTTTGAAAGTGATAACAGCACATCTGAGCTTATCAGCACCATCCATGGTGAAGGTTATCGTTTCATTGGTAAAATTGATAGTTAATATCTGTTTTACCAAGTAATGACAGCATTAACGTTCTAATTGCTGTAAGAATAAATGAAGGGCATGTTGCCCTTCATTTATTTTATCTGCCAATATTACTAACCAAGTCTTTAATACTTCATCACTTTCTTCAATAGAACCATGTTCCATGGTCTTAGCGTGTAACTGTACATCATTTAAACCAACTGAACCTGCAGCACCTTTAAGCTTATGTGCTACAGACTTATACTCTTCACGGTCACCAGCTGCTAATGACGTTGCTAACTCTTGCTGATACTGTGGATTTAGCTTTTCAAATAAACTGCTGCTGCGCTTAAATGTTACTATGCCCATCGAATTAACAAAATCTTCAATGGTTTCAACATCAAGTAACTCTACATTGATATTTTCACTGGCTTCTTTGCTAACCGTCAGGCGTGTTTCATCAGACTGTTGTAGATGTTTAATATCAAATAGTTCAGCCAGCATTTTATCAAGCTTCGTGGTATTGATAGGTTTAGCTAATGCGCCTTGAATTGAGATCCCTTGTAACTCTTCTTCGGCGCTACGCACATTAGCCGTAAGCGCGACAATAGGTAACTTATCAAAATGGCTATCGGCACGGATCTGTCTTGCTACTTCATCGCCATTAATATCTGGCAGTTGCATATCTAGCAGTACTAAATCCAGATCATCCTCAGTTTCAACAAACGACAATGCATCTTCACCGGTTTCAGCCCAGATAACTTCATGACCACGTTGCTCAAGTAAGTTAGTGGCGATTTCAGCATTAAGCGGCACATCTTCAACTAGCAAGATATTCAAACTACGGCCAACATAACTTTGTTCAGCCGGAGCGATACAAAGCGCCAGCGGTATTTCAACCACAAAACAGCTGCCCTCTCCTTCGGTACTGCTTACATGTAATTGTCCTTTCATTGCTGTAACCAAAGCCTTGGTGACCGCTAAACCAATACCTGATCCTATCGCATTAGTACCATTTAAATCCGGCGCTTTATAATACATATCAAAAATACGATGTAATTGCTCTTGTGGAATACCTTGCCCGGTATCTGTTACTTTCATGACTAACCACGCGCCATCCGCACGATTTTCCCGAGCACACGCTAATTGAACTTTACCTTTTTGGGTAAATTTAACCGCATTATTTATTAAGTTCCATACCACTTGGCGTAATCGGGTCGGATCTAGCTGCGCATAAATATCCAGCATACCTTTGCGCTTAATTTCAAACTCTAAGTCTTTTTGCTCAGCGATCAATCCTGCAAAGTTAACCACATCATTAATAAAATCAGAGACGTTTATTGAGTCGGTAACAATATCGAGTTGTTCGCGATCTATCTTATCTAAATCTATAATATCATTAAAAATATTTCCTAATGTTTCAGCACTAGAAAATACGGTGTTACACCAACTACGTTGCTGCTTATCCAAGTCGGTGTCTAGTAACATACGGGTTAAACCCACAATACCATTGAGTGGAGTTCGTAATTCATGACTTAGGGTGGCAATAAATTTCCCTTTGTCTTTATAAGCGGTTTCAAGTGCTTGAGCTGCTTCTTTGCGGCTGGTGATATCACGCCCAAATGCTAATAAGCCAATGTAATCACCGTCATCATTAATAAATGGGAGCTTGCGCATTTCAAACCAACGGTTTTCATTGCCTACAGGGTATTCAACATCAAGCGTTAAAGCGGCGTGAGTTTTTTCGACTTTGTTATCAGTTAGTAATACTTCCGGTAAGAATTGCGTTGGGTAAATCTCCTCTGCAGTTTTACCTATTAACTCGTCACTTGATTTCCCCATAACCTCTTCAAACATTTTATTACAGCCGGCAAAAACACCATTGTTATCACGGTAATAAAATAAATCAGGGGATGAATCAACAATAGAGCGCAGTAACATGCCTTGTTGAGCAAGCTCTTGCTGGGTTTTTTTACGTTCAACTATTTCTCGCCTGAGTTCTTCGATTGCACGGTGCTTGGCATGAAATGCCATTTTACGTTCATCTATCTCTACATTTAAGCGATTGATATTATCTTTTAAAGTTTGATTTAATAATTTTTCTTGCTTAGTGGCACTATCTAAATACGCATAGGAAGCATCTAACTGGCGGATTGAATTGATTAACACACTGATAATAATGGGCGACACTACTGCAGTAAAAAATATCACGGCAAGCACATCGACAAGCATCACCTCGCCTACTGCAACATAATAAAACATACACGATAATATTAATGCCAGTACTAATAGTAAGACATAACAAATAGTTGCGGTTTTGAATTCACCAAATCGAGTAATTAAACTAGAAAGTATTCGAGCCCATGGACTCAAAGAGGAATCGATCATATATAAATCTGTCTCTTAGCTATACATATAAGTATATAAAAAATCAGCTGACTACACAGCTATAAAAAAACGACTAGTGTTAGGATTTTAGCACTTTTGCATTAACTATTTTCATGTTCCGCGACGAAAACAGAAAATTTTCATCTACCACGTATTTTTTATTTATTTCGTGTAAAATATTGCGCTTTACAATTGCCAATAACGAGATTTTCCATGCAAAGCAACATGCCCGATATAGCAGATACGGCTCCCGCCTTACAAACAGGTAAATTAGACTGGGTTGGTATGGCTGATATTGAACTGCCTTTTTTATTTGAATCTCGTGATCTTGCGCCTATTAATGTCAACGCTAAAGCTCGTGCTTTTGTTAATCTTCACAAAGAAGACGCAAAAGGTATTCATATGTCGCGGTTATTTTTAGCGCTCGATACCCTGTCAACTGAGCAACACGTTAACCCGCAAACTATTGCACAAGCGCTCGATAGCTTTATCTCTAGTCACACTGGATTAAGCGACCAAGCTAAAATTGAATTTAAGTTTGAACTACCGCTGCGCAGAAAATCACTCCTTAGCGGCAAAGCGGGTTGGAAAAGCTACCCGTTGACCATAGTGGCAAAAATTGACCGCGGTGTACTTAGTTTTGAATTAAGCCTTGATGTAACTTACTCATCAACTTGCCCATGCTCAGCGGCATTAGCTCGCCAACTTATTCAACAAGCCTTTGTTGAAAAGTTTCAGCAGCATACTCTTAGCCATGAAGAAGTGGTCAACTGGCTTGGCAGTACCGATGGCATAATCGCCACACCGCATTCTCAACGCTCTATTGCCAATGTAAAAGTCAAACTAGATAGTAGCATCCGTGAGTTTGATATTTTGAGCTTGATCGATACTCTTGAAGATGAGCTTAAAACCCCTGTACAAGCGGCAGTTAAGCGTGAAGATGAGCAAGAATTCGCCCGTTTAAATGGTCAAAATCTGATGTTTTGTGAAGATGCTGCGCGTAAAATCAAAGCCGTGTTAGAAGATGCACAATACGCCGATTACTGGTTACAAATAAACCATTATGAATCTCTGCATGCCCATGATGCTGTAGCGATTGCAGTAAAAGGAATTGCTGGCGGATACCAGCCATAACTTAGCTGTTATAAAGTGTAACTTCATTACAACTGGGCACGTAAATTGCTAAGTAATTTATAGTGTCAATTTGTTGTTGTGGAGTTACCGTATGGAATTCGCTTTATTATCAATTTTAGTATTAGTCGTAGGGGCATCTGTTGTTGCGTCAAAGTTTACCGATGATGGCGGAAACCCTTACCCATTCACGCGTAAAACCAGTGTATTTACGCAAGTTGAAAGCTCATTCTTAAACCTTTTAGAACGTGCTGTAGGCGATCAATATAAAATTGTTAGCCGTGTAAAATTAATCGATATCATCGATTGTAAAAAAGGTTTATCTGCTAAAGCTAAACGTGCTGCAATCGCTAAAGCAAAAAACAAACAACTGGATTATGTGCTGATTGATAAAGAAAAGATGACGATTGTGGCAGCGGTTGACTTAGTAAACAACGCCAATAAAGATGGTCATAAAGCACAACGAGACTGGTTTGTTAATGGTGCACTTGAAGCTGCTGGCATTCCACATATCCGTATGAAAGTTAAATCTGGCTATCGGCCATCAGAAGTACGCGAAGCAATTATGTTTAAGCTTGGCAAGCCGACAGCACAAAGTAGTCGCCCGACACGCAACCGTGTTACTAAGCCGGCGGTACTATCTCCTTCGCAAGCTAAAGCCCATTCCACAGCTTTAGCTGAAATATAAGTTTTCTTAAACGATAAAATGCGAGCTTTTAAGCTCGCATTTTTGTTTTTTATCGCTAACTTCACGTATAATCTAAACATCTAATTAGAGGAATTTAAAATTATGAATGTCGGTATTATTGGCGCGATGGAGCCAGAAGTTAAAATTTTGCGTGAAGCAATGCAAAATCCACAAATTCTAACTAAAGCAGGTTTCACTTTTTATACAGGTGAATTAGCTGGTAACACTGTGACTTTAGTGCAATCAGGTATTGGTAAAGTCGCCTCTAGTATTGCAACAACGTTATTGATTGATAATTTTCAACCAGACTGTGTGATCAACACAGGCTCTGCCGGTGGTTTTGATCCATCTCTGAGTGTTGGCGACGTGGTAATTTCATCTGAGGTACGTCATCATGATGTTGATGTAACCGCTTTTGGTTATGAAATTGGCCAAGTACCACAGATGCCTGCTGGTTTTGCCGCTCACCCTAAATTAATAGAGGCTGCACAACAAAGTGTTGAAAGCATCAGTGACGTGAAGACCCTGATCGGCTTAATTTGTACTGGCGATTCATTTATGTGTGATCCGGTGCGTATTGATAAAGCCCGCGCGGACTTCCCTACTATGTTAGCTGTAGAAATGGAAGGCGCTGCCATTGCACAAGTATGCTTTTCTTTAGCTACACCGTTTGTAGTGATCCGTTCAATGTCTGATATTGCAGGTAAAGAGTCACCACAGTCATTTGAAGAATACCTAGAAACCGCTTCAATAAACTCATCAAAAATGGTGGTCGCATTACTAGAAAAGCTGACTACGGTAACGCTCTAACGTGTTACTCAATTTAGTTCAGCAACATTTGGACTTTATTGTATTTATATTAGCGCTCCTTGCTGAGCGCTTTTTACCTTTGGTAAGCTGGTATCACCCAAATATATTTTTAACTGCGGTATTTAGAGCTCTTGGGAAACGCGTTTTTAGAAAGAGTGAACCTGCAAGTTACCAATATTTGTCATCCTCGTTATGTTTCACCTTAGTCATTTTAGTGATCATGACCTTGGTAGTCTTACTGCTTGAATTCGCCTATTACCCTGAACTATTAGCTGGGTTAATTTTATACCTCTGCCTAGAGTGGCGAAGTGTAGAAAGTAAAGCACTGCGCATTGCACGACTCGTTAAACAAAATCAAAAGTCTACAGCCCGAGAGTTATTAAAACCGCTACTTGCTCGTCAGGTAGATAAATTATCAGGCCCAGGTCTTTGCAAAGCCATCATGGAAACGCTGATCTTAAGAGTTGCTCGTCATTACTTTAGCGTTATTTTCTTTTATCTACTATTTGGCCCTATGGCTGCACTGGCTTATCGCTTACTGACTTTGATCCACCAAGCTTGGCGCAAAGATATTATGCCTAATAGCCCATTTTTAAAATCACTTAGTTGGCTATTATATATTCTTGAGTGGTTACCTACGCGGATATTGGCGCTGACTATTGCAGCAAGTAAAGCCAGTAAATTGAGCATTCATTATATCAAGCATTATGGACGACATTTTTATCAAATAAATAGTGGCTGGTTATTAAGTTGTTGTTCGGCCTCTGTTGGTGTGCAACTCGGTGGCCCTGCCATATACCAAGATACTCGATTTGATAAAATGCGTATTGGTACTGAACGTTTACCGCAGGCTGATGATATTACTGTATTGATCAATCGGCTAAATCAAGCGCGTGGCTTTTGGTTACTGGTTATATTTGGCATCGAAATCATTAAAACAATGTTGTAGATCACAAAGAGTAAAAAACCAGCCGAAGCTGGTTTTTAAAACTGAATTTTCATTCTTTACCTATTAAGCACAGGTAATATTTGCAAACTTACGCTTACCAACTTGATAAATAGCTGTGCTGCCTTTTGCAATTTCAAGCTTAGTATCAGTGACCTTTTCTTCGCCATTGATTTTAACTGCACCTTGTTTGATCATTCGCATAGCTTCTGATGTACTCGCAACTAAGCCTGCTTCTTTAAGCAAGTTAGTAATAAATACGGTATCTTCATCAATCGTTACAGTCATATCTGGGATATCATCCGGTAACGCATTTTTTTGAAAACGTTTAATAAAATCTTCATGCGCACCAACAGCTGCCGCATCGCTGTGAAAACGAGCAATCATTTCTTTTGCTAAATCGATTTTAATATCACGCGGATTAGTACCTTGTGCAACCTTTTCTTTAAGCGCAGCAATTTCGTCAATTGATAAGCTACTTAGCAAATCATAATAACGCCACATCAGCTCATCACTAATAGACATGATCTTACCAAACATATCGTTAGGGGCATCAGTAATACCAATGTAGTTACCTAATGACTTAGACATTTTTTGCACACCGTCAGTGCCCTCAAGTAAAGGCATCATTAATACGGTTTGTGGCTTTTGGCCTTCGTCTTTTTGTAGCTCTCGACCCATTAATAGATTAAAGCGTTGATCAGTACCACCGAGCTCAACATCAGCTTCAAGCGCAACTGAATCCCAACCTTGCACTAATGGATACAAAAACTCATGAATCGCAATTGATTGTCCGCCAGCATAACGCTTTTTAAAATCATCACGTTCTAGCATACGAGCAACCGTTTGACGTGCTGCTAGCTTGATCATACCTGCAGCGCCTAAATTCTCCATCCAAGTTGAATTAAAAGCAACCGTGGTTTTAGCCGGATCAAGAATTTTAAATACTTGTTCTTTATATGTTTCAGCATTTGCCAATACATCTTCACGGGTTAGTGGCTTACGAGTTACATTTTTACCCGTTGGGTCACCAATCATACCGGTGAAATCACCAATTAAGAAAATCACTTCATGACCTAAGTCTTGGAAGGTTTTCATTTTATTAATTAGCACAGTGTGACCTAAGTGTAAGTCAGGTGCAGTTGGATCAAAACCAGCTTTGATCTTTAGCTTTTTACCAGACTTTAGCTTTTCGACTAACTCGTCTTCAATTAATATTTCTTCAGCACCGCGTTTTATCTCTGCTAGAGCGGTTTGTAAGTCCACTATGTATTACTCCAAAAAATTCAGTCAATCTGGTGATTCTAGCGTAAATCCGCGCCAGTTTAAATCTACAAAACACTGGTATTAACGCTTTATTAAGTATATCCTGCAATATTAGTGATTAATTATCTTGACAGCAGGAAAAGGCACGTTATGGTTCGCGTTGTGCACACTCTCCCAAAAAAACACAAATTGCTTATTTTAGGCTTGGTTTCTGCTATTGCTGCTTTAACACTCATTCCTTCAGAAAAAGCCACCGCCTCTAAAGACAATAGCGCTGATGCGTTAGAAATTGGCAAGCGCTACGAATTACAAATTAAAGTTGATGACGTTGAGCAATTAACTGAATTAAATTCGCAAGAAGATGCAGCAAAACTCCCAGAATACGATCTTATCGATTTCGAAGTTAAAAACGGTGACAATTTAGCACTTATTTTCAAACGCGCCGGATTCTCGGCGCAAACCGTTCATAAACTGCTTAATACCAATGCAGAAACACGTAAACTTAGTAAAATTCACCCAGGTGAAACATTAAGCTTTGCTACCGCCGAAGATGGTTCTTTGGCACAGTTACGTTATGTGATTTCAAAAACAGATACCCTGTTCGTTACATTAAATGAAGAAGGTAACTACGATACGTCTATTGATAGTAAAGAAATTGAAACATTAACTAAATCAACAGGCGGAGAAATTACTAACAGCTTTTGGACCTCAGGTATTGCTGCTGGTTTAAGTGAACGGCAAATAATGAACTTTGCTGATATATTCGGTTGGGATGTGGATTTTGCCAATGATATCCGTAAAGGCGATCAATTTGGTTTAATCTATGAATCGCATTATGTTGATGGCGAGTTTATTGGTACAGGTAAAATTATTGCCGCTGAGTTTATTAACCAAGGTCAACGTTACGCGGCTATCCGTCACAGCGATGGTACTTTTTACACGCCTGAAGGGCGTAGTATGAAAAAAGCATTTTTACGTGCACCAGTTAACTTTAAATATATTAGCTCAAGCTTTAATCCGCGTCGCTTACACCCTGTAACAGGACAAGTAAGAGCACACCGTGGGATTGACTACGCAGCTCGTACTGGAACGCCAGTAGTTGCCTCTGGTAATGGTAAAGTAATTAAAGCTGGTTACAGTAAGTATAATGGTAACTATATATTTATTAGTCACGGCACACAGTACGTCACTAAATACCTACACCTTAACAAGAAACTAGTTAAAACTGGTCAAAAAGTTAAGCAAGGTCAAAAAATTGGTACTGTCGGCTCCACCGGTCGTGTAACAGGCGCGCACTTACACTACGAGTTTTTAGTTAACGGCGTTCACCGTAACCCTAAAACGGTTAAGTTACCGAAGTCAGAGCCTCTGCCTCGCGACGAGCTTGCTAAGTTTAAACCAATAGCAGATAACTTCTTAGCGCAGCTAGAGCGCAACCGAGAGCTACAGTTAGCGCTTAAGTAAAGCGGCCAGCGGCCAGCGGCCAGCGGCCAGAAAATATAAAACCGTTGCTATGCCAATAGCAACGGTTTTCTTGTGGAGCTGTAGCCATAAGCCATAAGCCATAAGATTGTGTGTTCTGACCCCGATAAAATAGTCACGCGTTAATTTACAATAAAACAAAACTAATCAGCAACTAACTGTATACATCAATAGCAGCTTGAATTTTGTCCAATGTTACTGCTCTCTACCATTTGGGTGTATTGCTGCATTTAGAAAAGTGAAACGAAGTTACTAATTATATACAGCTGTTTATTTGATGACTAAGATAAATACATCGTAATATGGAGATTTGTCGGTTTATAAAACGACAAATGTCGTAGATAAAATTATTAGGCAACCCTATGTTTAACATCTTCAAAAAGGTAAAGTTTGAGCCCGAATTCCCAATCATAGAGTTGAATTTAACTCCTGATAAAGTATTCAGAAAGCTATCGACTTTCTCATCAGTAGAAAGGATTGAAGATTCAAGTAAAAAAGACATAGATTTTGAATTTGTTGTTGAAAATGACGTAACTCGTATTCACGTAGGCTTTGCGAATGATAGGGTTTCATACATAAACTATCTCACAGATCAGTTTAATAGCAGTGAGAATGAAAAGGCGGAGAAGCTTAATTGGTTTTTGGAATATTACGGCAGCAAGGAAGAGTATGGTGAGCCAAATAACACTGCCTATATGATATTTTTTCATAACACCAAAAGTAAACTCTCAATTGTATACGGACTTCACATGGGAGCTATTCGTGTCAATAACCTTGCAGATGCCTAACAAGTTTGTCATACGGAACTCTTTTGCTACGTTTAGTTTTGACTGGCTTTGTCATTGTGCCCCCATCAATGATTCTGTATGAAACTAGACAACCAAGAATTACATGACTTATTAGTCAAAAAACATGTTAAGTACTTCATCTGCAAACTCACTTGCAACAGCAATGAAATTTATTGAATAAGTAGGACAACAAGGACGGAGAAGCGATTTATTTCTCATGCTGAATATGTATCCAAATATCTATCGATGATTTTAAACCTGTTGAGGCTAAATAGTACAAGCTAAAAGTTTGACTTCACACATAATGGTTCATGAATCGTCAGTTATTGCATTTAAGACATCCGATAATGCTGTGCATTGATGCAGACTGGCAGGATATTTTTCGTTGGGTTTCGGGGTGTTCAACCACAACCTACGCAGGCAATTTTAACGCTGGGCAACTTACTGCTTCTAGCTGCCCTGAACCTTAAAACTGACGGCTACGCTCTATCTCACCAACACATAAATCAATTGCACAACCAATGAAATCATCACTAATGGCCAGATGTATTTGGCATATTTAGTCGCACCATCTAGGCCCATTTTAGACTGATACTTTTCAAGTAGTGGCACAAGAATGATTAATGCAACAAACAGTGAAATTAAAATCACGAAGATATTCATACCATTCCTATTTAATAAAATATCTATCGAGTATACCCAATATGCAAGCAAAAAAAAGCGCAGTAAATACTGCGCAGTCGGTTGGAAGTAAAAGTTACCTCACCATACTCAGCTCGCTGGGTATAGTTTAATGATTTATTTAACCTACCAGTGCTAACAAGATACCTGCAGCCACAGCACTACCCAGTACTCCCGCAACATTTGGTCCCATTGCATGCATTAATAAGAAATTATGCGGATTATTCTCCAGACCCACTTTATTAACTACGCGTGCAGCCATTGGCACAGCTGATACACCAGCCGCGCCGATGAGTGGATTGATTGGTGATTTAGAGAACTTGTTCATACCTTTTGCCATAAATACACCTGAAGCTGTACCAATTGCAAAAGCCAAGGCGCCGAGTACCAAAATACCAATTGTTTCTACGGTTAAAAACTTATCTGCAGCAAGCTTAGAGCCTACAGCTAAACCAAGGAAAATAGTGGTGATATTTATGATCTCGTTTTGTGCACTATTACTTAAACGGTCAACCACACCAGACTCTCGCATCAAGTTTCCTAAACAGAACATGCCTACCAGTGGCGTTGCTGCAGGTAAAAACAAAATCGTTAAACTCAATACCATTAACGGAAAAATAATTTTTTCCTTTTTTGATACGGTGCGTAACTGTGGCATTTGAATTTTACGTTCTTCTGGTGTGGTTAAAGCCCGCATAATTGGCGGCTGAATAATTGGCACCAACGCCATATATGAGTATGCAGCTACGGCGATAGCACCCAATAAATCAGGAGCAAGTTTTGAGGCTAAGAAGATTGCCGTCGGGCCATCTGCACCACCTATAATCGCAATTGCTGACGCATCTTGTAAAGAAAACTCAAAACCTGGTACATAGTTTAGTAAAATTGCGCCAAACAAGGTTGCAAAAATACCAAACTGAGCTGCAGCACCTAGCAATAACATACGAGGATTAGCTATCAAGGCACTAAAATCAGTGAGTGCACCAACACCCATAAATATTAATAATGGGAATACACCGGTATCAATCCCAATATGATAAACGTAATACAGCAAACCACCGGGGTCTGATAAGCCAGCTACGGGGATATTTGTTAATATTGCCCCAAAGCCAATTGGTAATAATAATAACGGCTCAAAGTTGCGCGCAATTGCCAGATACAACAATAAACACCCTACTGCGATCATAATAAGCGCAGGAAATGTAAAATTAGCAATACCTGTTGCTTGCCAGAGGTTTAATAATGCTTCCATCCTCTGCGCTCCTAAGCTAGTGCTATCATAGCGTCACCCGTTGCCACTGAATCACCTTCAGCAACAAGAATTTCAGCAATAGTACCGGTGTGGGTTGCACGAATTTCAGTTTCCATTTTCATCGCTTCCATGATGATCACTACATCGCCTTCATTTACCGTTTGACCCGCTTTCACCTTGATTTTAAAGATGTTACCAGCAAGTGGAGCGTTAAGTGTTTCGCCGGAAGCAACTGACGCCGATTGTGGAATATGCTCACTATCTTTAAGTGTTACTTCTTTAAGCTCACCGCCTTGTGCAACCACTACATCATAAACTTTACCATCTACTTTTACGCTGTACTGCTCTGCTTTTACTGTGTTGCTGTTACTTTTTTTATTGCTAACTGGTTGTTCTTTATTAGCAGATTCAGCACTTGGTACAGCTTCGAAAGCATCTGGGTTATTACGATTTTTAATGAATTTCAACCCAATTTGTGGGAATAATGCATACGTTAACACGTCATCAATCTGCTCATCCGCTAAGCTTAAGCCTTGCTCTTTTGCTTCTTTTAATAACTCAGCTTGGAGTATTTCTAGTTCTGGTTGCAATAAATCAGCTGGGCGGCAAGTAATGACTTCTGCACCATTAAGTACGCGCTCTTGTAATTCTTTATTCATCGGCGCAGGAGTTACGCCATACTCACCTTTTAGCACTCCGGCAGTTTCTTTGGTGATAGTTTTATAACGCTCGCCCGTCAATACATTTAATACTGCTTGTGTACCAACAATTTGTGATGTTGGTGTAACTAACGGTAAATAACCTAAGTCTTCACGTACACGTGGGATCTCAAGTAATACTTCATTCAATTTATCCGCAGCACCTTGCTCTTTAAGCTGGTTTTCCATATTAGTTAACATGCCACCAGGCACTTGCGCTAATAAAATACGGCCATCAACACCTTTTAAGCTGCCTTCAAACGCGGCATATTTTTTACGAACATCGCGGAAATAAGCTGCAATCTCTTCGAGTTGATTTAAATCCAGCTCAGTATCACGTTCAGTACCTTCAACAATCGATACAATCGTTTCAGTTGCGCTGTGTCCGTAAGTCATACTCATTGATGAAATTGCGGTGTCAAGCATATCAATACCTGCATCAATCGCTTTTTGGTAAGTAGCAGTACTTAAACCTGTTGTGGCATGACACTGCATTGCAATTGGAATAGAGACTGTTTCTTTTAACGCTTTGATTAACTCTTCTGCATCGTATGGTTTAAGCAAACCAGCCATATCTTTAATACAAATTGAATGACAGCCTAACTCTTCAAGCTGCTTGGCAAGCGTTAACCACATATCAAGTGTATGAACCGGGCTTACTGTGTACGAAATTGTACCTTGTGCATGTGCGCCAACTTTAATCGCAGCTTTAATAGCCGTTTCAAGATTACGAACATCGTTCATCGCATCAAAAATACGAAACACATCAACACCATTTTTGTGCGCTCGCTCTACAAATTTTTCAACAACATCATCTGCATAATGACGATAGCCTAAAAGGTTTTGACCACGTAATAACATTTGCTGTTTAGTATTTGGCATAGCTTTTTTAAGAGCACGAATACGCTCCCAAGGATCTTCACCCAAATAACGAATGCATGAATCAAAAGTAGCCCCACCCCATGATTCGATCGACCAGTAACCTGCATCATCTAATTTTTGTGCAATCGGTAGCATGTCATCCAAACGCATACGCGTTGCTAATAATGATTGATGCGCGTCTCTAAGTACTAATTCTGTTAATTTTAATTTAGCCACAAGTCATCCCTTATAGTTTTTGTTTATTTTTGTACTGAGCTATGGCAGCACTTATCGCAGCGATGTGTTCACTTGGTACACCGGGTGCTTTGATCGATGGTGTGCGCGTTGGCATTACAACCGGCTGTTCAAAGCGGCTCGCTAATTTAGACATAGCGGTAATTGCTGCAATCAACAACGAAAGAAAAACGAAAACTCCCACCATCCCAGTGAGCATTAAGTTTGCTGCAGTAGCAAGTAATTGACCTATATCCATTCTGCCCCCCCCCTGAGTATTCTTACCCACCCGAAAGATAGGTAAAAAATCACTTTATTTAAATATTTATGCAATAATTATATCAAAGAAACAGACCAAGTCCAACACTTTGTAAATTGGTAAAACCAATTAATATAAAGCTAACATATCTTCAGCAAAGTTAACACACTGCTTTTTACTATAATTTAATAGGATATAGATGATAAAAATACTGAATATAGCTATAACTTATAAGTGAAATCTAATCTGCACCTTAATAACTTACCAACCGAACTACTCAACAACTGTTAAATTAATGAAAAAGCACTCAACATGAAATTGGTCTTACCAAAAAATCATGCTGAAATATTTATTTTCCAGGACGCCGAGTATAAGTTACAGATAAAGCTGTAAATAATTCCCACCTAATTCATGAAAATAAATAAAATAAACACTATCCAATTGATAATAAAGGATTTAAACACATGGCATGTAACTGGCATTATTTACTCTGAACAAATTAACAAACCAAGGAGACGACAATGTTACGCTGGACAATTACATTTTTAGTTATTGCGCTTATTGCTGCAGTGTTAGGTTTTGGTGGTATCGCAGGTGCCGCAGCAGGAATTGCTAAGATTATCTTTTTTATCTTTATTGTATTGTTAGTTATTTCACTCGTTTCAGGTGCGTTGCGCGGCAATGTCCCTAAGTGATAACAATTTATTTTAAATAACAACACATTTATTAATTTTACAAGGAATTACATTATGAAATCGACAACTATTAAAACTGCTGTGATCGCTTTATTCGCTAGTTTTTTTATCATGGGTTGTGAAGACAATCATGCAGAAGAGGCCGGTGAACGCATCGATGAAGCTGTAACCGACGTACAAAACAAAGTAGAAGACGCCTGTGAAGAAGTAAAAGAAGGCGTTAACGCTAAAGAAACTAACTGTTAATCCAGTTAGATACAAATAATAAAAAACGACTCTTTTGAGTCGTTTTTTGCATTTTAAGAGAAGTTAAAATTAAGCTCTCGCTTCTAGCATTAGTCGCTTCATGTCACGTACTGCTTTATCTAATCCATCTATGGCTGCACGCGCTATAATTGCGTGACCAATGTTTAGTTCGTAAATCTCTTTCATAGCAGCAATCGGTTTCACGTTATGATAATGAAGTCCGTGGCCGGCGTTTACTATCAAACCCAAACTTGCTGCATACTTTACACCTTGATGAATATGCTCAAGTTGTTTTTGTATCTCAGCATCAGTTTGCGCATCCGCATAAGCGCCAGTATGAATTTCAACATATGGGGCATTACAGGCTGTAGCTGCATCTAGTTGTGCTTTGTCTGCATCGATAAATAACGACACTTTTATACCGGCGTCAGTTAATTTTGCTGTCGCGGCTTTAATCTTATCTAGATTACCAACAACGTCTAAACCGCCTTCGGTGGTCAACTCTTCACGTTTTTCTGGTACTAAGCAAACATAAGCTGGCTTAACATCTAAAGCAATATCAATCATTTCATCTGTAACCGCTATTTCAAGGTTCATTCGTGTTTGGATTGTTTTAGCCATCACATACACGTCACGATCTTGAATGTGACGACGGTCTTCACGTAAATGAATAGTGATCCCATCAGCGCCAGCATGCTCAGCAACACTCGCAGCATGTGCTGGATCTGGGTAACTTGTACCCCGAGCTTGGCGTAAGGTAGCAATATGATCAACGTTTATACCCAAAAGAATATCTTTCATTTTTTTACCTGTAAAAATAACGGTTAAAAATACCGTATTAAGATTGTTGGTGAATACCCAAACTATTTGGATATAAACAGCTCGCGACTTTTTAATGGTTTTTTGCCTAATAAAGGCTTCATTAAATGACGACTTAATTGTTTCGCCATATATAACACATCCGGCGCACTAAAGTCATGAGCTGCAATTGCATTTAACTGCGCGCCAGAAAAGCCACTGCCTTGATTTTCTTGGGCAACAAAGCCGTATTCAGCAAAGTAACTATACGTTTGCTCTGCCGAAATTGGATCGCCTGCGGCATCAAAACTAAAGTCAACGCCATAGCCTAATAATTCTAATAATTGAAATTCATAAGAACGTAATACAGCTTGTAAGTTAGGGTGCTGGTTAAGCTGTTGTAGGTGAGTTTTATACAATTGATAGGCATGATCAATTGGTTCATTAATTGGTACAATGCGGTTGGTTAGTTCATTGAGGTAAAACCCACAATAAAGCTGATCCCCAACTAGTGTGGATTGCGTGCCATGTAGTTCAAATCGTTGGATATATTTCAGGTCGTGTTTACCGGTATAATTTACCAGTAAAGCTTGGAAGGGTTGTAACTGAGCTTTGTATTTTGTTGCTTGGCGACCGCTAATTCGCGCCAGCATGCGCAACTGGCCAACGCCTTCTACTAACATATCAAGCATTACTTGTGAGTCACTAAAAGGACGTCGGTGTAATAAATATGCCGTGTAGAAGTCGCTATCCATAAATATCGCTTAGGCTATTAATCTTCACCATAGCCTAAACTGCGAAGTGCTCTCTCGTCGTCAGCCCAACCTGATTTAACCTTCACCCAAAGTTCTAAAAACACTTTATTATCAAGCATTTCTTCGAGATCTTTACGGGCTTCGCGGCCAATCACTTTAAGCTTTTCGCCTTTATTACCAATAACCATACGTTTTTGCGTTTCACGCTCAACTAAAATCAAGCCATTGATATGCCAAATGCCATTTTCTTGCCATTTAAACTGCTCAATTTCAACGGTAACTGAGTAAGGAAGCTCCTCACCCATAAAGCGCATCAACTTTTCACGGATCACTTCGGCTGCCATAAAGCGCATTGAACGATCTGTTACGTAATCTTCAGGGAAGTAAAATTCACACGGTGGTAAACGCTTAGTTACTTCATCTTTGATCAGGTTGATATTTTTACCTTGAGTCGCAGATACTGGCATAATGCCAACAAAATCAAACTTTTCGCCTAACCACTTCATATGCGGTAGCACAAGGTCACGGTCTTTTACTTGATCAATTTTGTTCATCACAAGTAATACTGGTTTGCCATTTTGCTTTACTTTGTTAAGCACCATTTCATCGTCAGCATTCCAATGAGTACCTTCAACAACAAAAATAACTAGCTCAACATCACCTAATGAACTTGAAGCAGCACGGTTCATTAAACGGTTAATGGCACGCTTTTCTTCAACATGCAGGCCTGGTGTATCAACATACACGGCTTGGTGCTTACCTACAGTATGAATACCCATAATACGGTGGCGTGTGGTTTGCGGTTTACGCGAGGTAATACTTACTTTCTGCTCAATAATTTCATTAAGCAAGGTAGATTTACCAACGTTTGGGCGGCCAACAATAGCCACCATGCCACAAAAAGTATCTAAATCACGCGTGTGCGGTTGGATCAATGTATCAAGATTCATTTTTAAGTATCTTCAACGCTTTTTCAGCGGCTTTTTGTTCAGCTTTACGACGAGAACTGCCAACTGAGATGATGCTATCCATACCTTCAACAATACATTCAACCGTGAACGTTTGATTGTGTGCCTGACCTTTAGTATCTACTACAGTATAGCCTGGCAAAGGTAATTTGCGGGCTTGTAAGTATTCTTGTAGTAATGTTTTAGGATCTTTTTGGTTTAAACCTGGCGAAATGGCATCAAGGCGAGATTCGTACCACGCCAAAATCAAGTCTCCACAAACATCAATGCCAGCATCTAAAAATACCGCACCAATAATTGCTTCAACCGCATCAGCTAAAGTTGATTCACGTCTAAAACCACCACTTTTAAGTTCACCCGGCCCTAAGCGTAAGTAATCACCTAGGCCAAACTCTAAACCAAATTCAGCTAAGGTTTGTCCACGCACAAGCGTTGAACGCATGCGGCTAAGATCGCCTTCACGCGCTTTGGGGAACTTACTATATAAAGCATTGGCAATGACAAAGCTTAAAATGGAATCGCCCAAAAACTCTAAGCGTTCATTGTGTTGTCCTTTATGGCTGCGATGGGTCATCGCCTGCTCAAGCAATACTTGATCAATAAAGGTATACCCTATTTTGCTATATAACTCTGTTACATTTTTTTTCATTGTTACTGAATATTACCTAGGCGTTCAAAACGAACACCAGTTGGAACCCAGCCTGGTAAAATGTCATCTGGGCCATTCTCAAATTCAAAACTCATCCATATAAAGACAGCTTTACCCACCAAGTTTTCTTTTGGCACAAAGCCCCATACGCGACTATCTTGGCTGTTATCGCGGTTATCACCCATCATAAAATAATGATCAGCCGGCACTACCCATTCATCAGAACGTGTACCCGGTTGTTGATAGTAACGCCCTTTCATTTCCAGCGCTTCAGGGTTAATTAAAATATTATGTTTTAGCGTAGTCAAATTTTCATCTAACCGGACTAAATCCATAGAGCCTTGCTTAAATTCATCGCGATTAATGATCTCCATATCAATTTTATTAAATTCATTACACAATAAGTTACCTTGTTGTGTTTGTCCTTGCTCGCAATTTGGCTGAATGTATAAACGCTTATCGCGGTAAACGATTTTATCACCCGGTAAACCAATCGCACGTTTAATATAATCAATACGTTCGTCTAATGGGTATTTAAATACCACAATATCACCACGTTCAGGCTCTGCAACATCAACTAATTGAGTGCGCCAAACAGGGTCTTTCACGCCATACGAATATTTCTGTACTAAGATAAAATCGCCAACTAATAGTGTCGGCATCATTGAACCTGATGGTATTTGAAACGGCTCGAATATAAACGATCTAAAAATCGTAATAGCCGCAATCATCGGAAAAATTGATTTTGCCGTTTCAGTAATCGTCGGTTCTGGCGCAATTAATGCTGCAGTTTCTTCATCAAGCTCGCCGCCAGCAGAGCTTTGCGCAAGAGCTAAGCGTTGCTGCCTTTTTGGTGCAAACATAAAATGGTCAATTAACCAAATTAAGCCTGAGCCTAGAGTTAACAAAACTAAAAATATTGAAAAATAACCTGCCATGCATTAAATCCTTTATCTTACGTAATTTGGTTAAGAAACTTACTTACCAACTTTAAGAATCGCTAAAAATGCTTCTTGAGGCACTTCAACATTGCCTAGTTGCTTCATACGTTTTTTACCATCTTTTTGCTTTTGAAGTAGCTTTTTCTTACGACTCACGTCGCCACCATAACACTTCGCAATTACGTTTTTACGTAATTGCTTAACAGTGGTACGAGCAATAACATGCGCGCCAATTGCCGCTTGAATTGCTATATCAAACATTTGACGAGGGATAAGTTCTTTCAACGCATCAGCTAATTGACGACCACGCGATTGCGCGCTGTCTCTGTGAACAATAATCGCAAGCGCATCAACGCGCTCACCATTGATTAATATATCAACGCGCACCATGTCTGATGTTTGAAAGTGCTTAAAGTTATAATCCAGCGAGGCAAAACCACGACTGGTTGACTTTAACTTATCGAAAAAGTCCATCACCACTTCTGCCATTGGCAGTTCATAAGTAACAGCGACTTGCTTACCGTGATAGTTCATCTTAGTTTGCATACCACGCTTTTCAATACAAAGCGTAATAACGCTACCTAAGTACTCTTGTGGTACAAGAATATTAGCTTCAACAACGGGCTCACGAATTTCTAAAATATCGTTTACAGCAGGTAAATCAGATGGGTTATCAATCTGAATCGTACCCTCTTTAGTTACAACTTCATAAATTACCGTTGGTGCGGTGGTAATTAAGTCAATATCATATTCACGCTCTAAACGCTCTTGAATGATTTCCATGTGCAACATGCCCAAGAAACCACAGCGAAAGCCAAAGCCAAGTGCTGTTGAATTTTCTGGTTCGAAGAATAACGACGCATCATTTAAGCTAAGTTTATTAAGCGCATCACGGAAAGATTCATACTCATCCGAGGCAATTGGAAACATACCGGCATAAACTTGTGGTTTAATTTTTTGAAAGCCCGGTAAGCGCTCAGGTGCTGCATTTTTTTGATGGGTAATAGTGTCACCTACTGGCGCACCATGTATTTCTTTAATACCCGCAATAACAAAACCTACCTCACCAGTTCTTAAAATACCGGTGTTGGTTTGCTTTGGTGTAAAAACACCAACCTGATCTGCAGTGTGTATATGCTCGTTCGACATAATTTTTATCTTGTCGCCCGTTCTTAATTCACCGTGCTTAATACGCACCAGCGATACAACACCTTGATACGGGTCAAACCATGAGTCAATGATAAGCGCCTGTAGCGGTTTGTCTTTATCACCCACTGGTGGCGGTACGTCCTTAACAATCATTTCAAGAACTTCGGCAATACCCACACCTGTTTTAGCGCTACATTGCACGGCATCTAGGGCATCGATACCAATAATATCTTCAATTTCTTCGGCTACACGAAGTGGATCAGCTTGTGGTAAATCGATTTTGTTTAATACCGGAATTACTTCTAAATTCATTTCGATGGCAGTGTAACAATTCGCTAGAGTTTGCGCTTCAACACCTTGACCGGCATCAACAACTAATAATGCACCTTCACACGCTGCCAGCGAGCGCGATACTTCATAAGTAAAGTCAACGTGTCCCGGGGTGTCGATAAAGTTAAGTTGGTAAGTTTCACCGTCGTTGGCTTTATAATTTAGAGTTACACTTTGCGCTTTAATGGTGATACCACGCTCGCGCTCAATATCCATTGAATCCAATACTTGCTTTTGCATTTCGCGGTCTGTTAAACCACCACAAACTTGGATCAAACGATCTGAAAGGGTCGATTTACCGTGGTCAATATGGGCGATGATCGAAAAATTACGGATATGCTTCATAAACTGGATTCTAAACTTCTATTTTAATGGACTGAGTGTATAAAGCCGCAATTTTACATTTAATTGGCTTCAATCACCATCTATTTGAGTTAAAGGGAGGCTAATTGGGTGAATTTTTATTACTTTAACATCATGCTTTAGGCTTTTCACTCGGCTTTTAGCAATGCCAAAGCCAGTAAAACCACCACCTATAGCGGCAATGATTTGCAACCATTCAGGCACAGAAAAAACCTCAGCAGCCACTAACGCAAATACCAGACTTAATACCAAAGGCAACATATACACTGCAAAAGCATGCTTTACCATGTGGCTATCATCCAGTGCTAGGGTTACTTTTTGCCCAACCACAACAGGGATTTCAAAGCGATAGGGGAAGGTTTTTTTAGCAGTGCCAAATAACTTACTAAATATTTGAGAACCACAACGGCCGTTGCACCCTTCACAGGCTTGCTTTTGTTGGGCTTCTAAATGCGCAGTGGCGCCTTGAATCGACACCACTGTAAGGGTTTGTTCTATCATTATCAGCTTATATTACAAGGGTCTTGCAACCGATTCAGCAATTGCTTTTGCAGTCATTGCTGGAATATTCCCCACCACTGACACATCAAAACTACCGCTATTATGCACATATACTGTCGTGGCACCGGATGACAATGCACCGCTTGGCCTGCGACCAGGTAATGGTCTTTGTACAAACACTGAAATTTCGACAAAACCATCTGAGTATAAATAATAATCCGTCAGTTCATTGTTCAAATCAAGCTTATGACGGTCTGATTTTAACAAACTAAACCCCTCCGGTAACCAGCCTATTTGCCAATTATTACTTTCTGTACTTGCTTCATTTTTGGTAATTGCCGCTGCTGGTAATGGCGTTGGAAACTTACGATTTAGCATTTCAAGTAATAACGCAGCGGGCTCTTCGGTTACACTAATATGGGTTAACTGTAGTTGTTCTAACATCTCACCGGCATGATTAACATAAGCAGATTTTAGTAATAGCGATGACTCAGCATCAAGCCACAGCCAATAATTAAACTTATACTCGTCTTTTGATTCGATACGCACAAGCTGCGCAGCACGCCCTGCAATACGGCCTTTACCACCGAGCACAAAATCGTAATGTTGGCTTAAACGCTCAACATCTTTGAATAACACTTCTGGGATTGGGCCTGCTATAGAATCAGTATCTATTGAATAAGGTTCAGACTGTGGCTCAAAATAAGTAACTTGATCATCAATACGAACCATTTCAAGGCCTGCGCCATTGAGTAAGCTCAAATGCTCGAGTTCTGTATTACCTTGTTTTGCATGCAACCAACGATATGGTTCCATTGTCTTCCCTTTGACGACCACAAATGATGCGTCAAAGTTACGATTATGAACGGCGTCAGCCATTTTGAGCAGAAGCTCTTTTGCGGGGTTTTCGTCGTCAGCAAAGGCTGGAGCCATTAATACCAACGACAAAATAAAAGTAATTACTTTCATTTAATTAGTTTTTTTCCTCTTCGGCTTGCGCCTCAGTGTGAGCTTTTTCTAATGAATATGCAACTCGTGCTTGGCGTTGATGTTCTAATACTAACGCGCCAATACGCTGTTGCTGTAACTCACGCAAACCTTGCTCTGCATTTTGTAAAGCGGGTTCTGACGAATAGCTAACTGGTGATGCCATTCCTGTTACTGGTGTTGTTTGTAACATCGGAATTTCATTGCTAGGTGAGTTTTCACCTTGTGGCAATGTTTGTACACCAACAATTGCAAACATGGCAACACTTGCTGCAATTGCAAGTTGTGCAACTGGTTTGCGCCAGTTAAACGCCACTACGTTATCGGTGCCCGTGGCAGCCAATGGTGCAGGTTGTGACGCAGATTGTGTGAAATCAGCATAAACTGGTTCACTTTCCAGCGCTTGCGCAACACTATCGCTTATATCAAAGACGAAAGCATCTTCTGACTCAGCACGCATTACGTCACCTATTAGCGCATAACGTCCTAAGGTTGCCGCATCTTGCTGGGCAATAACCTCATCAGTTAATGATTGTTCGCCGTCAAGTAATGCGGATAGATGCTGATTATCCAACTTGTTAACGTGTGCTTTTGTCATATTAAGACTCGCCTATTAATGGGTTTAATTTGTTATCTATTGCTTCACGGGCACGGAAAATACGCGAACGCACCGTCCCGACTGGGCAATCCATCACCACGGCTATTTCTTCATAGCTCATCCCTTCGATTTCTCGTAGAGTGATCGCGGTTTTAAGATCTTCAGGCAAACTATCAATGGTGTTAAAAATCACTGCGCGAACTTCTTCGCTTAGTAGCAAGTTTTCAGGGGATGCATTTGAACGCATTGCATCAGACCCTTCATAAAACTCTGCATCGTCAGCATCTATATCATTTGCTGGCGGTTTGCGGCCCTGAGCCACTAAGTAATTTTTAGCACAATTAACGGCGATACGGTATAACCAAGTATAAAAGGCACTGTCCCCTCTAAAGTTTGGAAGTGCGCGGTATGCTTTAATAAAAGCTTCTTGAGCAACATCAGCAATATCGCCTTGATTTGATACATAACGTGAAATCAAACCGGCTATTTTGTTCTGATACTTCTTTACTAAAAGATTGAAGGCATTTTTATCGCCCTGCTGGACCCTTTTTACTAGCGCTAAATCCAAATCCTGCTCGCTCATTCGAGCCGGTACTCCTCTGTCTGATTATTGCTTGTCATTCATATCCTGCCATTGTTTACAAATACTCTGACTGCTGCATGAATGAAAAGTTCTGTTTAATATTATTTTTTTATAAAATAGCATATAAATATGTTGGCGAAAGTTGAAAATCACTAATAGTGTCGCGCCAAATATGATACATATACGCCTATCATAATATTATTATTTGCTCATTACTGTTTATACATTAGTATCTGGGCATTGTAACCGCAAAGACCACGGACATGAACCAAAATAAACACCATATCACGGATGTCGCTATTATTGGCAGCGGCGCAGCTGGCCTCTCATTAGCATTATCTTTAGCTAATCACTGTAAAGTTACCGTGATCAGTAAAGGTGAATTGACGGAAGGTTCCACACTTTATGCACAAGGCGGCATTGCTGCCGTGTTTGATAAAAAGAATGACAGCATTGAATCTCACGTACAAGACACCTTAGATGCCGGTGGTGGTTTATGTGACAAAGCCGCCGTGCAATACACCGCTAGTAATGCCCATGATTGCTTGCAATGGCTAATCGAGCAAGGCGTGCCTTTTGATATGGAGTTTGATAGCAAAGGCAAAGAGCGCTTTCATTTAACCCGTGAAGGCGGCCATAGCCATCGTCGAATTTTGCACGCTGCAGATGCTACCGGCCGAGCAGTGCAAACAACGCTAATAAGCCAAGTACAAGCGCACCCAGAAATCACCTTATTAGAACAATACAACGCAATAGATTTAATTGGTGATAAAAAATTAGGCCAAAACGGTAAACATATCCATGGCGTATATATGTGGAACCGAGCGGCAAAGAAAGTCGAAACAATTTCAGCTAAGTTTGTAGCCTTAGCAACCGGTGGTGCCAGTAAAGTATACCTTTACACATCCAACCCTGATGTATCCAGTGGTGATGGTATCGCCATGGCTTGGCGGGCAGGTTGTAGAGTAGCTAATATGGAATTTAACCAATTCCACCCGACCAGTTTATATCACCCAGAGCTACAAAACTTTCTGATCACCGAAGCGATGCGCGGTGAAGGTGCTTATTTAAAGCGCCCTGACGGCACACGATTCATGAAAGACTTTGACGAGCGTGAAGAGCTCGCACCACGCGATATTGTTGCCCGCGCTATCGATTTTGAGATGAAGCGCCTAGGTGCTAACTGTGTGTATTTAGATATCAGTCATAAAGATAAAGACTTTATTATTGAGCATTTCCCGACCATTTATGCAAAATGCTTAAGTGTCGGGCTCGATATCACTAAAGATCCAATTCCAGTGGTTCCTGCGGCACATTATACCTGTGGTGGAGTAATGACTGACTTTAACGGCAAGACCGATCTAGATAACTTATATGCGGTAGGCGAAGTCGCTTATACGGGGCTACATGGCGCTAATCGCATGGCCAGTAATTCATTACTAGAGTGCATTGTGTTCGCGCACGCCGCAGCAAAAGATATTTTAGCAAAAATACAACATAGTCCAGCATTAAAAGTGCTGCCGATGTGGGATGAAAGCCGCGTAACTAACTCAGATGAAGAAGTGGTGATCACCCATAATTGGCATGAACTAAGACTATTTATGTGGGACTATGTTGGCATTGTGCGTTCAACTAAACGCCTAGAACGTGCGTTACACCGAGTTGAATTACTACAACAAGAAATTCGTGATTATTATGCAAACTTCCGCGTTTCGAATAACTTGCTTGAACTGCGTAATTTAGTGCAAGTAGCAGAGCTTATAATTCGCAGTGCAATGGAGCGAAAAGAAAGCAGAGGCTTGCATTATACGATTGACTACCCACAGTTAAATGATAATCCAACGCCCACTATTTTAACTCCGCTTGCTCATGACGAGCAGCCAAAGTAAGACGTTTCAAGCGCACAAAACTCAGTTCATCAACCCCGCTGGCATTAATAATCAGCCAGTGGGAGCTTGCAAAGCCATTAATATATAACCAAACACTGCTTTGATAAACACGGCTTTTGTTACTGATATGGCCATTTATTTTTAGCGTATTATTTTCAAAACGACATTGCGTAGAATCTAATATAAAAACGCCTTGCTGAGGATGGGATTTTTTATACCAGTGCCAACTCACATAGCCAAAAACAGTACTACTGGCGACACAAATAAATTGCGCTAATATGCTAGTTAAAAATAAGCTATAACATACTGCGAACAAGCTAAAGTAGACCACAAAAGGCCTGTGGTCTGGAACATTATTAGTAACCCTAAACCTATACACGAACTCGGTCTAAAATCAGTTGTACCATCTGTTTAAGCTCAGGATCTTTACATTCTTGATGGCCCATAAACCACGCAAATAGATCGGGATCATCCGCTTCTAGCAAACGTTGAAGAACAGCTTGCTGCTGTACAGATAACGAATCAAATGCCTCATCTACAAATGGCATAAATAACACATCTAGTTCTAACATGCCGCGGCGACAAGCCCAGCGGATACGCGCTTTATTGTGAATTTCAGTCATTTTTTACCTCGTACTAAGTTGCTTAGCAGTTTAACAAATTGCACCTGAATAAACAGCTATTTATGCATCTATACCAGCAGCGCTAACTACGGTATTATACGCGCCTACATTTATTGTAAAGCAGGTTTTTATGTCAACAGTACACGCATGCCCTTTATCACATCAGCTGATCCGCATTAGCGGTGTTGATAAACTCGCCTACCTTCATGGCCAAATTACCCAAGATATTAATAAGCTCAACCAAACCAACTTCTTATGGGCTGGGCACTGTAATGCCAAAGGTAAATTATGGAGTGTAGCAAAGTTATTTGCTTATCAGGATAGTTACTATTTAGCAGCATCAGCGGTTGAAACCACTCAATCTTTAACGGAATTAAAAAAGTATGCGGTGTTTTCAAAAGTTGAAATACAAGCTGCTACCAGCAAGTTAATTGGTTTAATCGGTGATGATCTAGCTGCAACCTTAAATGCGTTGAACATTCATTTTAATGAGCAAGATAGCGCTTGCGATTTTAGTCATGGTAAAGCACTAAAATTAGCAAAAAACCGCATTTTACTGATGGTTAATGATGAATTTTCACTGCCTGATGATGTTATCGCCCTTGAAAACGACGCGCTGTGGCACCAACATAGTATTTTAGCGGGTGAGCCTGAGCTCAATGAAGCGGCACTCGGTGAATACGTACCACAAATGGTTAACCTGCAAGCAATCGGTGGAGTAAGCTTTCGTAAAGGCTGTTACACAGGCCAAGAAACCGTTGCCCGCATGAAATACCTTGGTAAAAATAAACGCGCTATGTATATCGTATCAGGGCACAGCGATGGAGAATTAGCAGAGCCAGAGCTTGAAACCCAAATGGGTGAAAACTGGCGTCGTGCTGGCAAATTAATAAGCCAAGCCTACAATCAACAAAGTAAAACCTTATTTGGCCTTGTTGTGTTGCCAAACGACAGTGAACCTAGTCAGTTACTGCGTGCAAAACATGCCCCAACGGTAGAGCTATCAATCCTTCCTCTACCCTACTCTCTCGAAGACGAATAAATAGGAGTGACTATGATCGTTGCAACAAATAAAGTGGTAAAAATGCATTATTCAGTCATGGATAATGACAAAAACTCTATCGATAACTCATTTGATGGTGAGCCACTAATCTTTATCGTTGGTACCGGTTACTTAATTCAAGGCCTAGAAGATGCCCTACAAGGTAAAAAAGCGGGCGACACACTCAGTGTTACTGTGCCACCAGAGCAAGGTTATGGCGAACGCCATGATGATCTGATGCAAGCAGTACCAAAGTCGATGTTTGAAGGTATGGAAATTGAAGTTGGTATGCAATTTCGTGCCTCAACAGATGACGGCGATCAATCTGTAATGATCATTGATATTCAAGAAGAAGATGTAATTGTTGATGGTAATAACCCACTCGCTGGCATCACTTTAAACTTTGATGTAGAAATACTTGAAGTGCGTGATGCAACAGCAGACGAACTAGAGCATGGCCATGTTCATGGTGATGGCGGCTGTGGTCACGATCACTAATATCGACTTAAACCGACAATAAAAAAAGCGCTACTGCGCTTTTTTTATATCTATAATTTAGTCAAACGAGTGTAGGCTCTGCTATTGGCTCGCTTATCTTACCCGCCAACGCTGCCAGTAAACCATCTTGGTCGTTAGTTCCCAAGCGATATTGGCTACCATCTTTTAAAGTTAGCTGTACTGCGCTAAATCCTGACACTGTGTATACCCAACCATCATGGGTAATACGTAAGCCAATACCATGACGAAAAGAATTTTCTACTGCTTTAGCTTCAATAATATCCACTAGCTGCAACTTATCACCAAACACACCAGGACCAAAACCCCAGCTAATTTGGCTGTCATCAACTTTAATGGTTAAACCATGGAACAAAAAACCCACCAGCACTAAAATCGCTGCAAATACCATTAACGGCATATCGGCACCAATTAAATACCAAGCTAAACCAACAAAGCTGGCAATCCAGCTTAGAATAACAAAAATGAACAGTGCAAATTGCTTATGCTGATACATAACACTCTCTAAAATATTAAAAACTATAAACTAATGTCGCACTTAGTTCTGAATCAAACTTTAACTTGTCGTCTTCCGGCTTAGAATTATAACGATATAAATAAGTAAACTTTAATGATATAGCACCCATCACTTGGCTGATCAATGATGTTTCTGACTTTAATCGTGAGTTTAATCCTGACAATGATTGCTCAATACTTAAATCTTGATTGAAACGTGTTCGAGTCGAGACAGTTCGCTCCCACTGCAGTGCTAAACGTAATAAATAGCCGGTTTTGGTTTTGTCTTGCTCATCTTCAAGCTCAGCATCATCTTGCGCCACCGAGCGGTATAAACCAGGCCCTATATCAAAATCAACTTGGTTTTTTACCCCTTGATACAAACGGTTACCATAACCTGCCGCAAGCGTACTTTTAAACTCAAGACCACTGAATTCATCTTCTTCATAATCACCATACATAAAGAATGAGGCGTTTTTTACCCCAACTTTATAGTTGCCCTGCGCAGAGAAAAATATACGGTTTGCCGAGACTTCATCATTACCAGTAGCATCGTTACGATCACGTTTATATAAACTATCTATTTTGAATTGATTACGCCATTTATCAAGGTCTTGATATAAGTTACCTTTGAACTTAAAACTGGTCGAGTTAGTATTACCGCGACTAACAATAAGTCCAAATTCAGTATCGCCGTATAATAGTTCGCCTTGATGGATTTTATGGATCTCTTCATCTGAGAGTTGACCATACTCATGAAAGTCTTCAAAAGGATCAACTGCCCAGACTTTAAAGCTAAGCAGGCAGCCCAACAACAGCAGTAACCTAATCACTGTTCGCTCACTGTGTTGATATTTAAAACAAGGCTGTTTTCACTAAGATACTGCATCTAGATTATTCGCTATCTTTCCATAATATATGACAAAACGGCGCATCTTTATCACGGCTAATCAAAATTTTAGCAAATAGAATATCTTGATTATCGAATTCAAGTCCCACTAACACCTGAATAAATAATTCTGGCTCTATTTCTAATGCAACAAAATCTTGCCATTGATCATCAGGCTCGCCTTCTTCAATAAAGCCAAGCTCTTCTCGATGCTGGTTAAAATCATCAACATCTTGCTCACTAAGGTTATCTGGGGCTAACTCTAAAAAGATATCGTAAGCTTGATGCGTTACTTCTTCTTCACTGTATAAACGGGGTCCTGTCATTGCCATAAACCTTTCATGATGCTAATGCCAGATATAGTATCAAACCTCAGCAAATTTTTGACAAAAAAAAGCCAGGTTTCCCTGACTTTTTTTATACAAAGCTTATTTTACGCTTATGAAGTCGCTGTACCCTTTATTTTTTCGCGCATTGACTGCACCAAACTATAAAATAACGGCACCAACAAAGTACCCAATATAGTCGCTGCTAACATGCCGGCTAGCACAGTGACACCCAGCGATACACGGCTTCCCGCTCCAGCGCCAGTTGCAAATACTAACGGTAATACACCTAATACAAATGAAAGAGCCGTCATTAATACCGCACGAAACCTCATTTTAGCTGCACTAAGAGCCGCATCAAAAATACTCTTACCTGCAAGCCGCTCTTCCATCGCAAATTCTACAATCAAGATTGCAGTTTTGGTCGACATACCTATAAGCAGTACTAAGCCTACTTGCGCATAAATATTATTTTCTATACCCAAAACGTATAACGCTAACATTGCACCAAACATTGCCAGTGGAATCGCTGCTATAACTGAAAAAGGGATCGTCCAACTTTCATATTGTGCAACCAAGAACAAGTAAACAAATAGAACGGCCAAAGCAAATAGCAACGGTGCCATATTGCCAGCTTCAATTTCTTGTTTAGATTGCCCTGCCCATTCAAATACATAGCCATTAGGTAACTGCTTAGCTAGCTCTTCCATGGCAGCTATTGCATCACCACTTGAGAACCCCGCAGCTGCTTGACCACTAATACTCGCACTACGATATAAATTGAAGTGCTTGAGGGTTGTTGGCCCAAGAATTGGTTCAAGTTTAGCAAGTGTCGTTAATGGCACCATGTCACCTTCATTGTTACGCACAAAATAATGCTGCAAGTCTGAGGGATTTTTACGGAACTCACTCTCAGCTTGCATGATTACTTTGTAAGTACGGCTAAACTGATTGAAATCGTTAATATATAATGAACCGAGCTGGGCTTGCAGCGTTAAGAATATGTCACTTAATGCAACCCCTTGAGCTTTAGCTTTATTGCGATCTATCTCTAAAAAGTACTGCGGTACATTTGCTCTAAAAGTACTGTACACATTACTCAAGCTTGGATGTTGGTTCGCTTCATATACCAGCCCATTAAGTACTTGTGCCAACTCAATAGGATCTCGGCCTTCACTGTCTTGCAGACGAAACTCAAAACCAGCGCTATTACCCAAACCAGGAATTGGCGGCGGGTTAAATACCATTATCTGCGCATCAGGCATAGCCCACATTTTTCCCATCAAACGACCAATCACTGACTTTAAGCCAAGTTCAGTACTGGTGCGCTCTTCCCAGTCTTTTAAAATAACAATACCTAAAGCATTATTTGAACCCGCCCCGCCAATCAAAGAAAAACCGGATACAGCAATAAAATCGGTTGCAGCTGGTTCTTGTTTAATAATGTCACCTATTTTATGCATCACATCAACAGTGCGTCCCGAAGCCGCCGCATCTGGTAATTGCACATCTACAAATACAAAGCCTTGGTCTTCGGTTGGGACAAAGCCTGTTGGAACGCTTTTAGCAAGCCAACCTGCCGCTACAAAAATAACTAAGGCAAAAATAGCCATTCTCGCTGAGCGTTTTAGAATAAAGTGGATAATTTTAGAATAGATGGAGGTTGATTTAACAATGCCTTTTTCAACTGGCGCCAGCCATTTTATCGGTTTCATTGACTTTTCAGTTAACAATAAGGCACATAAAGCTGGGCTTAGGGTTAATGCGTTAACGGACGAAATTAATACCGCAAACGAAATCGTTACAGAAAACTGCTTATAAAGCTCCCCAGTAATACCTGGCATGAAGCCTACTGGCACAAATACAGCTAATAAAACTAGGGTGGTCGCAATTATAGGCCCGGTTACTTGCTCCATCGCTTTAGTGACAGCCTCTTTAATCGGCAGCTTTTCTTCTTTGAGGATCCGCTCAACATTCTCAATTACAATAATTGCATCATCTACCACAATACCGATCGCTAGCACTAAACCAAATAAGGTGATTAAGTTAATTGAGTAACCCATAGCCATCATAAAAGCAAACGTGCCCACCAACGATACTGGAATGGCAATAGTTGGAATAAGTGTCGCGCGCCAATTTTGTAAAAACAAAAACACCACTAAAACAACCAGGCCAACAGCTTGAAATAATGTAACAATCACTTCTTCGATTGAGCGATTGATAAACTCTGTCGTATCGTATGGTATTGAGTATTCAACACCATCTGGTAATTGCTTAGCAAGCTCTGCCATGGTGGCTTTAACATCACTTGCCACTTGCGTTGCATTGGCATCTGTTAATTGGTAAATAACTATAAAAGCAGTATCTTGCTGGTTTAACTTAGCTGTAGTGCTGTAATCTGCTGAGCCAAGTTCAATGCGAGCAATATCAGTCAAACGTACAAAGTTACCATCTTGATTAGCACGAATAATTGTTTGGCCAAATTCATCTGGAGTTTTTAAACGCCCTTTAGCCTGAATTGAATATTCAAACTGCTGACTTGGTGAGCTCGGTGCCGCACCTAACTTACCAGCTGCAACTATAGTGTTCTGCTCTTGTAATGCCGCCCTAACTTCGCCTACTGTCAGCCCTAACGCCGCCATTTTATCTGGGCGTAACCACAATCGCATTGAGTAGGTTTTCTCACCCATAACTTCAGCCGATGCCACGCCTTTAATTCGGCCCAGCGGTTCAGTTAAGTAGTTTGTTGCATAGTTACTTAAAAAAATGGCATCAATGTTTGCTTGGCTAGAATACAAGTTAATACCCAATAACATTGAACTGGATTTTTTCTTAACCGATACACCTTGGCGGGTTACTTCGCTGGGTAACCCCGGTTCAGCTAAGGCAACACGGTTTTGCACATTTACTTGAGCAATATCAGTATCCGTGCCCACCTTAAAGTATACCGTAATCGTAGCCGTGCCATTATTACTGGAGCTGGACTCGATATACATCATATCTTTGACACCATTGACTTGCTCTTCAATGGGCCTGACCACTGACTCTTCCACTATTTGCGCACTGGCACCTGGGTAAACTGCGGTGATCTGTATTTGCGGTGGAGTAATCTCGGGATACATATTAACTGGCAGCAAACCCATGGAAATCAAACCCGCTAGCGTAATCACTATCGAAATGACTAGGGCAAATTTAGGCCGCGCGATAAACGTTTTACTTATCATGTGCGTTTCCTTTAGTTTGCAGCGTCTGGTTGGCTAGAAATTGTACCTGTGGTGTGATCGACCTTTTTTTCGACTGGTTTAACTTCGACCCCTTGACGTACTTTTTGTAAACCTTCAACAATCACTTGCTCACCTTCTTCAAGACCCGATTTAACGACCCACATCGCATTTATACGCCGTCCTAATTGCACAATACGCGTTGCAACTTTATTATCTTCACCCACTACTAATACAAATTTACCTTGTTGATTTTCTTGTACTGCAGCTTGAGGAATAAGTGCTTGCAGTTGCTTATCTTTACTTTCAACAATTAAGGTGACAAATAAGCCTGGCATTATAATGTTCTGTGGATTAGCGAATGTAGCTCTTAATTCAACAGTGCCAGTACTGCGATCAATTTTCGTATCGGCAAAATCTAACTGCCCTTTTGATCCCAAGTCCGAGTTATTTGGCAAACGCAGGGATAAATCTATTGGTACATTTTGAGGGTTATTAGCACTATCTTGATGTTTTTGACGATAACTAATGTAATCGCCTTCTTCGACCTGGAAGTTAACATAAATTGGATCCACATCAGTCAATTCCGCCAATTCATTTGAGGAAGGGCTAACAATGTTGCCTACGTCATAATTAACCTTACCGATACGCCCTGCAAACGGCGCTTTTATCTCGGTGTAACTTAGATTTAATTTTGCTTTTTCAAGGCTGGCCTTTGCAGAAATAACAGCAGCAGCGGCTTGCTCATATTTAGTGGTTAATTTATCTAAATCAGATTGTGAAATAAACCCTTGTGCAGCAACTTCTTTACCGCGTTTTAAATCACGAGACGCACCATCTTCGCCAGCAAGTTTACTTTTTAAGTCTGCTTCAATTTCAGCAACAGAGGATTGGTATTCACTTGGGTCAATTCTTAGTAATAACTGTCCTTTTTCAACAAATGAGCCTTCATCAAAATGACGTTCAATTAATTCCCCCTCAACACGAGCGCGAATTTTTACTTCCTGATGAGCTTCCGTGCGAGCAACAAACTCTCGATAATTCCCCACCTCTTGGGTAACAACATTAAATACTGAAACCGCGGGAGGTGGAGCGACTTGTTTGGTAGCGTTATCATCTGAACAACCAGCTAAAAAAGCGATTAATGTTGTACCAACTACCCCTTTGATCGCTAATGACATGTAAGTTCCTAAAATGCTAGGCGTGAACCTTTTTAGCATGGTTTATCTCCTTGGTAGCTGCGCAACTACCTTTATGTATGTATTTAAATTATCCTTAAACGTCAAGTTACGTTCAGAGGCTATTATTGGCTGATTATATAACAAGCCACTCGATTAAAAATATAGACCAATTTGTAATCATTTGTATCTCAAGTTAATAATAACTGACTCTAAAACAGCTTGTTTTTCAAAAAAAGCCACGCTTTACATCAATTCAATTAACTCGTAAGCTAAACTGAAACAGGTCAGAGGAGTTGACATGATTAACTTTGAAACACAACAGGCAATCGCCTTCGTTACATTATCCCGAAAAGATAAACAAAATGCGTTGAATTTTGTCATGTTCAAACAGCTGACAAGTATTATTAAAAAAATTAAAAAAGACCCGACTATCCGCGCTGTCGTTATTCAAGGTGATGGTGAGCATTTTTGTGCTGGACTGGATGTTGCTGCCGTTATGAAAAGTCCCATAAATATTGCCAAGTTGCTATTTAAATGGTTGCCGGGTAACTGTAATTTAGCGCAGCAAGTTGTGCTGGGTTGGCAATCACTAAGTGTGCCGGTATTCGCAGTCGTCCAAGGTAATTGCTTTGGTGGTGGCCTGCAAATAGCTCTTGGGGCTGATTATCGGATTGTGCACCCAGATGCTAAATTAGCCATTATGGAAGCGCGCTGGGGACTATGCCCTGATATGGGTGCAAATGTTGTACTACCTAGCTTACTAAAACGTGACGATGCCATGTGGCTTGCCAGTCATGCAGATCCTATTAGTGCTGATAAAGCGCTGCAATTAGGGTTAATAACCGAAGTAAATGCGGATCCAAAACAACGCTGTTTAGCAATGATCAATACCTTATTAGCTCGCTCACCGGATACTTTAGCGGCAATAAAACGCGTTACTCAACAAAGTTTTAACACTCCAAGAAGACAAATTTTAGCAAAAGAAACCATTAGCCAAATTCGTCTGCTTATTAACAGCAATACAAAAAAGGCCATTGCAAAAGCCAAAGGCGCCGATAACATTGAGTATCAAAATAGTAAACGTTGGTAACAAATTCACTTAATATCAACGCTAAGCAATAAGTCGCATAGTTTTCAACAAGCAAATATGATGAAGTATAATACGACCTGTAGTGAGTAAATAATCAATGGATCCCCGACCCCAAGTGCTTAAAAAAATCTTCCCTTATTTACTCAGCAGCTGTTTGATTTTGGGTTGTTTGGCGATAGCAAAAATAATCATGCACTGGCTGCAAGGCAGCTTTCCAGCCCCCCTCTTAGCGATGCTAATGCTACTTACGTTACTTTTAACAAACGTAGTTAAAGAGCATCACTTAACTCCCTGTGCTAAGCCATTATTAAATGTCATGCCGCTTTTTTTCATCCCTGCTGGAGTTGGTTTTATCGAACACCTTGAGATCATCGCCCTGCAATGGCAATTTCTCAGTGCAGTTTTCATTTTGGTGCCATTGACCAGCTTACTGCTTATCGCAACGGTGATCAGTGTATTTAAAGGCAGGATTGAACATGATTGATCTATGGTGGTTAAGTATTCCTGTAATTATCACGCTGTTTTTAGGATTAAGGAAGCTCAATACAACCATTAACAATCCTTTATTAAAAGCGCTGACTAATCCCGTTTTTATCACTATTACGCTTATAGCCATATTACTAGTGAGTTTTTCACTGCCCTACTCGCAATTTGCCAGCCATAGCCGGTTATTAAGCTATTTACTGGAGCCTGCCATTGTTGCGCTTGCATTACCGCTATATCAACAATTTGTGCATATACGAAGAAATCTCCTGCTGATTGTTGGCTGCTGTAGTTTGGGCATAATCAATGCCACTGTGGTTGCAACCTTACTCAGTGCCGCATTTAATGTGCCTGCACAATTAGCAGCATCTGTTGCCGCTTTATCGGTCACTACTCCCATTACTCTATTAGTGACTGATTCACTCGGAGGCATTGCTTCGTTGGCAGCTGCGATGGTGATTTTTATCGGCTTATTAGGTGCTTTGTTCGCGCTACTTATTCTTCGTCAGGTGGGCATTTATAACCATCAGGCACAAGGCGTTGCGATTGGTACTGCATTTCATGCAATAGGCACCGCCGCCGCACTTGTTGAGCATCCGCGTATTGGTGCATTTGCTTCAGTGGCAATGGCACTGAGCGCATTACTTACCGCTTTAATCGTACCATTACTTTATCCTTTTTTGAGTCAAGCTCTGCTATGATGAAATAGTTTAACCACTTTATTTATGGATAATAGATGATCAGTACAGAAATCCAACAAGTTGAAAAATACTACACCATGATCAGTGAGTACCTCGTTAAGTACAGCATGCAATTAGTTGGCGCATTGTTGATCTTGATTTTTGGTTTGTGGGTGGCACAAAAAATATCTAAGATGATTGCCGCTTTAATGGCGCGTAATAATATTGATATTACTCTCACTAATTTTGTCAGTAATGTAGTGAAAGTATTGTTTATCGTTATGTTCATTATTATTGCGCTAGGTAAAATTGGCATAAGTGTCACACCTTTTGTCGCTGCAATTGGTGCAGCTTCTCTTGGTGCTGGTTTAGCATTGCAAGGGATGTTATCAAATTATGGCGCAGGCTTGGCTATTATTGCCACCCGCCCCTTTATCGTTGGTGACACGATTGAAGTTAAAAATGTCAGCGGCCAAGTAAAAACCATTGAGCTAGGTTACACCATTTTGATCAATGAAGAAAAAGTCGAAATTACTATTCCTAACAAACACATCGTTGGCGAAATACTGCATAACTCATTTAATTATTCATTGGTCAAAGGTGAAATTGATATTGCCTATAATGCCAGTGCTGAGCATGCTATAGAGCTTATAGAAAACGTATTGAAAGACCATGAGTTAGTCGCAAATGAACCGCTATCACAAGTTGGCATTGAACGGTTTGCTGAAAGTGGAGTAACTATTAGTTACCGCTACTGGGTGCCGACGACGAAAATAATTGAAACCAAGCTGGCCGTAAACGGTGGTGTATATAGTGCGATTCAAGGTGCGGATATTGAAATTCCATTCCCACAACGAATTGTTACCATTAATAAAAATGAACTAAATAGCTAATTTTTAAAGGATAAAAATGCGGAGCCGTTCAGTATGTACAGCTAAATACATTGCTTTAATTATTCTTATTATACTTTGCTGGTCAGAGCAATTTAACAGCTATGTCATGGATTTTCTTGACCAAACCTTAGTGCAGTCATCATTAGTTTATGCTTCTGCGCGCAGTGTTAACGGCATTATTTCTTTATTGCAGTCGGCTGAAGTCGGTATTGGTATAGCCAGCATAGCGCCTGCACAATTGCTTGATCCGGTGAACGATTTAGCCGAATACATTGCCGATGCGATGCGCATATCATTAGGCTCACTGTTTATCCAGCGGATTTTATTTACTATTTCATCAGGGGTATTTTTTAGCACCTTGTTTACCGCCAGCGTCATTAGTTATTTAGTCTGTGATTATTTTGGGTATTTAAAACAGCTTAAAGGTAAGTTACTCGCTAGCCTGATTTTAGTGCGGTTTTTAATTCCATTTGTAGTACTTGCAACTGGGCTTGCCAGCCAAGCCTTTCTAGATGAAGAAATTAATTATCAAAATCAATATGTTGAAAAGACCGTTGACACACTTAGCGTACAGGCTAATGCAACCTCCACACTATCAGCACAACTGAGCGCAAAAATTAACAGTGACAAGCAAACAACTCTCGATGAACTCGAACTTATTGCCGTTCAGCAACAACAATTAAAAGCAATTATTACAGATAACCAACAGCAGCTTGAGCAATTAAATAAGCAAATTGACGCCATTCAAACGACCCGCAGTTTAGCCGAAAAACTCACCTTAACAGAGCTTCCCGAGGCTAAACAATTACTGCAAAAACAACGCGAGTTAAAGCAACAACAAGCATCTATCAACAATCAGTTCGCCGCGTTATATCAACAGAAAGCTCAACTGCAACAACAGCTGCATGATTATAACGACCAACTAGCAGGTAATTCTGGCAATTTAATTAGCAAAGTCGTTGATACCGTTACCACTGGCATTACAGATATGGCTAATTCTTTAGAGGGCTTATTTATTGAATTTTTAAACTTAGTGTCGTTACTAATCATCAAATTATTTATCATGCCTTTGCTCTTCTTATATTTATTTAGTAAGGCATTTAAAGCTATTTGGCAACGTTCCGTGCTGCAAGCATTAGCGCAAATGAAAACAGAAATACACACCACCATCACAGAAAAATAACCGCTATATCATGCTTAGGGTCACATCAGCTCAGCATGAAAGCGATGCCCTAATGGGTCATTTTAAAACTAACAATTAAAAATTAAAACCAATAAAAACAGATAGATAAAATAAAAAGCATTGAATGAAAGGAAACCTAAATAGCTTTACTCTCACTGCAGAAGTCTTTCTTTTGTCACGGTTTTGTCATAAAAGTTATTTAGCTTGCATCGCATACATGGCTAACTTAGGACTTTACTCGTGCCAACACTTAAACCACTTGCTTATGCACTGAGCATATTAACACTCACAGCAACATTAGGCGCTTGCAGCAGCCAAGATGTTAATTCCACTCAACCAAGCCAAACTACACTAAAGCTTAACAGCACACCATTTTGGCAACAAAATAATGCTCAAGGATCGCAAGCTGCTTGGCTTTTTGATGATGCATGGTTACTAGCCAGTGAAAGCCAAGGCTTAATTGTAGTAGAGCAAAATAAACAACATAGCGAAGTACTTAACGCGGGTAACTTTGAAACTCTGTCAGTGCGTACTATTGGCGATAATCGCTTTTTAGTGACCAGTATTGATAATGAACGTGATCTGGTTGCCGTTTTCACCCTAACTAAAAGTAACGGCAACTGGCAGCTAACGGAGCACACACCGATTGTTGCACCGCAAGCAAAACCTGAAGCGGTCTGCCTATTTAACAATCACAATACGGGGAGTATTTCTGCTTTTGTTGCTGATGTTCGCGGCTTAATGCGCGAAACCTTAATTTATAACTTTGCCACAGAGCAAACCACTAACATTGCGGTCCGAGAATTTGCCGGTGTAAATGAAGCTGCGGGTTGTGCGGTTAATGATGTAAGCCAACAATTATTTATCAGTGAAGAAGAACTTGGCATTTGGCAAATGAACGCCAATGCAGAATCTTCAGCGAGTAAACAACCTCTTACCATGGTTGCTCCCTTTGGTGAACTGGCCAGCGGTATTGGCGCATTAACCACCAGCACTGATGGCAGCCTCTGGTTTACTAGCAGCAGCAATAACACCCTATACCGATATAATCCAGAGCAAGGTATACAACAAAAGTGGCGTGTCTCTGGAGATCTCAGTATTGGTTCTGTGGTAATTGATAATAACGCCACTACTGCTCAAGCCATTATGTATGACGATGAAAGTGGCGCGTACCGCAGCAGCCAGTTAATTTTAGACCCAATCACCAGTACGACAAAAACCAACACCACCACTGCAAAAACAGCACATGTGTATGCAAACGTGCAAACGACACCAGTTGCAGCATTTGGTGATGCCGCAGACGATCCAGCCATCTGGGTGCATCCAACCGACGCCGCTAAAAGCTTGATCATTGGCACCGATAAACGTCGCGGACTGATGATCTATAACTTAGCTGGAGAGCAAATTCAAAGCCTTGACGTAGGTAGAGTTAACAATGTTGACGTTCGTCAAAGTAGTAATATCAACAACCCAACTCACACTCTAATTGCAGCCAGTAACCGTAGTGAAAATAGCATTAGTTTGTTCACTGTCGACATACAAAACAGCGTACACCACTTAGGTAGCGTGGCTACCAATTTGAGTGAGATTTATGGCTTATGCATGTATTCATCGAAATCAGGTGACTATGTATTTGTGAATGATAAATCAGGGTTATATCAGCAATATAAAATAACCAGCCAACAGCAACAAGTCTCGGGCAAACTGGTGCGCGAATTTAATCTACCTAGCCAACCAGAAGGCTGTAGTAGTGACGATAAAAATGGGGAACTTTTTGCCGGTGAGGAAGACGCTGGTATTTGGTTTATCCAAGCAGAGCCTGATTCACAGCAAGCGCCTATTTTATTGCAATCCGTGAATGAAATGCTAGTTGATGATGTAGAAGGTATGGAGATTTATCATGGTAAAGACGAGCGCTTATTAGTGGTATCTAGCCAAGGTGACGATAGTTATGTCGTGTATCGCATAAATAAAGGTGAAAAACACCCTACCCTTGAGTTTGTCAGTAAGTTTAATATTCTTGCAAACTTAAATAACGGTATTGATGGCGTGTCAGAAACCGATGGCTTAACCGTTACAGCCAAACCGCTGCCTGGCTACCCTCTTGGCGTATTAATAGTGCAAGATGGCTACAATCGTATGCCACAGCAACCACAAAATTTTAAACTGGTGGATTGGCGCCAAGTACATTCACTTATCCATGGCGATGTTAAGTAAACGAAACAAATATAGCCGTCACTTGGCGGCTATATTACCGTTGTTAACCACCAAATAACTAACACCAACACAGTCAAACCAAGCATTGCTTTGGTTTTATGTTTTGTAATAATTCGCTCCGCTTGATTGCCTGCATAATACACCACCAGCGCCAGACCAAAATACCGAATTGAACGAGCAATAGTCGTTGCAATTAAAAACATTATTAATGAATATTTGGTCGCACCCGCTGCGAGCATAGCTATTTGAAAAGGGATTGGCACTATCCCCAACATTATTACAAACCAAAAACCTTGCTGCTGCATTTGCTGTTCTACGTGTTCAAACTGCTCTGGATTTGAAAAGGTATTGATCACCCAATCGCCAACCGCATCAAACAAGTAATAGCCAAGCGCGTAACCAAACAAAGCCCCAATAATACAGCCTAAAGTCGCCATTAAGGCTATCAGCCAAAGCTTTTCACGCCGCGCTTGCATCAACGGCACCAATACTGCTTCAAGAGGAATAGGAACTATTGTTGACTCTAAAAATGAAGCCGCCGTTATGCTGGTTAACATATGCTTTGAATCAATAAATTGTCGTGTTTTTTGCTTTAAGCGCTGCATAACAGCCATAGTATCACCTTGGTAGTGCTTATAAGTTATATTTATAAGCATATTGCAAGCTCAATACCAGCCTTGCATAATTAATAAGTACATTGTTTTATAAGCATTTTTTAATAAAATTTAACAGGAACAGGCAAATAAATTTAACTGATAGTGTAAAAACCCCCAATTAAAATTGTAAATTTTACTGTAATCAATCGCTTAGGGATTAAGCAATGTAATATTGGCTACGGCCGCTATTTTTCGCTTTGTACAAGGCTTGATCAGCACGTTTAACTACCTCATTAAACGCTTCTTCTGGGGCCTTAAATGACACACCAATACTTACACTTACCGTTCGATTAGCAGCAAGTTCAATGGTATGTGCAAGTGATAGTAATTGCTCACTTAAATCGCAGGCTTTTGGTCGGTTATCACCGGGCAGGTATATTGCAAACTCTTCACCACCTAAACGTGCAAAGACACTATTATTCGGTAAAGCTTTGGCATATAAAGATGATAATTCGATCAGTACTTGATCCCCCCTATCGTGACCAAACTGATCATTAATCACTTTAAAAAAATCGATATCAATAAGCAAAATTGTATACGGGGCTGATTGATTTTTTTGCATATATTGATAAAAGAATTGGCGGTTCGCTATTTGGGTTAAGTAATCAGTGATCAGCTCTTTTGATAACTGCTGCTGCACACTTGTTAAATCGCCTATAGTTAGCTTTAAACCATAACAAGTAAACAACATGCCTGCAGTACGTAAAACATCCTCAACATAAATACCAATAAACAAAGGCTGGATCAGCACTTCATCAAGTAGATCAAAGGTTAAACCCGCCGACCACAATAATAAACCGATGCTTAAATTAACATAAGCAAAAACTGATAAGTTGGCCCTTTGGACAATGATAAAAATAGCCACCACAATTAATAGGTTAATTGCGTCGGTAAGGACACCATTAAAAAAAATACTGTTATCTAATTCAGGATAGAAATAAATATACGAGGTAACTATTAAAAACAGAGTAACTACAAATACAGCTGAAAACACGTGTTGTAAGGTGTTTTTTGCCGTTTGTTGTTGAAGTTTATTATCACTGTATTTCATACACGTTTCGCTGATTAAGTGAGCGCTATATTAAATAACGCTATCACAAGCTAATGAATATAGCTTTTAAATACAACTGCCGTTTTATATCACTGGAGCTGATTTATTAAGTTCCTAACACCAGCACCAACCTGAGTTTACACACCTAAACAAGGTATTTTAACCACAGCATTTTTTGTATTTTTTATTACTGCCACACGAACATGGATCATTACGTTGTGGTGTTTTTTCAAAAACTTGAGTAACAGGTTTATTAAGCACAATATCTAAAGGAGTAATATCTTCAGCAAGCGTACTATCAACACGAATATCTGCAAATAAATCATTAGCTATCAAAATAGCGTTTATTTCAAGCTCACGTGCAGCGCTTTGCACCTGTAAAACGAGCGGATTTTCTTCGCTACCAGGTTTTACTTTCGGTTTAGGCTGATAAGTACCTTGATTATTTTTACCCATAATATCGGGCTTACCACGATAGAAAAATTTTGACACCTGCGTTCCTAACTGTCATTTAAAGCAACTCACCGCGAGTAGCTAAAGGCTGCGCAGTCTAACAGAATTTAATGCTGTTAGCGCGCATCTTTAAAATCGATAATGAAGCTAATAAACTTTAGTCGTCTTCAGGTGCTTGTGCTGCTTTTATTCGCTCTTGGTTTTCTTGCATTTGCTCAAATGCAGCTTTGATTTCATCAAGCACTGAATCAACATCAGCCTCAGCATGGTTATCTGCAACCTCACCGTAAAGAACAGTTTCTGCTGTTAATTCACCCGCTTGATACAAAGCCCACATTTCTTCACCAAAACGCGTATCGAGTATTTCTGGTGCGTACTGCCCGTAATACAAGCGCATGTTGCGTACATCACGTAAAAACATTTCTTGCGCATTGTTATTCGCCGCCGCATTTACTGCCTGCGGTAAATCAATCACCACCGGACCGTAGCTATCTACTAACACATTAAATTCAGACAAATCACCATGCACAATACCCGCACATAGCATTAAGCGAATGTAATGAACCATAGTAGCGTGATCTTCAATTGCCTGCTCAGCAGTTAAACTCACATCATTTAAACGCGGCGCAACATCACCATCATTATCGGTGACTAAATCCATGATCAGTACACCATCGTAACAACCATGAGGTTGTGGTACTTTTACGCCAACCCGAGAAAGCGTGAAAAGCGCATCTACTTCTGCATTTTGCCACACGTTTTCTTGTTCTTTACGACCAAACTTAGAGCCTTTTTCCATCGCACGACCGCGGCGACTATTGCGTACTTTACGTCCTTCTTGGTATTTTACTGCTTGTTTAAAACTTCGGTGTTGTACATCTTTGTACACTTTCGCACAGCGAATATGCTCGCCACAGCGAACCACATAAACCGAGGCTTCTTTTCCACTCATTAATTGGCTGATGACTTCATCAACGATACCGTCTTCTATTAACGGTAAAATCTGTTTTGGCGTTTTCATGACACTCTTATACCGTACTTAGGCATACCTTGTAATCTTCTCGCAAACTATTTTATCTGACAGACCCTTACGTTAAAGCAAAAGCAGACGAAAACCAATGCTAATAAGCGCACAATTGAACTTATCAAGCATGTTAAAGAACAAAAAACTTGACTAAATCGGCTAAATCCACAAACTGCGAAGTTAACAGCCCAAATTATACTTACTTTATATGAATTCAGAAATACGCTATCGCTTCCAATCTGGTCAAATCGCTAATCGTTTTTTAAACGAATTAAAGCATTGGCCTGTCGCTCGGGTAAAAACAAAACTTCTTAATGGTGGTTTTGACGTTAAAGTAAATTATCAATTCGATGGCGCGGGGTTTGATTACACTTGCGCAGAACTTGATGAATTAGCCGCAAAACATGCCGGTGAAGAAGTTAGCTAGGTATATTAAGCATACAGCAATATACATTTTGAGTTCTCTCAGCTATGTTATTAAATCTTAAATCAATAACATATAGGCACTGCAATGAATAACCCACATTCAGATCACATTCCTCAAGAAGCCTTTGATTGGTACGATGAATACGCTCATGGCAAAATGGATAGACGCACGTTTATGAAAAAACTTGGTGGCTTAGTCGCCCTTGGTTATTCAATGACAGTGCTCACTTCAGCGTTATTACCAAATTATGCCTTAGCCGAACAAGTTTCGTTTAATGATGAATCAATTAAAGCAACTTACCAAAGTTTTGATTCTCCCAATGGTCATAACAAAGGACAAGGTTATTTAGTAGTGCCAACGCTATTAAAGGGCAAGCGCCCGGTAGTCTTAGTGGTGCATGAAAACCGAGGCTTAAACCCCTATGTAAAAGATGTGGCCCGTCGTTTAGCCAAAGCGGGTTTTGTCGCTTTTGCACCCGATGCGCTATTTCCGCTAGGTGGTTATCCGGGTAATGATGACGAAGGGCGAGCCATGCAAAGCTCAATGGATAAAGAGAAAATTCAAAATGATTTTGTTGCAGCAGCCCACTATTTAAAATCACACCCACTCAGTAATGGTAAACTTGGTGCCGTTGGATTTTGTTTTGGCGGTTATATTGTCAATTACCTCGCTGCGGTTGATTCATCATTATTAAGCGCCGTAGTACCATTTTACGGCACGCCCGCCAACGAAGCTCTGCGCAAAAATATTAAAGCCCCGTTAATGATCCAATTAGCCGAGCTTGATGAGCGCGTAAATGCAACATGGCCTGACTATGAGCGCGATTTAAAAAGTCTCAATGTAGATTATAAAATGTATATGTATAAAGATGCCAATCACGGTTTTCATAATGACTCAACGGGCCGTTACGATAAACCGAATGCAGAACTTGCATGGCAACGAACCTTAGCATTTTTTGAGCAACACCTTGTTTAATTATATCTAGTTTAATTGCACCTTGATTAATTGCATAATGGTTAGTGCCAAGCATAATAAGCTAGCACTAACTTCACTCAGTATTAAGTACTTCAGTTAAGAAAAGTCACCGACTCTATGACTAAATTTTTTCTCCTAAAATACATCGCTTTTTTTAGTGGATGTGTTGCTTGTTTTACCCTTCATACACAATTTGCAGTGCCTGCGGTTATTGCATCTTGCCTAACCGGACTTATTGGCAGCTTTATTCCTTTTCCAAAACAGTATGCAAATCATCCTTACGCAGCTGTTTATGCTGGTAGTTTTGCTGGAATGTGCTCTCAGGGGTTGATTAATACCTATTGGGAATTAGCAATTATTTCATTGATTGGGGCTATTTTATACGTACTGACGACTAAAGTGTTTACTGGCTTTGGTGGTAAATTAGGAAGTATCGCCTTTATTAGTGTTGCTTTGTTTGTATTAGCTAAAGGGCTTGCGGCATGAGTTTATCATCGGTAACACTTGCTTTACTTGGCGCGTTTTTGACCTTTTATTTAGCTAAGCATAACCGTCTAGATGCGATTAGAGCGTCAGCAATTTTAGCTATTATCGCTTACCTTATTTTACTTGCCACCGAGTTCAACGCAGAGCTATATAGCAGCATTTTTTTTGGTGGCACATTTATAGGCATGAGCGCACCAAAGCGCTTTGGTATTTACACGCTGTTTTCTGCCAGTGTTATTTTTTCGATTTTGTTTGATAATTTAGTGCCTTACCTTAGTAGCTTTGGCGGAGCTTTGGGCATAAGTGGATTTTTGTCGATATGTGTCTGCCAAATAGCGATTGTACTAGGCGCTCCTCGCAGTAAAAAACCGCTTTAGTTTCGATGTTTAATTAGTCAAACTTTCAGTTTAAGTTAAGCTTTCCTTAAGTATTGCCTTCTATGCTGAGTTTAAATTACTACCACACTACGCTGAATATGCTTATGTTCAACGCAGTCATTAAACTCAGGCACTTATGAAACGCATCATCTTAACTAGTTGTTTATTTTACTGCTGCTGTAGCAATGCAGAGACTGCTAACTCACTCGAGTCCATATCGAGTTGTAATGCTATTAAGCCCCAGCCTGCGACCATTGAACCAAATGCACCGCTTGGTGAAATAATTATCAAAAACAATCCAATTTTTGATCCGCATTCACCTGAAACCACAGCCTTACATCGCTTTATTAATTGGTTACATATTGATACTCGTAAAGCAGTTATTCATGAGCAGTTACCATTTCAGTTGGGCGAACAAGTCGATGACACGCAATTAAGAGAAGCTGAGCGTATCCTGCGTAAGAAAAAATATATCCGCGACGCAAAGATCAGCACAACGCCAAACTGTAATGACAACAATGACCAAGCCGTAATTGTTGAAACATGGGACACCTGGAGTTTATTACCAACCATTGACTTTGGTCGCAGCAGCGGCAATAACAAGTTCAGCATTGGTTTTAAAGAAGAAAACTTTTTAGGCTATGGCATACGCGCATCAGTAAAATATAAAACAGATCACGAACGCAGCGGTTATCATACCATGCTGCAAATGCCTGTGCCGTGGCAACCGCATGCGACATTGAGCTTACAAGCCGATGACTATGACGATGGACAAGTTTTTATGTTTGACTATCAACAACCTTTTTATCAACGAAGTAGTGATGCTCTAAGACGTTATTATGCTAAAACACAACAACAAAAAACCTCTATATATCAAAATGGCGAAACTCGCTCTGAGTTTTTTTCTGATGATACACAAGGGCAGCTTGCAGTAGGTGGCGTATGGTCACAAGACAGCAGCGCAACAACGCATTGGCTTACGGGGATTGATTATCAAGACACCCGCTATGATCAAGTTGCCAACACACCGCTTCCCGCTAACTTAAATAACTTTACCATTGCAACACCTTGGCTTGGCGTTCACTGGATACAAGATGATTTTACCGTACTTCAAGACATCGACCTTATCAATCACAGCGAAGATATTAACCTTGGCTGGGAATTAAACGCCAAATTTGGTGCTGATATGATTAATCCCGGTGAAGGCTTTATTGTTGAAACGGGGATCGACAAAGCCTGGGCGAGCGATTCATCCACCCTGTTTAGATTTAGCGGCGGCTTAAATGCCAAAATTGGTACTGAACTTGAAGATCGTGTCGCTTTATTTTCTAAAGGGCAAGTTAACCTGCGTCTCTCCCCTTTATTTGCCTTATATGGTCATATAAATGCACAGTGGCAAAATACCGAATTCGCTGAACAACCACTTGCTGTAGGTGGTGAAGAAGGTATGCGCGGCTTTCCACAAAGCTACCAACATGGCACACAAAGTATACAAGCTAGCGCAGAGATACGTATATATCCAAACATAAATTTATATCAAATTGCCGATGTAGGTTTTGTGGGCTTTGTCGATGTTGGCCGTGCCTCTGGCAAAGTGCAAACACCTAATATCACTGATAGTACGCTTAGTAGTGTTGGTTTAGGTATTCGTCTGTTCTCATCGCGCTCTAGTAATGACAACGTCGTACATATTGATTTAAGTAAACCCCTTGGTAATTACCAAGCGGTCGACTCATGGCAACTTGGATTATCGGTGGGTACAACGTTTTAATTTGTATCGACTAGATTTGTTACATAAAATTAGTCTATAACATATTTAAATGTGTATTTTTTATAGCGATCGCAAGTAAGATAAGGCATCGGCAAAACAAAAATGTCGATGCTAAAGATCATTTAAAATGTCAGTAAATCCGATACAGAACAGGAAGTTTATGCCAAATCGTTTATTTATATTAAGTTGTATAGCACTACTAAATGGCTGCACAACGTTAAGTCAAGATGAGTGTAAAGTCGCTAATTGGCAAAGTTTAGGTTATGAACACGGCGTAAACGGTGGTGATTATGCCGATGGCATAACAAAGATCGCGACGTGTAACGATTACAATATTACCCCAAACATAGCACAATTTAAAAGTAGCTACGAAAGTGGTTTAGCGGTGTATTGTCAACCTGAAAACGGCTTTACTCTTGCTATGCGCGGAGTCTCGTATAACGGTGTATGTAACAGTCGTGCATTTCGAAAAGCGTGGGAAGAAGGTAACGACCGTTATCAAATTCAACAACGTCGTATAGAAATTGATAACCGTATAACCGAGCTAAAACAACAACTCTCTGAACTTAATCAGCAATTAAACAGCAATAACATCACGCAAACGCAGCGTAAAGAGCTAAATACACAGCAACGCCAATTAGAACGTGAGTTAAAGGACTTAAGACGCGAAAAATCCTTATTACCACTATTGAATAAAGCCTCAACAGTTGAAATTACCTTTCCTTAATTACCTTCTGCCCAGCCTGTAATAATAGGGCTGGGTTAATGCAAAAAGCGAAAGCAAAATTCAGATAAAAAAAGCAACTGTAATTTATGTGAATAAGTCTTAACTTGAACTGTCAAAGCAAGTCTGAGCCAGTAAACACTGCTCGAGTTTAACTAATTCTGACAATATATTAAGAGCTTTATAGTAGCGATGAAGCCCTCACGCAGAGGGCTTTGAATCCTTATAAAAAATAATGCGGCAGAGCACTAATATTAGCTGAAAATTAAAGAAACATACCGCCAGACGCTTCAATTCGCTGTCCCGTAATCCAGCCGCTGTCTTCACTAAGCAACATTGCAAACTACGCGTAAAAACCAAACGGGGTCACCCTTTAATTTCCATAATTATAAGCCAGCTAGCACAGGAAAACTGGCATGAAATGATAGGAGAATCGATACGAAAGCAGTTAAATAAATTGACTGATGATGATCAGTTAAGCTAATTTAAAAACAGCTCTATAAAATGATAAATAAAGTGATCAAAGCTGATGAGAATCGGTGATCAAAGTCATGATAATACGCAGGCTGTTACTATACTTAGCCTAATACTTACTTTTTACACGGATAAATAGGCTAAGCATATAATGTTCGGAGGCTTTGATACTTTTCGAAAGCGCATTACTTTATTATCTGGAGGACTGCTGCTTTCTCTAAGTTTTGTGCTAATTACCTCTTTTTACCAACTTACTTCTACTCGTCTTTCAAATGCTAGCGGTGAATCGCTAGTAAATCTAAGTCAATCTATTTCAAATATGCTGTCGGCTAATCTCATGGAGCGTGAGCGAGAAGTTCTTTTGCTTAGTACGCGCTACTCTTTGTATGAAAGTCAAGATTTGAGCGCTTTGCAGTATGCTATTGATCAAATTAAAAGCTCCTATAAAGACTACGCTTGGATTGGTTTCGCTAATGTTGAAGGTGCGGTATTAGCATCAAGTAATGGCGTATTGAAAGGGGCTGATGTCAGTCAGCGACCTTGGTTTATTCATGGTCGATCGGGACCTTTTGTAGGTGATGTGCATAAGGCGTTATTACTTGAAAGCTTGCTACCTAAGCCGAAAGACGGTGCGCCAATTCGCTTTGTTGATTTTGCTGCTCCTGTCATAGGTCAAAATGGTGAGTTGAAAGGTGTGGTTGCCACTCATGCTGATTGGGCTTGGGTTAGAGAGGTTTTATTATCTTCCTTGACTGACGTTTCGAAAAGAAAAGGGATCGATATCTTTATTATCGATAATGAGCACAGTGTTTTATATCCAGATAATCATTTTCCTAACAATATTGAAGTACCAAAAGTACTGCCTAAAGATGGGCAATTTAAATCTTTGCTTTGGCAAGATGACGAAAAATACCTGACCAGTTTAGTCTCTGTACGCTCTCCAGAATCAACGAATCTTGGTTGGCAAATCGTCGTACGTCAGCCATTGTCTATTGCTATGTCAGCAGTAAAAGAAGTTCATAAATTACTACTTTTTTTTGGTGTGTTTGCGACCTTACTTTGTATGTTACTGGCCTATAAATTTGCTAGTACATTAAGTCGCCCATTGGAACGGTTAGCGCTCACAGCAAAAAGTATTCAGCAAGGAAATCGAAAGGCCACCTTCCAAGATGACAGTCAATTGAGTGAGGTGCTTAGCTTAAGTCGTTCACTACAGGAAATGATGTCTTCCTTATTGGAGAGAGAGCAGTCTTTAATGCAAATGAACGTTACGTTAGAAACCAAGGTGCGTACTCGTACGGCTGAGTTAGAAGCAAGTAATCGATCCCTAGAAGCTATCGCTCGACAAGATCCGTTAACCCATAGCTATAACCGATTGGCATTAGACGAAGCCCTGCTTGATGAATATCGTTTAGCGCAAGAGTCGAACCATCCGTTAGCCGTTATTATGGTAGATGCGGATCATTTTAAAAGAGTGAATGACAATTATGGCCACACTGTTGGAGATATCGTGCTTCAAAAAATGGCCAAATTACTTGCTGTACAAGTTGGTGTCAAAGGCATGGTTGCTCGTTTTGGTGGCGAAGAGTTTACCGTGTTGTTACCAAATACAAGTGCTCTGGAAGCGCAAAGCGTTGCCGATACGTTACGTGAAGAACTTGAAAAAGAAGAGATGATCGATGGTCTTTATGTTACGGCGAGTTTTGGTGTTGCCATGTATGAAATAGGCGATTGTCATTATGAACAAGTGCTTAAACGTGCCGATGCGGCTCTATACAAAGCTAAAGAGCAAGGCCGAAATAGAGTTGTAGTAAGCGACTAATAGAGTTGTTTGTATACAAGTTCCAAACAGCCAATGGGTGACCCATTAGAAAGGCCTACTAATTTCTGTCCTACCTCAATTTGAAGCCAAGCCAATGCCGGTGTCTTTACTCTATTCATCACGTAGACAACCTACTAAACGCCTAACTGACTTTATGGATTGGCTACAATCAATAACCCTAGCAAGGTAATAAAAGTCACAGCGCTTTGGGTCACGTTATTGAACACATCTATTGTGAAAACCGCCTTGTACTTATTCCAAAAAAGTTCACTTGAAAATATTTTAATAACTAAATTTTTTACGTAGACTCACTCTCAATATAATTCACTGCTTCCCAGTTAAGGGCACTATGAAATATAAACAGCATTTTTGAAATCTTGATGGTTATCGCTCATAGCCGTAGTATCGGCAAAGTGCCATTTGCAGTCATTCATGATCAACTCGTTTCTGCCCCATTATGAGTTAGAAGATAATTTTTCGGCGATGAAATCTACAAGTAACTTTGATATGTGTGAATGAAAATTTATTGCACGATAATGAATGAATATTGTCAGTGGAGATAAATCATAATCTACAGAAACTTGTTGTAATTCATTCTGTTTTATTTCATCTAAGCAGAAGCTACTAGGCAGAGCGACAAACCCAAGCCCACGTTGTGCAAGAGCTTTTGCCGTAAATCCACCATCTACTTTTATTCTCGATTTTGGCGATAGTGACCTATACTCATTTGACTCTGGAATAGCGAAAATCCAAGGATCACCTCCAAAAGATTTATAGCTTGATATACAAGGCATTGACTCCAGTTCAGTTAGGGTTTTTGGCAAGCCATAGCGGTTAATACATTCTTTAGAAGCCAAGATAATAGTGTCCCATTGGCAAAGTGGCTTCGATACCCAATCTCTGTCATCGAGCTCTCCTCGTTCAAAGCTAATAATAATATCGGGGTCGTTTGAGATAGCATTTTCAATCGCAGTACTATGCTCACAGTACAGTGTGATGTCTGTATATGTGGCTAAAAAATCCGCTAAAACCTCTCCAATAATAGGTATATCTGGAGAACTAAGTCGAATGCTTCCTTTAAGGGAGGTCTGTGCTTCACTTAGTCGCTGTAGTGACTGATTGAGGTTGTACAATGGTTCTCTAATTTCTTGGAAAAAACGCTCACCCATCAGTGTTGGGGTTACTTTACGAGTTGTTCTATAGAATAGCTTTTCACCCAATACCGACTCTAGTTGTTGGATGTGTCTGCTGACGTTGGAACTTGGAATTGCTAGGTGTTCGGAGGCTTTAACAAAACTATGGTTTTCATAAACGGAAAAAAATGATTGTAGCCAAACATTATCAATTCTATCTAACATGATTATCCCAAAATTTGAGCTATAGAAACCCATATTAGCTCATTTAATCGGTCTAAACCATGTCTTAGAATGGTTCCGTAGCAACCAGAGTGAGTATATGAATGAACGATATAAATCCTTTATTTGTCCATCGTGATAATTATCATTTACAAGTCGAGCAGCATGGAACAGGCCCACATTTGTTAATTATTGGTAGTGTGAACTACTACAAAAAAGTCATTCCCGAATCTATGCACAATTACTTTACTTGTGTGTATGTGGATCATCGCGGATTCTCAAAATGTGATGCTGTAAATCCAGTTGAATTTGTCAGCTTAGATACTATCACTCGTGATATCCAAGCAATATGCGACAGCCTAAATCTAACTAAAACTAGTGTTTTAGGCCATTCAGGTCATGCGTATATGGCAATGCACTTTGCAAGTCATGCGAAAATAAAGATCGAAAAGTTGATTGTAGTTGGTGCTGCGCCAAGTCTGTCAGGTGATATGCAAGAGAAACAGTTTACTCATTGGTCTGAAAACGCTTCTGAACAACGAAAAAAGTTGCTAAATACAAGTATGGCTAGACTAGAAAGTGATATTGCCAAACAGCCAGAACGTAAGTTTGCGCATATCTGTCGTAGATTAGGCCCAATGAGATGGAAAGATGCATCATTTGATGAGTTACCTTTGTGGGATGATGTTGAAATGAATACACCGCTACTAGATACGCTTTGGGGAGAAATATTCAGAGATATCGAACTTACGCAGTTTTCTTCAAACTTGGATGCCACCGTCATTAATGGGGAACTAGATTTTAGCATTGCTCCGATTGAGGTGTGGGAAAGCATTGAAGGCGCATTTAAATCATTACAGCTAATTAAGTTAGAAGATGTATCGCATACGCCAATGCTAGAAGAACCAGAAAAATTTATTGAAACGATCCTGAGTATATTTAACCATTAGATAAAATTCATAGTTATGTGTAGTTGATAGTTCAAATAATAAGGAGCGGAAGTTTGAGTAGTTCAGACTCTAACAAGCTTTTGTCCAAAAACGAGTTGACCCGACAGTCCGGTTATCGCTCTTTGCCGAAGTACGCCTGAGTGCTAAAAGAAGCTATTCCGGTATAACTCGTTTCTGCCCTATTTCTTCTAATTGATTTCTACGCAGTCAAACATTGTGATACTTAAAGTAATGCGTTCAACCCTCATGCAATAGATCTGAACCGCATTACCTGTGTTTTCAAATTTATTTGCGTTTGACTAAGCAAAAATGCTTCTTACCGCGCTGAATTAACCAGTATTCATCAAATAGTGGAAATCCAAGTTGGGAGTTGTCAGATGTTATTTTTTCACCGTTTACACTAATAGCATTGTTTTCGACTAGCTCTCTGGCGGTGCGTTTTGATTTAGCTACCCCTGATTCGACCAACAATTCTTCAATGCCTTGCTGAGAGCTTTCGATGCTTGGAATACCATCTAACTCAAGCTGTTTGAGTTCATTATAACTCAGCTTCACGACACTACCTGTGAACAATGCTTGCGTAATACGCTCTGCGCTGAGTAGCCCTGATTCACCATGAACAAAACGCGTCATATTCTGCGCTAGAATCTTTTGTGCTTCGGGTTTGCCGTTTCGGGTTTTATCCTGCAATTCTATCTTCTCGATCTCATCACAAGACAAGAATGTGTAGTATCGCAGAAGGTTATAAACATCGGTGTCCTCAGTGGATAACCAGAACTGGTAAAACATATATGGTGATGTTTTTTCCGGAGCAAGCCAAACGGCTTCACCTTCTGTTTTACCAAATTTAGTACCGTCAGATTTAGTTATCAAAGGTAGGGTTAAACCAAATACTTGCTTCCCATTTTGACGACGAGTTAGATCAATACCACTGACAATGTTTCCCCATTGGTCATTACCACCAATTTGTAAACTGCAACCATAGTTTCGATTAAGCACAGCAAAGTCATAGGACTGGAGTAAACTGTAACTAAATTCTGTAAATGAAATGCCTTGATCAGGCCTTTGCAACCGTTGCTTTACAGACTCACGGCTGATCATATTGTTGACTGAAAAATGCTTACCAATATCACGAAAAAAATCGATGACATTAATATCTCTCATCCAGTCTGAGTTATTGACGATGGTCATGGGCTTGCTTAAATGAGGAGCTAACAACTGCTCAATTTGATTAGTAAGATCTTTGACCCAACCAGCTACAGTTTCTTCAGTATTCAAACTGCGCTCTACAGCTTTGAAAGATGGGTCGCCAATCATTCCCGTCGCACCACCAATAAGCGCTAATGTTTGATGTCCAGCATCTTGAAAACGTTTGAGCATAATGAGCGGGACTAAATGTCCAATATGAAGGCTACCTGCGGTGGGATCGAAACCGCAGTAAACTGTTTGTGGCTGGCTAAGTTGTTGCTGTATCTGGCCTAAATCACTGGCTTGAGCAATTAATCCGCGCGTCTGTAGTTCCTGAATAAATGTCATCTATAAAGCCTTATCTTATGAAAAATGTGATGTACAGATTACAAATAGAAACTAATGCGCGATATATCCCTAAAGGGATAATAGGTTAATTTAGTGGGTAATAATATGATTGAGGAAAACTTGGAAAAGTTCACTGAGGGATGCCACTTGCAATTGAGCATAGATACGTTTTCGGTGATTTTTTACTGTACCCTCTGTAATGTCTAACTGTTTTGCTATCTCTTTAGTATCAAGGCCTTGTACTATTAAACAGGCGATTTGTTTCTCTCTGGTTGAAAGCAAATCATTGCCAAAAGTATGCAGAGCATTCTCGATGAACTCACGTCTTTTTACTGAGTAAGACTCTGGAGAAAAAACTGGTTCTGCAAGAAGGAATTCAGTTTGTTGCCAGTGTTGCCGACATAATGATTGAATGATTGCGAAATATGATTTTAATGTTTCAACATTTAATGACGAAAATGAATTTCCTGCCTGAGTGCACCCTAAATAGATAACGACCCAGCGGGTTGCTTCAACTTTAATGAGAATACTTAACTCATCTTTCCAGCCTGTTTGCAGGTAAAATTGATTACAGTATGTTTGATAATCCATACCCCATTGGACTACGTCTTTTAATAAAAAAACACCTTGCTGCTCATCAATGGTGAGCATTTTGTAGAATGGATCATCTTGAAATGCAGAAGTGAGGTAACGGTCGAAAAGTAATTCTCGGTTATTTTCAATGGAATCGTAAAGATAAATAGGGTGTTTGCCTTTACGCATACCGAGGATCACTGCACAATCATACGTCAGTATCGAATCGATTAGGGCCATTAATTTAGATGTAAAACTCGGTGATTTCATAGAGGAAATAGCCTCAGCGAGTAGATTATTAAATTGTGATTCAGACATATCGTATTGGCCGAATTATAAAGACCGTAAGCATAACGTAATTACCTAAGTTGCTCAAAGCTAACCCATTTTAATTTTGCACGTCAACTATCGTGATAAAAGATGTGGTATCCGAAAAGCCGCTTCCCATATAGCCAGTATCAATCTCCCAGTGAATTTATTAGTAAATATTTATGTAAATTATGACCATGCTAATAAGCAGCAGTCGAGGGTAGCATTTTACTTTAAACACGTCGTAAATATGATTTGCCTTACTAGATGTAATCCGTAACTAGCTAATTTAGAAAAGTGACTGACACGTTTTTGTCCAAAAACGAGTTTGTCTGTGCGTCTGCTCTTCGCTCATAGCTGACTTTCAGATGAAATATAAACCGATTTTTCAAAACTATGAGATCAGCCACTGTAATTTATGCGTCTTCTTCTTTACTGATCAGATCAACCATGCGTTGACTAATCTCGTCATCGCTGAGGTCTTCTTTATGAGTGCCTATTGTCCATACATGGCCAAATGGGTCTTGCAATGTACCGGCCCTATCACCGTAAAATTGGTCATGAACTGGGCGTATTTCTTTACCACCTAAGGCAACCGCATTAGCAAATACGGCATCTACATCTGCAACGTAAAGCATTAAGCTCACAGGCGTTCCGCCAAGCTCATCAGGGCTTTTAAAATGCGCTTCAGGGCACATATCTGAAAGCATAATATGCGAATCACCAATTTTAATTTCTGCGTGAGCAATCCCGCCATCTGGCAGCGGCATTTGCATAATGAGCTGGGCATTAAATACCTTCTCATAATACTCGATTGCTTTTGCTGCACCGTTAATTATCAAGTAAGGAGTAATTGCATGATACCCCTTTGGTATTGCTGAAACCGTCATTTTACGCTCCAAATGTGTGACCTTATTAAATAAAGGTTAGTCGATATCAGCTGAAAGTCAGCTTTACAAAAATGAAAACTAAATACTCTGGTTTAAGTAATAAAGTGGTTCTAGCCCTTTAAAAATAAATATCTCCCCCAAGGTCTATAAACACAGTGAGCAATTTAGCTATTTTTTGAAGGAGTTAATGATGAGCAAAACATTAATCATAGGCGCAAGTGGCCAGATTGGTAAAATAACGACACAGTTACTACTTAATGATCAGCATCAGGTTGTTGCTCTCGTACGTGATAAAAATAAGTTAAGCGATTTAAGCAGTCCCTACCTCAGCGTGACCGAGCAAGATCTCGAGGGTGACTTTAGCCAAGCATTTGCAGGCTGCGAACAGGTGATTTTTGTTGCCGGTTCTGGCGGAAATACCGACGATGATAAAACATTATTAATTGATTTATGGGCTGCGGTTAAAGCCGTAAATTATGCAAAGCAATATGATGTAAAAAACTTTATTATGGTCAGTTCGATTGGCGCAGATGATCCTGATGCAACAGAAAGCGATTTAAAACCTTACTTAGTTGCTAAACATATGGCTGACGAACATCTAATCAATAGCGGCCTAAATTATACCATTGTACGCCCAGGTTCACTTACCAACGACAGTGCTTCATTGCAAATCACCACACAACGGCCAAGTGAACGTAAAGATGCAAAAGTCAGCCGTGAAAACGTGGCAAATGCCTTGTTGCAAGTGGTAAAAACGGCTCCTGGTGACAACCGAATATTTGAGTTATTTGATGCCAATTAAAGCCAGTATCTGGCTGTAATTACAGAAATACCAGGAGCTATAGCAGAATAATTTTCTGTATGCTCCTGCTGTTACTTATCCTAACAATATTTATTAGTTTGGTGATTCAATGTATTACGCTAAACGTTATAGCGTTGAACTTTATATTGAATTACCAACTAATATTTTGAACACTCTGACCTTAAACCCTGTTTAGTAATCAATATTACTCCTGACTTTAAACAGCACATCGCCAATTTTCAAATCATTATATTTGGGTTGTGCAACCTCAATGTTATCTGCATCAATCAGTGTTTTTAGTAATTTAATTTGCTCGGGATTATCGATAGTCATGTATTTTGATTGCCATTGAGTGCCATCATGCAACCACAGATTAGCTTCAGTAGAGTGATTCGATTCATCTATAAATACATAATCGAGTTGTTCATCTTGGTTTAAATCTATGGCGATAAAATAAAATGAATGACTTTTAAGCGGTGTCCAGCGGTTGAAATGTAAGCTCTCGAATACAGCCTGAATTAACTCATCCGAAAACACCTGCTGCCTAGGCCAAAACGTCGAGTGCGTAACAAACTCTGTTATTGATGTTTGCTCGGCTAAAGCCTCAAACTCTGGATTATCTGGGTTGACATACATTCGCTCAATGATCATTGCTTGCTCTGGATGAGTACTTTGAATTTGCGCTTGTAACTTTTGCATTGCAAGATAGCCTTGGCGTCCTAAATTACTTGAGAAGTAATAATAATCAAATTCTTCAATACTCACGTCACCTTCATTTAAGCGCGCGATTTGACTCTCGGTAGATAAACGCTGAAAATTCAAAACTGGCGAGTTCACTAGTAGCATGCATATTAAAATCACTACCCCCATCACAATATTAACTTTGCTTTGCACTTGTTGCCATGCATCGCGCTTTTTAACGATCCCGACTAAATACCCGAATGAAAAACACGCAAGTAAAAGACACACTAAAATAGCCCAGCAACGACCCACCGTGATCCCGTATTGTTCAACTCTAAGCCAAATGCCATAAGCGGCAATCACACTGTAAATTGGTAATAAAGCAATACCAAAAAATACTAACCTGTGTATTACAATTTTATAAGGTCGCTGATCAGCAGCGTATTGATAAACCGTATTCACAAAAAATAAAGTGAGTACCTGTAACCATAAAACTAACGAGCTACCACTGCCTGTTTGCCATAATTTATCTAGCCCCGTAAACGGTAGCGTCGCTAAAAAGCCTAAAGAAATAACCGTAAGTACTGGCAGTAAAAACTTAATCAAGGTTTGCAATAAAAATGAGATGTTATCTTCTATATGCATGACCCCTCTAAAGATCACCGTGGCAAAACCGAACGCTAAGGTTAAAGTTGGGATCCAAAACCAGTCTTTTTTGAGTAGCTCAGAGAAAAATGTAATCTCTAACGCATTAAATAGCGCCGCTCCTAACTGCAAAATTCCCCAGAAAAATAAAACGAATAACCAACACTCTGCAAATAAAATAAAGTTACGCCATGAGAGCTTGAATAATTGGCTATAACTAATTGCTTCATTACCAATCAGTTGTTGGATATACATAAGTGCTTTAAAGCTGGCAATTAAGGCTGTGAATATAAAAATGGCCGTTAAAGCATCGTTATTAACCAGCGCAATAGGGTATTGCTGAGCACCAATATAAGCACCAAGGAGTGATAACAACAGACTAAATGGTAACAAGTAACTAAGCAGTTTTTTAATATTAGCTTGCTCTACAGCAAGTAAAGTCAGTAGCACAAAACTAATGGTAAAAGTAACTAAAGAAAACAACCAAACTGGCTCTGTCGCAGGCCATAGCTGATTTTCAACACTACGATATAACAAAGTAAGAACAATGCCTTGCACTAAGGAAAGTACAAAAATAAAAGGTTTAGGTAGTTGATTATCCATATCTATCACTCAGGTTTTTCATCAGTGTGCGATAAATGTACCTTTTATTCAATGATGATTACATTTTCAAGTAAAAGTCTTTACATAAAGCTATATACTCATCGCTATATTGAGCCCCTTGGCCATGAATCGTTAAACTGGTCAGCTCGCATTCTTGCATCTGATAAGCAAAGCACATTAAGCTCCTGCTCGGCGCTTTAGTGGCAGTAGTTTGTACTAAACAATGGCGCACTAAATACAAACCTTGTAATTGCGCTTGTGCAATAAACAACTGCGCTTCTGGACAAGGTAGGATCACATTTAAAAAAGCATTTTGGTGACAAAGGTGTTTGAATGCCGTGATTAACTCACTAAAACTTAAGCTATCTGTATGACGTGCGGTATTACGAGCTAAGTCCTGCCCTTTTAAACTGGCATTAAAATACGGAGGGTTACTGATCACAACATCAAACTCAGTTGTGGTGGTTACTTGCTGAATAGCTTTTTGCATCAATTTAATATCGGGCCATGGGCTATTTGTAAAATTTTGCTGCGCATCAGCACATGCATTGGCATCAATTTCAACAGCATTAACCTGCATAGTTGGTTTGCGTTGCTTGCACATTAATGCCAACAACCCAGTACCTGTGCCAATATCAAGTAACCGCTGTGAAGTAGTTAAGTCAGCCCATGCACCGAGTAAAATTCCATCCGTCGAGACCTTCATCGCACTGCGCGTTTGCGCTACTTTAAATTGTTTAAACACAAAGCCTGACATTTTTTCACCTTTTCATTCACCAACTGGCGGATAGCGCGTATAATTACCAGCAATTGTCCTCTATTTTTGACACTCTATGCAATTTTCTGATTTTGATATTGATAACAAGATACTACAAGCCGTTGCTAAAATGGGTTACGAAACCCCAACTAGCATTCAACAACAAGCGATCCCTGAAGCGCTGCAAGGCCGTGATATTTTAGCCTCCGCACCAACCGGTACTGGTAAAACAGCGGCATTTTTGATCCCGGCGATTCAATACTTACTTGATTTCCCGCGTCGCGAGCCTGGTTTTGCCCGTGTTTTGATCATGACTCCAACGCGCGAGTTAGCTTATCAAATTCATGAACAGTGTGAACTACTTGCTAAAGGCACTAACCTTAAAATTGGTGTTGTTACTGGCGGTATTAACTACGGTACGCATAAAGAAATTTTTGAAAAAAATAACGATATATTAATCGCCACACCAGGGCGATTAATGGAATATTTAGAAACCGAAAACTTTCATGCCGAAAACGTCGAGATGCTTATTTTAGACGAAGCAGACCGCATGTTAGACATGGGCTTTCGTAAAGAAATGATGCGTATTTGTGAAGAAGCAAAAAATCGTCGTCAGTGCTTTTTATTCTCAGCCACTCTTGAAGGCGATAGCGTTGAACGATTTGCAGAGCAAATTTTAAAAGATCCAGCCCTATTAGAAGCTGAATCTTCACGTAAAGAAAAAGCTAAAATCCACCAATGGGTACACATTGCTGATGATTACAACCATAAATTAGCAATGTTGGTTGAAATACTAAACAGTGAAGACTTAAGCAAAGCTATTGTGTTTGTTAAAACCCGTGATCGCCTAGAAACATTAGTCGGCGAGCTGACCAATGCTGGGGTTCGCGCAGCCTGGTTACGTGGCGAGATGCCACAAGACAAACGCATGAAGGCAATGGAAAATTTCCACAGTGGCCGTACAAGAATATTAGTTGCGACTGATGTTGCCGCCCGCGGTATTGATGTGGCTGATATTAGTCATGTGATCAACTTTGATATGCCACGCACAGCAGACGTGTATGTTCACCGTATTGGCCGCACTGCTCGCGCAGGTAAGAAAGGCATTGCAATTTCGTTAGTAGAAGCCCATGACATTGCAGTATTAGCAAAAATTGAACGCTACATTGAGCTGCGCCTTAAACGCCGTGTTGTTAAAGGATTTGAGCCGCGTCATAAAGAAGCTAAAGCGCCAATCAAAAAACATAAAGATCCGGTAAAAATCAAAGCCCGTAAAAAGGCCAAAGCAAAAGCTAAGAAAAAGAAATAATTCATCTGCTTTGACGCTACATAAAAAGCCGAGACTTATGGGGTTACTTCATATTCATAGTCTCGGCTTTTTAGTTTAATTACCAGCAGCTACTGACAAACTCCTAGGTCTTTCCAAACGGCCCATGCGCTGGAATTATCAGCAGGGTTTGCACCGCGTGTCCACCATTTCGCACTGTAGCGCTTACCATTATAGGCCACCTCTTCGCCAGCCGTGTATACAGCACTTGCACTCCAGTTCGATAAGTCTGTACAGCCAGTTTGTGTGCCATCTGTAACAGTTACTGTTTTAGTTAAGGTATGATTAAGTCCTTGGGCGTCACTTACCGTAAGTGCTACATCATAGGAACCTGCGGCTTGATAAGTATGATTGGGTGTTACGGTATTAGCGACACTGCCATCACCAAAAGTCCAATTATAGGCTGTAACAGCCACATCATCAGTCGATGCATTAGTGAAACTGACAGCCAACCCATTGACACTAAAATCAAAGTTCGCTTTAGGTGCTTGATTAACATCACCGTCATTTTGACAATTACCTTGACGCGACCAAACATTAGAATAAATCGCTGGACTTGCCCCCGTTGACCACCAAGTTGCTTTATATTTAACTTGGTTAAACTCAACCAAATCACCAACACGGTATGACTTTGCTGCATCCCAACTAGCTAAACCATCACAACCGCCAGGAGGATTCGATGAGATAGTCACAGTTTGACTACGCTGATTTGTTTGTCCTATGGTGTCAGTTACTTCTAAAAGGACTGTATAATTACCTTCTGCAGTATAAGTATGAATAGGGTTTTTAGTATTCGATGAATTGCCATCGCCAAAACTCCAGCTATAACTGCTGATCCCTTTATCATCCGTAGAGGTGTTATTGAAAGTAACCTGTTTATCATTTACGTTTGCACTAAAACTTGCAACTGGCACATTATCCATGCCACTACCACCACCGCAGTCAGATTGTGCTAAATAATCATAGGCATCTTTTGCTTTAACAATACCAAAACCGTATGAGGTATCCCGCCCTTGTGCGCCACGATCTTGCGCAGTGGTATTTAAAGCATCACGAATTTGTTGATTACTACAGTTTGGAAAGTGACTCCAGACTAATGCAGCTACACCAGATACATGCGGTGTTGCCATGGAAGTACCACTTATACTCTTATACCCGCCATTATTCCATGTTGAGTTAGTACCAACGCCTGGCGCTGCAATTTCAACCTGTGAATTATATTGTGAGAACGATGCCTTATTACCATTTCTATCAACTGCCGCCACAGATATAACCGCATCATAAGATGCAGGGTAACTTAACGAGCTATTCGCATCATTACCTGCAGCTGCAATATGCAACATACCTTGCGAATAGCTATTAGCAAAAGCTTGGCGCTCAGCATTAGATGATTGAGGCCCCCCCAAACTCATACTGGTCACTGTTGCCCCAGCGGCTTGACATTGACTGATAGCTGCAACAAGGTCAGAACCATATGCCCATCTTCCTTGGTCGTTAAATACCTTAACAATGTGTAAACCCAATTGGCCCGAAGAATTAACCCCAACAACACCCTGACCATTTCCACCTAACGCTGCAATAGTACCCGCAACATGTGTACCATGGCCGTTACCATCGTTATACCAATTACCTGTATCATTAGCGCCATAACCATCACTGCCAGTGACGCCTGTATTTGGTAAGTCAGGATGATTTAGTGTGTAGCCAGTATCCATAATACATACTTTTTGACTGCCAGTTAGGTTATCTGAAAGTTGTTGAGCTTGAACCATAGTAATACCATATGGGGTGCTTTCGGCCATTAAATAACGCTTTGGATCCACTTCTATACTGGCTACATCGCTACTTTGTAATAAACGAGCTTTTTGATCCGCCGTTAAAACCACCGCCATTGCGTTAATATCAGGCAAGCTTTGTAGTACTTCAACATTAGCTTGAGTAGCAACATCGCTCATCAAGCTTACTTTAATATTATTAATCTGCGCTTTACTTTGAGCAAACGCAGTATGTAGAGCAGTCGTTTGCTCAGATAAATGCACAATAAAACGCTCTGACTCTACTTGCTCAGCGATTGCAGAACCAGCTGTTGATAACAAAATAGCACTCGCTAATGCCGTTATTTTGAATGTTGGGGTTTTCGACGCTTTCATTTAAAAATCCTTGGATGTTAGTTTAAAGAGAATTGAATTAACAAATAATTCACATCAATTTAATAAAAACACCTAAAGACAACGCTGTCAATAAACCGAGTACAGTTGTTTATCCATAGAAAGTAGAGCAATTAATCTATTGTAATTAAAGAAAATATTTTTAATTAGATGGCTATACAGTAACTAAACCACATGCCTTTGATTTACTTGAGCTCAATGATTTTTGTAAAATAAATGTTACAGGTAATTTTTATATCATATTGTTCTAAAAAAACAAAAAAAGGAACAAATAAATCTAAAGTAATTAAAAATTACCGTATTTTTTACTCAGTTGAATGTAAAAAACTCCTAAATAGTTTACAAAAATTTTAAATTATCAATATATTTCAATGACTTAATCTTGGAATGAATATTGTAACACTAGGGTTACTAGTCACTAAATAAATATAATAGACGTTATGGGAGGAATCATGAATCGCTTCAAATTAACTATGTCATTAGTATGCTGTATATTTTCACTCGCCTGCACAATACAAGTCAGTGCGGCCACCAGCACAATTATGATCAGCAGCGTTTCTCCTCAACCGACATTACAACAGACTATAATTCATAAACTGCGCAGCAATCCAAACCTACACCTCTCGCAACTACAAGTGCACGTTAATGGCAACAAAGTAGCCCTGTACGGTATAACCGAAACCGGCTTTGAACGCGCACTGGCACAAAAGTTTTTAGAAAATACCCAAGGTGTGGCAATTATTGAAAATAAAATGCAGGTTAAAGTAGCTAGATAGAAGATTAAAAATTGATTTGCAAGGCTCTACTATTTAAAGACAAGATAAGCATTACTGTGCTTGCTCAACATATAAAAACATCACCAACACACCGCAATGCACAATAAGGTATTTAATAGAAATAGAACTGCTTTGTTGTGTTATCGCTAGTGCAATTAAACTCACTGCTGAGTTTAATTGGCAATTTTATGCGTTTAACACTAATGTGAGAAACACTAATCTCCAGATGAATTTTTATGATTTACTCAACTGCTTTAATTTTAACGATACCAAACTTAATGAGGCCAAAATATCCGATCTCGGCAGCTACCACTACAGGCAGAACTATTTTTAACCAATAGTTTGGTGAACCGTAAAACATCGCCAGTATAGTCACTGCAATAGATGAAATAATTAGGGCTGCAATACCGCCACTAACCTTATCAATTCGCACTGGCTCCTTACAATTTGAGCACTTTACTTTCAAGGGATTCATGGTGTTTAAAACTGCCATAAAAGAAATACTGGCACTACAATTATTACACTTACTCATTACTAACTCTCAGTTGGTTTAATAAAGAAATCTTTGGCATCGCTAAAATACAAAGCCCATGCAGCGAACAATGGATATATAGCTTTATTTATAATATTTGAAAATGAAAAAACAGCGTTACTTTCTAATGAAACGATAAGTGAATCACCCGCATATAAAAATACGTAAAGAAAAACTACAGAGAAAAACAAATGTAATCCTTTTGAATTTCTTTTAAATATTTGCCACATAGCAATTATTTGGATCGTAACAGCAATTGACCAAATAACTAAACTGATAATACCTAAAGTTGGGTCATCAGAAATAAACACCAGTAAAGCTGATGCGATAAAAGGCCAAAGACCATAACAAAAGAAACAAAGGATAACTGTTCCATAAACCATGATTTCTTTCATCCAGATACCTTAATTCCCTTTAAAATATATTGCCGCGCGCAACAGCGAACAAATCTACGCAGAGGAGTGATTGTCTAGCCCAAATGACATAGCTAACTAACTCATTGTATACAATTTAATAATGCCTAAGTAAGTTATATTAAACCACTCAACTTATAGCACTTATACATTATTTAAAAGCTAACGAGTATTTAGAATTACTCTTTCTATTCAAACATCAAAAAAGAACTAACTTTATTTACATTCAATCACTTAATCAAGCATTAATAGTAAATCGTAATTAGATAACTGTTTATCTAATTTGCAGATACGCAAAGTTACTAATGACCATAAAGCTCAAAATTCATTTTGGCAATAATAGCGACTTACAAATCCCAGCTAAACGCATACTTATGGTTTAGCTGGGATTTATCTGTAATAAAATTAGAAATTGCGTATTTCTACCGTTGAATTATTAAACTCAAATTTATTAATTTTGCCGCATTGAGCAACATGATTAGTACTAGCATAAGGGGGGTTTGCTTGCGCGATATTGCCCTCCCAGCCCTGACCATTTTTAATAAACGCTTTTACCTCAAACCATCCATTAACCGCTTTGCTGCAATCCATATCAACATCAAGCAGCCAATAATGTTCACCCCAAATATTCAGTGGTGTAACACCAAATCCATCATTAGCAACGGTTTTTTCTGCTCCCCAAGTTGCTGGCCAAATATTAGTTGTCCAATCGGTTGCGGTCCCTTGCGCCTCAATACTTTGGCCCGTTTCAATACCATACCAATCTAGGTAATTATCGTTTGCTTTCCAAGGACTGGTAGTGGCACTTTGCAAATTATTATGGCGAATTGGCATAGCACATTCAAAGTTGCTTGTTTGGCAGTTACGCCCAAGGTTTGTGTTTGCATAAACATGGTCAATCCCGCCGCGAATAAACATATCTTGGCCAGTTTGCGTTTGTGCGTTAATAAATATCACAGTTCGCTGCCAATCACTCTGAGGATCAGGGGTTGAGTTAGTGGTTAACTTGGCATTTTTATGAATAGCCATTGCATCCCACGCGGCTACATTTAAGTTTATAGTGCCATTTGCATTAACAGTAATAACTTCACCAGTACAACTTGTTGCATCATTAGTCAGCGCTCCTTTTAGCACGTTACAGTATTGCCCTGGAGCCATATCTGTTTGCACGGTAGTATTGAGTGTTGAGCCTTCTTTATTAATGGCAACATGCCCTGAACTTCCTCTACCAAAGGCTATTTGATTGTTAGTATTATCCCACCAATTGGTTGTTGCCCAGTTATCAGCCGTATTATTTCTAAAATCTACGCCACCTGCAATGTATGCCCAACGATGCTCACATTGCCAATTACTCGCAAAGCATTCTAAATTACCGTTGTTATGCACAGGTACGCTTGGACCACCAGCATCTGTGTCACCATGATAGTCGTAACTAGACATTACTTTTGGATAACCATACGGGTAAGCCAACATAAATACGTTTGCTAAGTCGTACAAGCGGCCATCTTCAAAGGTAATTACATTACCGGCACCACCATGACCGCGTTGATTATCATGATTATCTACAAATACTACAGCTGATGCACTTGGCATAAACCCCCACCCTTCACCAAAATTACTTAACCATGCGAGCGAGCCATTTCTAAAGGTATTGCCAAGTTCAGTGCTGTATTTAAACTCCGTAACTAAACCTGACGCTAAATACTCAGAGGCACCAACAGCCTCGCCACCTTGATCAATTACTTCTTGAAAGACCACTGGCGAGCCATTCACTTTCGCCATTAAACTTTGAATATCACTGGCTGCAACATGTTTAGAGGCATCAAACCGAAACCCCTTAACACCAATGGCTTGTAATTCATTAATGTAAGCCGCTAATGTGTTTTGGACATACGTTGCAGCGGTATCTAAATCTGCTAGTCCAACTAACTCACAGTTTTGTACTCGGTAACGATCGTTGCCGTAGTCAGAGCCATTAATGGTGCAACTGGTGTGAAAGTCTTGTGGGCTATAAATTGGGTATTGTTTATTACCATAGGTATTACCAGCGGTACCTGTACCACTGCCTGCAGCCATATGATTGATTAAAGTATCTACATAAATATCAACGCCAGCGGCATTACAGCGATTAACCATATCAATAAACTGCTCGCGGTTACCGCCTCGGCTTTGCAATAGGTAACTGACAGGTTGATAACGCGTCCACCATTGGCTGCCTTGTATATGTTCATTAGGTGGCGATATCTGTACCGCTGCATAGCCTTTAGGTCCTAGGTATTGTTCACATTCGAGGGCTACATCTTGCCAGTTCCATTCAAATAGATGGACGAATGTTGTTGGTGTTGCATTTGCAATCGACGTAGCACTTAGGGCAATGCTTAGCCCAATAGTGGTTACTATTTTTTTAATTTTCATTGTGTGTTCCGTTGTATTGTCAAGTAATAGGCATTCTATATTTACAAATAATTAACAATAGAGAGGTTCTCACAAAATGAAAATTGAATACGTATGCAATCAAAAATTCAAAAACACCATCGATTATGGATGCTTAGCCAAATGCAGTGGTACGAGTATATCGCTAACTTATTCTTTGTGTGTGTTGGAGTGTTTATTAACGGGCAGTACAGAGCAGTAAAAACTAGTATACGGTTTTTATACTAATCTTGAAATTTGGGGTTAGCTTTTTCAGACTGCAGTTTGCTCTACAAAGTGATTATTTATGTTGCGCGTTTTTGCGATTTTGGCATTCATTAAGAACCTGCAGCTTTTGTGCAGGACTTGCACTGTGCCACGCGAGAATTTCATCAAGGGTTCTAAAGCAACCGATACAGGTATCGTTTTTATCCAAACAACAATGCCGAATACATGGGCTACTTGGTTCTTCATTGCTCACTTTAATGTTATTCATTAATTTTACCTTCGACTTTACTTATTAGACACTAGCCTTAGTTTTAGCTCGTGTCTAATAAGTGCAGTAGATAATCGGCTAGCGATAACTAAACTATGACCACTGCCTTTTACTTGTTTTGATGCTTCGCCATAAATGGTTGCAGTCTTTCAAGCAGTAGGCCTTGTTTTAACTGCCCTTCTTGCATACCTAACTGCGCACCTATTTGCATCAATTCTGGTGATTTAGCTAGAAACTTTTGCCCTGTGGGTGTTTCATAAAAGGCGGTTAACTCATTGATTTCTTTGTCAGTGAAATTCTCTGAGTAGACTTCAACCAATTCAGCTAAAATTACTTGCTGATCAAAATCATATTTAAACCAATCTCGGTAAATATTTTTCAGCTCTTCTTTCGCCGCTGCATCCAATTTTAACTGTGCCGCCATTTGCTCAATAACCGGCAACATAGCTTCAAAACCACCGGTCATCTGCTTATCCATGTCCATTACTGAGAACATTCTTTCAACTGGGCTGGTTGCTTGCTCTTCTGCATAACTGAGGTTGGTTAATATTAATAGTGAAAACGCACATATTGATAGGAGTTTTTTCATTGTAATTTCCTTATACAGGGATAAATAAACATGCACTTATCTTACTCTTATTGTTGCTGTCTATCAGTAGAAAACTTAATACTGGTAAATATGCGCAAATCAACAACTGTATTACCAGCTGTAAATTTGTGTAAATTAGCACTATCAACAGGTAAATATTACCTGTTGATATAATAAGCCTAGAACCATTTATTGTTCTGAGTGCTGGCGCTTTTCAGTGATCATCGCATCGAGTTTTTCACCGCCTTTAATACCAAAATCAAGGGTGCGAATTGGGAATGGAATACTAATATCAGCGTCACTTAGCGCTTGTTTGACTGCCACAATTGCTTTATGGCGTACGGTCATAAAGTCTGCCTCGCCGGGGTATTTTATCCAAAACCACACCAGTAAGTTGACACTACTGTCGCCAAACCCTTCAGCATAAACAGCGGTTTCGTCTTGTTTAATTACAAAATCAAATTCATTGATTTTTTTAACTATCACCTCAGCTGCCAGCTCTGGGTCATCACCATATGAAATGCCCACCGGCACTTCAATGCGGCGTACACCTAAGGTACTGTAATTACGTAATACATTACGAAAAAGTATTTTGTTAGGCACTAAAATCAATTGCCCATAAAAGTTTTCGATGAGCGTGTTGCGCAAATTTATTGAGCGCACATTGCCAAACACATCATCGGTTTTTATAACATCGCCTGTTTTAAACGGTTTGCGAATACCCATAGCAATACCAGCGATTAGGTTCTCTGTCATATCTTGAAAGGCAAAACCAATTGCTAGACCAACAATCCCAGCACCAGCCAGTAATGACGTTACAGTGCCTTTTAGCCCTATAAAATCGAGGGCAACAAATAACCCAACACACAGTACTATCATCTTGAATATCGATGCCATTAAGTCTGCAATTTGTTGGGAGTCTAACGAGCGGCGTAAAACATTGCGCATCATCGAACCTAAAAAACGCGCGAGAATTGAGAAAACAATGGCGATGATCACCGCCACTATAAAATTAGGTATATGACTTATTACGACATCAAACCAGCCACCGAGTTTTTCTTCAATAAGTTTTTCGGCATCGCTGATAGAAGGTATTTTTAGCATTGCTTAACCTTGATTATTTTATAAATAGTGTCAGGTTATTGCAAAATAAGCGCCAAAACTAAAAAGCCATGCATTGCATGGCTTTTAAACAGATTAATAACTAGTTTTGTTCATCTCTTAGAAATACTGGCTCCAGCTCTTTTTGGGTCGCTTCGCTACTGTAGTAGTAACCATCAACAGTAAACTTTTTTAAATCGCTTAACTGGGTAACTTTATTCTCAATAATGTAGCGAGCCATCAAGCCGCGAGCTTTTTTAGCATAAAAGCTGATAATTTTATATTGGCCGTTTTTACAGTCTTTAAAGTGTGGAGTAATGATTTGCGCGTTTAAGGCTTTTTTATCAACCGCTTTAAAATACTCGTTTGATGCTAAATTTACTAGATATTGGCTATCTTGCTCAGCGAGTACGCTATTTAGTTTATCAGCAATAATACTGCCCCAAAATTCATAGAGGTTTTTACCACGGCTGTTATCAAGCTTAGTGCCCATTTCTAAGCGATACGCTTGCATTAAATCAAGTGGTTTTAATAACCCGTAAAGGCCTGACAAAATACGTAGATGACTTTGCGCGTAATCAAGTTGCCCGGCAGTTAAGCTGTTTGCATCTAAACCACCATATACATCGCCATTAAAAGCCATCACGGCTTGTTTAGCGTTGTCGGTAGTAAACGGTTGCGACCATTCACTAAAGCGCGCAGCATTAAGGCCTGCAAGCTTATCGCTAATTTTCATTAAACTGCCAATTTGTGCCGGCGTTAATTCGCGGCACACCGTCATCAACTCTTCGCTGTGCTCAAGTAACTCAGGTTGCGTGAATTTATCAGTGCTTGCTTGGCTCTCGAAATCTAAATTTTTTGCAGGTGAAATAACAGTGATCATAGTTAGCTATTGACTTGGAAATTATTTAATGTCAATTTCAACATTAAATGAAACGAAAAGCACGTTTTGTTTATATCAATTAGTTAGAATTGATTGGTATGATACCTACCTTATTAGCACAGCAAATTATGCTATGCACCTTCGTTCTTCACTGATACGGACATAAGACCTATTAAGCGCTGTCACAGTGCTGCAGTATAAGGTAGTTACAGTAGATTTTCTTTTAACTTGCTTGGAATGAGGAAAGCAAATGACTTCAGCTCTACAAAGGCTCAAACAACATTCATCTATCGTGGCCGACACTGGTGATATTGAAGCGATTAAAAAACACCAACCGGAAGATGCAACAACTAACCCTTCATTGCTATTAAAAGCCAGTGAAATTGAAGCCTATAAGCCGTATTTAGATAAAGCGTGGAGTTATGCTAAAGAAACCGAGCAAGACGCTGCTAAACAATTAGAACTAGCCTGTGACTACTTTGCTGTATTACTAGGTAAAGAGATCAGTGACATTGTGCCGGGTTATATTTCAACCGAAGTTGATGCACGTTTATCATTTGATACTAAAGCAACAATTGCTAAAGCACACACATTACTAAGCCTTTATGAAAAAGAAGGTGTGAGCAAAGATAAAATCTTAATCAAAGTTGCCTCAACGTGGGAAGGTATTAAAGCCGCAGAGCAACTTGAAAAAGAAGGTACTAAGTGTAACTTAACGCTGCTATTTAGTGATGCTCAAGCCCGTGCTTGTGCAGATGCTAACGTATTTTTGATTTCACCATTTGTTGGCCGTATTTTAGATTGGCACGTTGCTAACGGCTTAGAAAAACCAACCGATCCATTACAAGATCCAGGCGTGCAATCAGTACGCAGTATTTTTGAATTTTATAAGCGTCATGATTATAAAACGGTTGTTATGGGCGCAAGTTTCCGTAACACCGGTGAAATCATCGCACTAACTGGTTGCGATAAACTAACCATCAGTCCTAACCTTTTAGAAGAGCTAGGCAACCTTGAAGGTGCACAAGAGTATTTACTTGACAGTGATATTACTAAAGAGCCTAAACCTGCACCACTAACTGAAGCTCAGTTCCGTTGGTTACATAATCAAGATGCCATGGCGACAGAAAAACTAGCTGAAGGTATTCGTTCTTTTGCTGATGCACAAGAGCAACTAGAAGCGCGTTTTAAAGCAATGTAATCGCTTTTATCGTTTAAATTAAACGTCGCATTTGCGGCGTTTTTTTATGCCTGAAAATAATCTCTATTCATTAATTTATCACTTACCTGTAACATAAATGTCACTTTTTTATTCTATTTTAGTGTGGCCTGTGGTATAGGTATTTTCGAGGTTCAAAAAATTCAATAGGAGAAGTTCATGGATAGCCTAGACGATATTTTAGAGATATTAGAAGGTCCTGATACAACAAGAAAGACCTCTCAGAAAAATAAAAAGAGAAAATGGCGCGAAATCGAAGCTTTAAAAGACAAGCAACGTTTACGTAAAGAACTACAGGAACTAGACTTTTTTACAGACAATATTGCGATTGATGAATTAGATTTTTAATTTCGCAATAGCTACTAACCAACTAAAAGGCCCTTACCGATAAAGTAAGGGCCTTTGTTTATATCAGTTAACGTATATTCTGCGCAGGATAACCTAGCATCTACAATTCCTAAACTTGCCAATCGATCGCTGTTTGCCCTTGCTGTGTTAATAACTGATTGGTTGCGGAAAAATGCTGGCAACCAAAGAAGCCACGATGCGCAGACAACGGCGATGGGTGCGGGCCATTTAAAATATGGTGACGCGTACTATCAATGCCTTTACCTTTCTTTTGTGCGTGAGCACCCCATAAAATAAATACCACACCTTCACAGTGTTGATTAATATGGGCAATAACCTTATCGGTAAACTGCTCCCAACCTAAGTGTTTATGGGAATGGGCTTGGCCTTGCTCAACAGTCAGTACGGTATTAAGTAAAAACACCCCTTGCTCTGCCCAGCGTTGTAAATAACCGTGCGTAGGCACGCGAAAACCATCGATATCTGTAGCCAGCTCTTTATAGATATTTTTTAATGAGGGTGGAAGTTTACCTACCTCTGGTAATACCGAAAAACACAAACCATGTGCTTGTCCTTCGCCGTGGTAAGGATCTTGTCCTAAAATAACCACTTTTATATTACTTAACGGTGTTGCATCAAATGCACTAAATACATACTGCTCTGGCGGATATACAGCAATACCTTCGCTGCGCTTTTGAGCAACTGTATCCAACGTCTGCTGCATATAAGTTTTTGCACATTCGGTTTTTAAAAAGTCTTGCCAATCACTCATTGTGCCTCCTTAATTGCAACGCGTGAATCATCTATTTTAGTACACATATCAGCAAGACCATCCAACATACGCGTGGTAAAACGGTGTAGTAAATCAGCATTGACGCTAATAAACTGATGGTGCTTTACCGCGGGTACTTCGGGCCATTGTGTCCAATCAATCACCGTTTGCTGCGCTTGTGACTTTTCATTAGGCAATATAATGATCTCTGGTTTTGCCACGATCACATTTTCAATACTTATCAGAGGGTAATCAGTTCGGCTGCTAGCAAATACATTACGACCTTGGCAAATTTCGATTAACTGATTGATCCAGGTATTTTTACCCACCGTCATCATCGGTTCTGCCCATAGCTGGTAAAATACCGCGACCTTACTTTTACCTTGCTGCTTGGCTTTGATTACAGCAATTTTTTGCTCAAATTCAAGTGCGGCTTGCTCGGCTGATTGCTCACGTCCAGTAAGCTCACCTAAACGGCGCAGTTCATTGGGTACTTTATCTACTTCACTGGCGTCACTGTAAATTATATCAATACCAAAACTTTTAATACGTGCTAAATCCTCAGCTTTGCTACCCGTTTTCCATGCTAAAACTAAATCAGGTTTGAGGGCCAGTAGCTTTTCTATTTGAATACCTTGGTGACCACCGATACGTGGGATATCATTGGCCGCAGCAGGGAAATCAGCATATTCCACGGTTCCCACGATTTGCTCACCAGCGCCGATGGTATACAGGTTTTCAACAATATGCGGGGCCAAGGCGATAATTCTTAATTGCTGCTTGTTAGGATCAGCCACGAGCTTAAAGCAGCACAGAGCCAGCGATAAAACGAGTACAAGCCTAAGCGTAGCCATTAATAATCAAATCCTATTTGCGCTTTAACACCAGCATCAAATGCATGCTTAACATTGCGCACTTCACTAACAGTATCAGCTAAGTCAGTTAACTTGCGGTGCGCACCACGGCCAGTAATAATTAAAGATTGCATTGGCGGACGATTAGCGATCACTTCGAGTGCTTCGTCTAAATCAATGTAGCCGTAGGTGATCATATAAGTAATTTCATCAAGTAATACTAAATTAATTGATTCGTCAGCCAACATACGTTTTGCTTCTTGCCAAGTCGCTTGCGCCGCTGCGGTATCTGATTCTTTATTTTGCGTCTCCCAGGTAAAACCTGTGTTCATAATGGCAAATTCAACCCCTGCGCCTTGCAATACATTACGCTCACCACACGGCCAAGTACCTTTAATAAACTGGCACACAGCAGCTTTCATGCCATGGCCTACACAACGTGTTACCGTGCCAAACCCTGAGGTTGATTTACCTTTACCGTTACCGGTGATCACCTGAAAAACACCTTTCTCAGTTTGTGCTGCGGCTATACGCTCATCAACTTTATCTTTTACTTTTTGTTGGCGTTGTTGGTGCTTGTCGTTATGTGTGTCGCTCATGATTAACTCCTTCCCAGTTTTGGTAAATTTGCGTTATTTTGTCTAAATCTAAATGTTCTTTACACATCGTGGCTAAGCGCGTTAATTGCTGCTCGCGATGTGTGTCTATATCTATTAATTGGGTAATACCACTATTTGGCAATACCCAATCCAGTATTAGTTGCGTAGCTGCACTGCTATCAAATAAGCCATGTAAGTAAGTACCTGCTATACAATCATCATCTGATATAAAGCCATCTTGCCTAACATGCTGTGGATGCTGAGTAAATTGTAAAAAAGGCTTTTTAAATGCTGGGCCAGCGCTGCAACCAGCGTGTATTTCATAGCCTGCGACTTTTGCTTGTTGACCGCCAAGATGGATCACACCAGCAGCTTGAGTTAGTACTTTATGCTGCCCTAAGTGAGTGGCAAAATCAGCAAGCCCTAAAGCTTTACAGTGTGTTTTACTTGATTCCACACCCTCAGGGTCATAAATATCTGTGCCGAGCATTTGCAAACCTCCGCAAATACCTAATAACTTACCGCCATAACGCAAGTGACGCTGAATCTGCTCGCCCCAGCCTTCATTGTTTAAAAAGGCTAAATCATTAATAACATTTTTACTGCCAGGAATGATGATCAGATCAACGTGTGGAATTGCTTGAGTATGGCGAATGTAATTAATGTCAATTTGCGGGTTTAAACGCAGCGCATCAAAATCAGTGTGGTTACTAATATGAGGAAGTAGCAATACTGCGATTTTTATTTTTGCTTGGCTTACTTGATTATCTATCGCTACCGCGTCTTCAGCATCGAGGGCGAGATCATGTAAATACGGCAACACCCCTAACACTGGTTTACCTGTGTACTCTTCAAGCCAATCAAGGCCACCTTGCAATAAGCCTATATCGCCACGAAAACGGTTGATCACAAAGCCTTTTACTCGTGCTTGTTCTGACTCGCTTAATAGCGCAAGAGTACCGACCAAATGCGCAAACACACCGCCTTTATCTATATCTGCAATAATGATCACGGGGCAATCAACCGCTTCGGCGTAACCCATATTAGCAATATCACCCGCACGTAGATTAATTTCAGCCGGGCTGCCCGCCCCTTCAACTACCAGTAGCTCAAACTCTTCGCTTAAACGCTGTTGCGAAGCCAGTACCGCATCCATCGCGACTTTTTTATAATCATGATAAGCACCTGCTTCCATATTACTAATGGCTTTACCGTGAATTATCACTTGAGCGCCAGTATCACTATTGGGCTTGAGTAAAATGGGGTTAAAATCAACCCGTGGCGCCACTTTAGCTGCAATCGCCTGTAGTGCTTGCGCACGACCTATTTCGCCGCCATCTTCTGTTACAGCGCTGTTTAAGGCCATATTTTGTGGTTTGAATGGAGCAACTTTGATCCCGCGTTCAACAAATACCCGGCACAATGCTGCAACTAAAGTACTTTTCCCTGCATCAGAAGTCGTACCTTGTACCATTAATGTTTTCATCATGACTGCCCTTTCAGTGTTAAGGCAAGACCTGCCATTATAAATTCAACTCGCGCAGCTTTTGCGGCAATGGCTTGATGTAACCAGCCTGATTCATCTACAAACCGGCGGCTTAGCTCGCCCAGAGGCACAATACCGTGGCCAACTTCGTTACTGACAAAAATCACTTGCCCCGGTAAATTTTCAAGGGTATTTAGTAGTGCTGATTTCTGTTCATCCCAACAATCACTTGTGGCGTGACATAAACAGTTACTTAACCATAAGGTTAAGCAATCAACTAAAATACAGTTATCTTTGCTGCTGTGTGTTTGTAACGCTTCAGCCAATGCAATTGGCTCCTCAACTAACGGCCAATCGACAGGGCGCTGTTTTTGATGATGGACTATACGATCTTGCATTTCAGTATCGTGGGCTTGCGCCGTTGCGAGGTAAATAACGCTTTTATTGCTTTGCTGTGCAAGCTGTTCAGCAAAGCGGCTTTTTCCACTGCGTGCGCCGCCTAAAATAAATGTGTGGTTAGCGTTCATAATATACTCACGAAAGTTAAGTAAATGGCAATTTCACTTAGCTGCTGCGCCGCACCTAAACAATCGCCAGTGTAACCACCTAACTGCTGTTTAAACCAGCGGATCAAAATGACTCTTAGGATCAGTAATACTGCTACAAGAATGAATACGGTTTGCCATAACAATACACCAACAGCAATCAAGCTAACCAGTAAAGTAGCGGCGGTTACAAGTAACGTAACTAAACTAGTGACCGATAGGTGCATAGCAAGCGGCTTTACTTTTGAAGTCGCATCTTCACTTACATACTCCATCCCCATAATTAAACTGGTTGCCACTACTCGGCTTACACATTGCCCGATAACAATTGCACTCAATACAGTAATCAATGACTCACTAAGAAAGAGTAGGCTTTGAAATTTAACCAGCAGCATAATAAATAATGCCGCTGCACCATAAGTACCAAGACGACTATCTTTCATAATGGCAAGCTTTTGCGACACCTGCCAACCACCGCCAAAACCATCCCATACATCGGCCCAGCCATCTTCATGAAATGCGCCTGTTAATAACAACCCGACCGCCATCATTAGTAATACACTTATTGATGCTGGTAACAGTAATTGAAAAACGCCGTAGCTGAGTGCTAATAATCCACCAAGCAGTAAACCCACTAAAGCAAAATAGCGACTTGCTTGATTTAAATGAGCACCGGTTACATTAAAGCGCAACTGCACCGGTAGCCGGGTTAAAAAGCTAATTGCTAATAACAGTAACTGCCATTGCGTTACTTTATTTGCCTCTGGGTTAGGCATTAACTGACAACCTGCTTAACACCAGCATCAGCAAAACTAGCCATCTGATTATAAAAACCAAGTGCGGCTTGCAATAATGGTAAACTTAACGCAGCGCCAGTGCCTTCACCCAAGCGTAAATCAAGTTGCAGCAGTGGCTTAACATCGAGTGCGTTTAACATCAGTCGATGGCCTTGCTCATTTGAGCAATGTGCAAAAATTAAATAATCTTTCACTGCTGGGTTAATATTAATTGCGGCCATTGCCGCAGCACTACAAATAAAGCCATCAACTACTACAGCCATGCCTTGCTCAGCCGCAGCCAACATAGCTCCCGTAATATGCACAATTTCAAAGCCACCTAACGCTGCAAGTAGTGAAATAGGATCTGCTAAATGTAACTGATGCAATACCAGCGCTTGCTCTACAACTGTTATTTTACGCGTAACAATATCATCACTAACACCCGTGCCTTTGCCAACACACTGCTGTGCAGGTAAATTCAGCATAGCTGCCATAATCGCTGCTGCACTGGTGGTATTACCTATGCCCATTTCGCCAAAGGCAATTGTATTACAACCACTATGACTGAGCTGCTGCACCAGCTGTTTAGCATTATTAAAGCCTTGCTGTACCTGCGCGGTATTCATTGCCATGTCTGTATTAAATGGCTTTGTTATACTTCCTAGACGGCAATTATGGACACTTGGCGCTGTGACTGGATGCAAAATACCACAATCAATCACTTCTAATTGCCAACCTAACTGTTGGCAAAAGACATTAATAGCGGCACCACCGCTGACAAAATTAGCTACCATTTGTGAGGTGACATCACTGGGCGCTATCGATACCCCTTGTGCAGCAACACCATGATCTCCTGCAAATACCAGCAAAGTAGGCTTATTGATTGCAGGTGCAAAGGTTTTAAAAGCATCTTCGCTTGCCACTTTTTGGCTAAACAAAGTAACCAGTTGTATTGCACATTGTTCTAACTGTCCAAGTGCACCAAGCGGTTTAGTTTTTTGGTTAATCTTATCAATGATGAGGTGACCAAATTGATTAGTTACTGTGGGTATATTAAACATCTGACTAACTCTCTCGCTTGCGAAAATAAAGTAACGATAAAAAGAAAATACTGCCTATTGCAGAAGTAATAACACCGATTGGCAATTCTTGATTTGCAAGTAAAACACGCGATAGCACATCAACCCACACCATAAATATACCGCCAACTAAAGCCGTCATGATCAAACCAGTAATAGTGCCTTGCGACACAAAAAACCGTACTATATGCGGGATCATCAAACCAACAAAACCAATACCACCACACATCGCCACTAACACTGCAGTGATCAATGAGCTCAATACCAACATTAATAACCGAAACCGCTGTACCGGTATTCCTAAAGTTGCAGCACTTTCATCACCTAGTAACATTGCATTTAGTTGCCGACGAAAACCCATCATCAGCACTGTGCAACTAATAATAACTAAAGCGGGTAACCATAACGTTGACCATTGTGCGCGAGCAAAGCTGCCTAGCGTCCAAAATAAAATAGCCGTGATCGCCTGTGGATCACTAAAATACAAAAGTAAGCTGGTAAAGGCACTGAATAAAAAGGATAAAGCGACCCCAGCCAAGAGCATGCTTTCAACTTGTCCGCGACCTGCTCGTCCGGCAATAAAAACCAGTAATAACATAGTCAATAAACTACCAACAAATGCCGCGGCCGACATTGTTATTCCCGCGCTGACTCCTGTTAGTGTCATAAAACATACCACACCAAATGAGGCTCCCGATGAAATACCAAATAAGTAAGGATCGGCTAACGGGTTACGGGTTACGGTTTGTAAAATTAAACCAGCAATAGCTAGACCAGAGCCAGCTAAAAACGCCAACAATGTTCGTGGCATTCGCAGTTGCCATATGATCCGCGCTATAAAGGAGTCATCTCCCTGACCTATAATACTGTGGTATACATCAATAAATTTACTGGCCGCAGCACCAAAGCTAAGTGCTATAAAAATGCTCGACAAGGCAAAGAATAACGCCACGCTGACTGCAAAATAATTATTTTTTTGCATCAACGCCACCACCTTGATAACCGTAAAAATAGGTAATACGCGGAATGACCTTATTTAATTGTTTACTCTGTGGATGCGCCGAGACTTCGGCACAGACACCAAATACTTCGCTAAGCATTTCTTCCGTGATGACATATTCTGGGCTACCCGTTGCAACTAACTTACCTTGCTTTATCACCAGTAGTTCATCACACATACTTGCTGCAAGATTAAGATCATGGAACGACGCTAATACCGTTACATTTAGCGATTTAGTCAACTCCATTAATTGAATTTGATATTTAATATCTAAGTGGCTGGTAGGCTCGTCCATAATTAATAATTGAGGGCTTTGTACAATTGAACGTGCTATCAATGCGCGTTGCTTCTCGCCACCGGAAAGGGAATCAAACGATTGCTGTAAATGATGGCTCAAGCCAACTTGCTCAATCGCCTGAAAAATAATTTGTTGATCATTTTTAGTTGTCGAACTAAATAAGCTTTTATGCGGCGTAAGGCCAAGACTCACTACATCATAAAGCGATAGATTAAATTGCGAAGGTGTTTCTTGCAGCACCACAGCAACCTGCTTGGCATATTCATCCGCACTTAGCTGCCAAATATTTTTCCCTGCAAATATAACCTCACCGCACACTGGTTTAGTGTAACGGTATAAACAACGCAATAAACTTGATTTACCTGCGCCATTAGGCCCTAACAAACCGATAAACTGGCCTGGTTTTATTGCAAAATTAATATCGTGCAAAATAGCGGTATTTGCCACCGACCACGATAAATTAGTTACTTCAAGTAAAGGGGGATCAATTACTGCTGGTATTTGCAATGTGTTATCTCTCTAGCAATAGCTAAACCCAATACACTACAAACCATTATGATCATGGTGATAATAGAAGAGTTAGCCCGCTCAATAGGTAATAAATTAACGTATTTTGTATCTGACTTATCGCGCTTGCGACTTACAGTTGCGGGAACAGTTGAGGAGTTACACCCCATTCCAAAATACATAAGGCTCTATTATGGGCGGGTGAGTAAATATTTCAATTAATATCTTTCTAGACGGCTAAAAATAGTCTTTTAAAACACAATTCTTGGCCATGCTTTATCGCTATCATCTATGTAAATATCAATACAAATGAGCTTCCCATAACCGATTGAAAATATGTTTTGCTGATTCGACTCTTTTGGTAACCGACAAATAATACCTAATAGTTGCTTGATCACTCCGGCATGCGTTAAAACTAATTGTGCTTGAGTACGATTACTTGCAATATCAATTAGTAACGTTTGCCACCACGTTGCTATTCGCTGATAAAAATCCCTCATACTTTCGCCATGAGGGGGAGTTACTTGCCAAGGGCTTTGCCAAAAATCGCCAAGACTAGGAGAATCCGTCTGTTGCCACAAATCATCATATTTACAGCCATCCCAATCACCAAAATTAAACTCTCGGAGCTGATCAGTCAGAAAAAGTGGTATTTGCTGGGCATGGCTAAAAGATCTGGCAAATTCGCTACAACGTTTCAAAGTCGAACTTTGTACAAGCTCAATATTAGTTAGCTCATTGCACGCTTGATGTAATTGCGCACGGCCAAGTTCACTGAGTAAAAAATCTGTCTGTCCGGCCAAGACTCCTTGCTCAATCAATTCGCCATGGCGTAATAAATAAACGCGACTAGAAAATGGCGGCATAAAACCCTCTTACATTAAAGAAAAGTACTTTTAACAATAGCATAATGGTCATCCTAAACGGATTAAGCGCACATCAAAATGTAGAACGGCATTAGCTCCTATTTTCCCACCATTCCCCTTGCGCCCCCACGCCAGCTCTGCAGGAATTACAAATTCATAGCGAGAACCAACCGACATCAATAAAATACCTTCTCGTAATCCTTCGATTGCCTCATCTAAGGTAAATACTTCAGGCATTCCAGCTTTATAACTATCAGCTATTACGCTGCCATCAGCAAGCATAATACGCTGATTTATGACCACGGTATCAGTGTCAGTTACTAGCTCACCAGAGACCTCATCTATTACTTTATACATCAAACCAGAAGCACACAGTTGAGTATCAGCATGATTACTAAATTTAACTATGAAGCTTTCACTGTTTTTACGATTGAGTCCTGATGAACCTTTTGATTTAGTTGTTTTTTTACGTGCCATGAAGCCCCACTATTTGTATGATAAATATAATAATCTTATCGCATAGGTAGAGGCCTAAACGCAAGTTTTATAGTGAGTTTGCGAGTTTTTCAAAACAATAAAATGATCTTATACCAATCGTGTTAAGTTACTGACCATTTATAGCGACAGATAAATGCAGTGATAACAAGGCATAAATTTTGACATGTAGTTGTTCTACATGAAAAATTTATAACGCAGTTAGCGCTTTATTTAGCTCGCTAGAATGGTTAAATATTTAAGTCGATTGGTATTATACGTATAAGAGTCAATGATTGCCGCTGCCTTTTCCCGCCAACATAATCCTTGCTAACTCACTGCTAAATCACTTTCCTGCAAACGTAAAAAAGCCCGACTATTGCTAGTCGGGCTTTCTTTAATTAGATCCTGGCAATGTCCTACTTTCACATAGCAAATGCTACACTATCATCGGCGCTGTTTCGTTTCACTACTGAGTTCGGCATGGGGTCAGGTGGGTCCAAAACGCTATTGTTACCAAGAAAATTCTTTTCAATTTTCTTATTTTAATTATTAAGTTTTAAGTTTTAAGTCCTTCGACTAAATTTGGAGCCTGGCAATGTCCTACTTTCACATAGCAAATGCTACACTATCATCGGCGCTGTTTCGTTTCACTACTGAGTTCGGCATGGGGTCAGGTGGGTCCAAAACGCTATTGTTACCAAGCA
>NZ_JACJEV010000128.1:0-209 GCF_014164235.1 Pseudoalteromonas sp. SG44-17 | reverse complement strand
TGGCTGAAGAAGACGAATTTGATTTAGACGATATTGACAGTCTAATTGATGAAACTGGCGATAAAGCGACTGCAGAGCCGGAGTTGGCTGAAGAAGACGAATTTGATTTAGACGATATTGACAGTCTAATTGATGAAACTGGCGATAAAGCGACTGCAGAGCCGGAGTTGGCTGAAGAAGACGAATTTGATTTAGACGATATTGACAGT
>NZ_JACJEV010000127.1:0-214 GCF_014164235.1 Pseudoalteromonas sp. SG44-17 | reverse complement strand
CTTGTGCTAGCTCGTCTCCAGCCTACGCCTCATATGATGTTTTTGTTCATCAGCTCACAGATTTGCTAACGGCTTCCTCCAGACTATCTCTCGCGATTTAGCCCTTGCCATTCGCTAGTAGTTATCGTTTAATAACAGTATGTTATTTAAACGGTGATCTTCCTACAGAGGACTTTCACCTCATAAGTCAATGCCCATGTCGGGCGTACACAAG
>NZ_JACJEV010000126.1:0-217 GCF_014164235.1 Pseudoalteromonas sp. SG44-17 | reverse complement strand
AAAATCCTGCTCTGCATTCTATTTGAAAAAACAATTTCACCACAGAGAACACCGAGTCGCTTCGCTACACGGAGGTTGAGTTATAAGCTTTAACTCGTAGGAGTTGGCTTCAGCCACGAAAAATCCTGCTCTGCATTCTATTTGAAAAAACAATTTCACCACAGAGAACACCGAGTCGCTTCGCTACACGGAGGTTGAGTTATAAGCTTTAACTCGT
>NZ_JACJEV010000125.1:0-224 GCF_014164235.1 Pseudoalteromonas sp. SG44-17 | reverse complement strand
TTGTCTTTCGACAGCTCAATGAATTCTGAATTTATTTAATATCTTTCGATATTGAATTGACTGTGCCGAAGCAACTTATAAATAAGTTACTTCTGTTGGTCACTCAGTTTCAATTGAGACTCTAATTTTTTTGCCTTGCTTAGCGAACTAAGCTCGGCTGTTAGAACTCAATCTGTACGAGTGCCCACACAGATGATTGCTTTATATTGTTAAAGAACGTTGCG
>NZ_JACJEV010000124.1:0-224 GCF_014164235.1 Pseudoalteromonas sp. SG44-17 | reverse complement strand
CGCAACGTTCTTTAACAATATAAAGCAATCATCTGTGTGGGCACTCGTACAGATTGAGTTCTAACAGCCAAGCTTAGTTCGCTAAGCAAGGCAAAAAATTTAGAGTCTCAATTGAAACTGAGTGACCAACAGAAGTAACTTATTTATAAGTTGCTTCGGCACAGTCAATTCAATATCGAAAGATATTAAATAAATTCAGAATTCATTGAGCTGTCGAAAGACAA
>NZ_JACJEV010000123.1:0-236 GCF_014164235.1 Pseudoalteromonas sp. SG44-17 | reverse complement strand
CCCTATAATGCGACCCCACTGAGACGGGAAACGCCAACGCATAGCGAGGCACGAACAACTCAGAGAGTTAAATAAAACTTCGGTTTTAAATATTCGCAAGAAAGTTTAAAACTAAGTGTTGACTCGAAAAATAAAGGATGTATTATACGCATCCCTAGCGACAATGTCGCAACGTTCTTTAACAATATAAAGCAATCATCTGTGTGGGCACTCGTACAGATTGAGTTCTAACAGCC
>NZ_JACJEV010000122.1:0-238 GCF_014164235.1 Pseudoalteromonas sp. SG44-17 | reverse complement strand
GAACTCAGTAGTGAAACGAAACAGCGCCGATGATAGTGTAGCATTTGCTATGTGAAAGTAGGACATTGCCAGGCTCCAAATAAGAGAAACCCGTTACAGCGATGTGACGGGTTTTTTGTTGTCTGCAGGAAAGTGAAAATGCAGGTGAAAGGTAAAAGGCATCAGGTAAAAGGAAAAGAATAAGCGCCTAATGCCGACTCTATACATTTGCTATGTGGCTCTCTACCGCTGTGGGCAC
>NZ_JACJEV010000121.1:0-245 GCF_014164235.1 Pseudoalteromonas sp. SG44-17 | reverse complement strand
GAAATGTCTACAATGACAGTAGCAAAAACAACGGGGGGTTGGTGGATTGGCATATTAACAGCGATTATTAGGAAGCATAGGAAAGGATTGTTAAATGCAGTTAATGGAGCATTTGACTTTCTGAGGAAAAATGCAGCTAGGGCGCACCCCAAACGCGATCGAAAAACAGGAGTATTTCAGTATGGGGTAGAGCCAAATTTTTAAGGCTGTACTTAATATTTTTCTTAAGTACCTACCTATGACAT
>NZ_JACJEV010000120.1:0-246 GCF_014164235.1 Pseudoalteromonas sp. SG44-17 | reverse complement strand
CCGCCCCAGTCAAACTACCCACCAGGCACTGTCCGTAACCCCGATTCAGGGGCCAACGTTAGAACATCAAAACTACAAGGGTGGTATTTCAAGGACGACTCCAACAAAACTAGCGTCTCATCTTCTAAGTCTCCCACCTATCCTACACATGTAGGTTCAATGTTCAGTGCCAAGCTGTAGTAAAGGTTCACGGGGTCTTTCCGTCTAGCCGCGGGTACACAGCATCTTCACTGCGATTTCAATTTC